>JAODNN010000129.1 GCA_025465355.1 Blastococcus sp. | reverse complement strand
CGGGCGGAGATGGCGGCGACGAGGTCGCCCTTGCGCATCCGGCCGGTGCCGGAGATACCCAGCTCGCCGGCCAGCCGCTGAAGTTCGGGGAGCAGCATGCCGGACAGACCGTTACCGCGGCGACGGCCGCGTTCTGCCGGCCCAGCAGCGGCAACTACCTCGGTCGTGCCGGCCGCATCGCGCGTGCCGGTCTCGGCGAGGTCGGTGGTTTCACTCACGTACAGGTCCTTCCCTGCGGTGACCTGCGCCTACCAGCGCAGGGGGTGCCCTGGTCCCCGCCGGTCCGGCCCGGGGGCGGGAGCACAGACAGGGATCAGGTCGAAATTTCTGCGAGGCGGATCAGCGGCGAAGAGAGATCGTCTGCTTCGGCCCCGCGCGAGGCTCGCCCGAGTGGGCGGCTACGCCGTGAGCCTAGACGCAGCTCACGGACTGGACAACACCAGTGGTTCCTGGCGTGTTCCTCGTTATGCAGAAGATACCTCAGACTTCGCACGAGGCATCTCGTGCATCACCCGCGCCCCGCTGAGGTCCACCTCGAGAGGAAGGAGAACCCAGCCGGGCGGCACGAGTGCGGCCACCTCACGCACGTGCGGCGTGGCGGCCGGGT
The DNA here is from genome assembly GCA_025465355.1 of Blastococcus sp. Lineage (GTDB taxonomy): Bacteria > Actinomycetota > Actinomycetes > Mycobacteriales > Geodermatophilaceae > Blastococcus_B. Next base: position 125,089 of record JAODNN010000129.1, on the reverse strand, counting down.
CCGGGGACGGGTTCTCGGCACCGCGCTGGGTCAGCACCAGCACGCTGGGCCCGGCGCCGGAGACGACCGCGGCGTGCCCGGCCGCCCGCAACGTGTCCACGAGGGCGATCGTGGCGGGCATGGCCGCCTCGCGCTGCCGCTGGTGCAGGCGGTCGTCGGTGGCCGTCAGCAGCATGCACGGCTCGGCGGTCAGCGCATGCACCAGCAGCCCGGTTCGCGCCGCGTTGAACGCGGCGTCGTCATGCCGCACGAGCTCGGGCAGCAGGCCTCGGGCGACGTGCGTCGACAGCGTCGCCTCGGGCACGAGCACCACCGGCAGGATCTCCGGGGCGACCTCCAGCCGGACGGCCCGGGCGCCCGCGGGCTCCGTCCACGACAGCGTCGCCCCGCCGAGCAGGCACGGAGCGACGTTGTCCGGATGCCCCTCCAGCTCGGTGACCAGGCGCAGCACCGCGTCGAGGTCGATGGCCTCGACGTCCGGGCAGAGCGCCCAGGCGCCGAACACGCCTGCCACGACCGCGGCCGCGGACGAGCCCATCCCCCTCCCCTGCGGGATGGCGTTCTGGGCGACCACGCGCAGGCCCGGCGGCGTCCAGCCCAGTTCGGCGCACGCGGCGCGGAAGGCGCGGACCACCAGATGCGACTCGTCGGAGGGCAGCTCGCCCGCGCCGACGCCGGTGACGTCCACCTCGAGGCCGGACGGCAGGACGGCGAAGTCGAGGAGGTCGTACCGGGTCAACGCCAGCCCAGCGCAGTCGAAGGCCGGCCCGAGATTCGCGCTGGTCGCCGGGACGCGTACCCGCACCGAGGCGCCGGCCGGCAGCGTCACAGGCCCAGCTGCGCGGCGGCGGCGGCCGCGTCGACCGGGATGGTGACGGGAGCGGGCGCGCCGGAGATTGCCCACTCCGGGTCCTTCAGCCCGTTGCCGGTGACGGTGCAGACCACCCGCTGCCCCGGCTCCAGCTCACCGGCGGCCGCCACCTGGAGCAGACCGGCCACCGAGGCGGCCGACGCCGGCTCGACGAAGACGGCCTCGGTCCGGGCGAGCAGCCGGTAGGCCGCCAGGATCGCCCGGTCGGTGACCGCGTCGATCCGGCCCCCGGAGGAGTCCCGGGCGTCGAGCGCCTTGGTCCAGGACGCCGGGTTGCCGATCCGGATCGCGGTGGCGATCGTGCTGGGTTCCTCGACGACCTTCCCGGTGACGATCGGCGCCGCGCCGGCAGCCTGGAAGCCCCACATCCGCGGGGTGTGCGAGGCAGGGCCGGGGGCCTGACTGTCGCGGCAGTACTCGCGGTAGCCCTGCCAGTAGGCGGTGATGTTGCCTGCGTTGCCGACCGGCAGGCAGTGGATGTCGGGAGCGTCGCCGAGCACGTCGACGATCTCGAACGAGGCGGTCTTCTGCCCCTCGATGCGGTACTGGTTCACGCTGTTGACCAGGCTCACGGGGTAGTCGATCGAGAGCTTGCTCGCCAGCGTGAGGCAGTCGTCGAAGTTGCCCTCGACCTGCAGCAGCTTGGCCCCGTGCACCAGGGCCTGGGCCATCTTGCCGGTCGCGATCTTCCCCTGCGGCACGAGGACGGCGCAGATCAGTCCGGCGCGGGCTGCGTACGCGGCGGCGCTGGCACTGGTGTTGCCGGTGGACGCGCAGATGACCGCTCGCGCGCCCTCCTCGACGGCCTTGGTGATCGCCATCGTCATGCCGCGGTCCTTGAACGACCCGGTCGGGTTGGCGCCCTCGACCTTGAGGTAGACCTCGCACCCGGTCCGGCGGGAGAGCTCCCGGGCCGGGAGCAGGGGGGTGGCCCCCTCCTGCAGCGTGACCACCGGGGTGGAGTCGGTCACCGGCAGCCGGGACCGGTAGGCCTCGATCAGCCCCGGCCAGCCCGGCGACACCGTCATCGCGCTCGCCCTCATTGCAGACCCTCCACGCGCAGCACGCTGGTGACATCACGGACCGCAGGCATGTCCCGCAGCGCCGCGATGGTGGCAGAGAGCGCGGCGTCAGGGGCGCTGTGGGTCACGATCACCAGCGCGGCGGCGTCCCCACTGCCGTCCTGACGGACCGTGGAGATGCTGACGTCGTGCCGCGCGAACTCCTGCGCCACCGTCGCCAGCACGCCGGGCTTGTCGGCGACGTCGAGGCTGACGTGGTACCTCGTCGGCGTCTCGTCCATCGGCCGGACGGCGAGGTTCGCGTACCCGGTCGTCGACTGCCCGGCGGCTCCGGCCAGCCGGTTGCGCGCGACGGCGACCAGGTCACCCAGCACAGCGCTGGCCGTCGGCTCTCCCCCGGCTCCCTGGCCGTAGAACATCAACTGCCCGGCAGCCTCGGCCTCGACGAAGACCGCATTGAAGGCGCCGCCCACAGCAGCCAGCGGGTGCGTCGTCGGGATCATCGCCGGGTGCACGCGCACCGCCACGGTTCCGGCATCCCCGTTCCCCACCCGCTCGCAGATGGCCAGGAGCTTCACCGTGCATCCGATCTCCGCGGCGCGGGCGACGTCGGTGCTCGAGACCGCCGAGATGCCCTCGCGGTACACGTCGGTCGCGGTCACCGGCGTGTGGAAGGCCAGCGAGGCGAGGATCGCGGCCTTCGCCGCGGCGTCGAAGCCGTCGACGTCCGCGGTCGGGTCGGCTTCGGCGTAGCCGAGCTCGGTGGCCTCGGCGAGCGCCTCGGCGAAGCCGGCGCCGGTCTCGGCCATGCGGGACAGGATGTAGTTGGTCGTCCCGTTCACGATGCCGACGACGCGGCGGATCTGGTCGCCGGCCAGCGATTCCCGAAGCGGGCGCAGCAGCGGGATCGCCCCGGCCACGGCCGCCTCGTAGTAGAGGTCGACGCCTGCCTTGGCGGCGGCGGCGTGCAACTCGACGCCGTCGTCGGCCAGGAGCGCCTTGTTGGCACTGACCACCGACTTGCCGGCCTCGAAGGCGGCCAGCATCAGCGTGCGCGCCGGCTCGATGCCACCGATGACCTCGACCACGAGGTCGACGTCCGGGCGGGTGACCAGCCCCTGCGCGTCGGTGGTGAGCAGGTGCGCCGGGACGTCGGGGTGGTGGGCCGGCCGCCGGACGGCGATGCCGGCGACCTCGACGCGGCGGCCGATGCGTGCGGCGAGGTCGTCGGACTGCTCGGAGATCAGCCGCAGCACCTGACTGCCGACCGTGCCACAGCCCAGCAGGGCGACCCTCAACGGCGGCGTCACCGGTCCGCTCCGACCGGGTCGGGAAGGTCGGCAAGGACGGCGTCGAGTGCGAACACGTCCGACAGTCTCTGACGCCGCACGATCTCCGTCGCCACGCCATCCCGTACGGCCACCACCGGCGGCTTGAGGAGGTAGTTGTAGTTGCTGGCCATCGACCAGCAGTAGGCGCCCGTCGCGGCCACGGCGAGGAGGTCACCGGGCTGGACGTCGGAGGGCAGCCACAGGTCGCGGACGAGGATGTCGCCGCTCTCGCAGTGCTTGCCCACCACCCGACACAGGGCCGGGGGCGCATCCGACTCGCGGTTGGCGAGCACGCAGGTGTAGCTGGCGTCGTAGAGGGCGGTGCGGATGTTGTCGCTCATCCCGCCGTCCACCGAGACGTAGTTGCGCACCAGCGGGGTGCCCGGCGCACCGCTCGATCCCAGCCGCACCGGCTTGATCGTGCCGACCTCGTAGAGGGTCACCGTGCCGGGGCCGGCGATCGCCCGGCCCGGCTCGATCGCCAGCCGGGGCACCGGCAGGCCCTGCGCGGCGCACTCGGCGGCGATGACGGCGCGCAGCCGCTCGGCGATGACCTGGGGAGACACAGGGTCGTCCTCGGGCAGGTACGCGATGCCGAACCCGCCGCCGAGGTTGAGCTCGGCCAGCACCTCTCCGGTGGCCTGCCGGAGCTGGCCGAGCAACCCGACCACCCGGTGCGCGGCAGCCTCGAACCCGGCGGTGTCGAAGATCTGCGAGCCGATGTGGCTGTGCAGCCCGGTGAGCTGCAGGTGCGGCTCCCGGATCACCCGGACGGCGGCGGCGAGCGCGTCGCCGGTGGCCAACGAGAAACCGAACTTCTGGTCCTCGTGCGCGGTGGCGATGAACTCGTGCGTGTGCGCCTCGATGCCCACCGTGGCGCGGATCAGCACGGGCACCGGGGCGCTGCCCGCCTCGACGCGGGCCGCGGCGATCGGAACCAGCCGGTCGATCTCGTCGAAGGAGTCGACGACGATGTGCCCGATGCCGGCATCCACGGCCAGCTGCAGCTCGCCCACCGACTTGTTGTTGCCGTGCAGGGCGATCCGCTCCGGCGGGAAGCCGGCGGCCAGCGCCAGCGTGAGCTCGTTGCCGCTGCAGGCGTCCAGGTGCAGCCCGTCGTCGGCGACCCACCGGGCCACCCGACCGCAGAGGAACGCCTTGGACGCGTAGTGGACGTCCGCGCCTTCGAACGCGGTGGCGAACTCCGCCGCCCGGCCACGGAAGTCCTGCTCGTCGAGGACGAACAGCGGTGTGCCGTGCGTGCGGGCCAGGTCGGTGACCGGCCGCCCGCCCAGGTGCAGCTCACCGCCGACGCGCTGCGCCGAGCGCGGCCAGACCTTCGGGTCGAGCGCGCCGAGGTCGGTCGGTGGCGCACCGGCGGCCTGCGGCGGCGCGATCCCCCCGTGCAGCGGCCCCGCCGGGTGCGCCCTCACATCCGCTCCGGTGCGTGCACGCCGAGCACGGCCAGGCCGTTGCGCAGCACGACCGCGGTCGCCGCGCACAGCCACAACCGCGCCGTGGTCAGCGGGGTCGCCTCCTCGTCACCGAGCGGCAGGACCCGGCAGGAGTCGTAGAAGCGGTGGTAGGTACCGGCCAGCTCCTCGAGGTACCGGGCCACGCGGTGCGGCGCCCGCAGCTCGGCCGCGCCCGAGAGGACCCGCGGGAATTCACCGATGGCACGGAGCAGGTCGCTCTCCCGCGGGTGCGCCAGCAGCGACACGTCCACGTCGGTGGCCGCGCCGAGGGTCAGACCCAGGTCACCGGCGTTGCGCAGCAGCGAGGAGATGCGGGCGTGCGCGTACTGCACGTAGAAGACCGGGTTGTCATTGCTCTGCCGGCTCCACAGGTCGAGGTCCAGGTCGATCTGCTGGTCGACCGAGGCCCGGGCGAGGGCGTAGCGGGCGGCGTCGGCACCCACGGCCTCCACGAGGTCGGCGAGGATCACGACCGTTCCGGCCCGCTTGCTCATCCGCACCGGCTCGCCGTTGCGCACGAGGTTGACCAGCTGCCCGATGAGGATCTCGAGGTGCTCGTCCGGGTCGTCGCCGGCCGCGGCGACCAGCGCCTTGTACCGGCCGATGTACCCGTGGTGGTCGGCCCCCAGCATGATCACGACCTTGTCGAAGCCGCGCTCGCGCTTGTTCAGGTAGTACGCGCAGTCGGCGGCGAAGTAGGTCGGCTCGCCGTCGCTCTTGACCAGCACGCGGTCCTTGTCGTCGCCGAAGTCCGTCGTCCGCAGCCAGACGGCGCCGTCGGACTCGTAGACGTGCCCCTGCTCCCGCAGGCGGGCGATGGCCTTCTCCAGCGCCCCGGACTCGTGCAGGGTCCGCTCGCTGAAGTACACGTCGAAGACGACGCCGAACTCGGCCAGCGAGCCGCGGATCTCGGCGAACATCAGCTCGACGCCGCGCCGGCGGAAGATCTCCAGCTGCTCGGCGTCCGGCCGCTCGAGGAGGCCGGGCTCGGCGGCGACCACCTGCGCGGCGATGTCGTCGATGTAGGCGCCGGCATACCCGTCCTCCGGGACCGGGCGTCCCTTCGCGGCGGCCTGCAGGCTGCGGGCGAAGCGGTCGATCTGGGCGCCGGCGTCGTTGAAGTAGTACTCGCGGGTCACCTCGGCGCCGCTGGCGCTCAGCAGGCGGCCCAGCGCGTCCCCGACGGCGGCCCACCGGGTGGACCCGATGTGCACCGGGCCGGTCGGGTTGGCCGACACGAACTCGAGGTTGATCCGCTGACCGGCGAGGACGTCGGTCCGCCCGTAGGCGGCGTCCGCGGTGACTGCCTGGACGGCGATCTGCCCCAGCGCGGCCTTCGCCAGCGTGATGTTGAGGAAGCCCGGCCCGGCGACGTCGACGCGGGAGATGCCGCCCGTCGCGCGCAGCTCGGCTGCCAGCAGTTCGGCGACCTCGCGCGGCGGCCGGCCGGCGGCCTTGGCGAGCCGGAGGGCGACGTTGGTGGCGTAGTCGCCGTGCTCGGGGTTGCGGGGCCGCTCGACGACGACGTCGTCGGGCACCTCGACCGCCAGCGTGCCGCGGGCAACAGCCGCGCTCACGGCGGCCCGGACGACGTCTGCCAACTGCTCGGGTGTCACCGCACGAGCGTACTGACTGGCCCGCGCCGCTCCGGCGGCCTGCCCGGAACCCCGGCACGGACAGGGAGCCGACCTAGACTCGCGGGCCAGAGGGGGCCGCCCAGGCGCTTGCCCTGCATCGACGTGCCCAGCTTTGAGTTGCTCAGCTTTGAGTTGCCCAGCATCGAGGAGAGACCTTGGCCAAGGACCGCACGCCCGCCAGCAGCAAGGGGCGGCCCTCGGGCACCCGCGGGCGCACCCGGCCCCCGACCCAGGTCGTGGCTCAGCAACGGCCGTGGGGGCTGATCGCCGCGGCGCTCGTCGTCGTCGTCTTCGCCGTCGCGGTCATCTGGTACGCCGTCGGAGCGGTCGACAAGGCGAACGCGGACAAGATCACCTCGGTGAGCCAGATCTCGGGGATCCAGACGTTCACGTACGCCGCCGGCCAGTCACACGTGAACACGCCGGTGAAGTACGACCAGTCGCCCCCCGTCGGCGGCCCGCACGACCCGCAGTGGGCCGACTGCACGGGCACCGTCTACACCGTCGACATCCGGCACGAGAACGCCGTCCACAGCCTGGAGCACGGAGGGGTCTGGATCACCTACAACCCCGACAAGGTGTCGAAGGCCGACGTCGCCACCTTGGCGAAGCTCGTCGACGGGGTGTCCCACCGGCTGATGTCGCCCTACAAGGGCCTGGATGCCCCGATCAGCCTGCAGTCGTGGAACCACCAGCTGAAGGTCAACAGCGTCACGGACAAGCGGATCAAGCAGTTCGCCGACTTCCTCACGCAGAACAGCGACTTCTACCCCGAGGTGGGGGCGAGCTGCGAGAACCCGACCTTCAAGGCCCACCCGCTGGTCGTCGGTGACGCCAGCACCCCCGGCGGACCGACCGACGCGCCGACGATGCCCACCTCCCCGGCCACCGGGAGCGGCGCCGCGGGAACGACCACGGGCTGAGGGAGGTTCCGCCTACGTGACCGCACCGACCGCTGCGCCGCGCAGCCCGTTGCGCGTGATCCTGCTGGCCGTCATCGGCGTCGGGCTGCTGCTCCTCGGCGGGGGCCTGGCCGTCGCGCTCGGGATCGGCCGGGACGCCGGGTCGACGGCGACCCCCACGTCCGACTCGGTCGACGCGGGGTTCTCGCGCGACATGGCGCGGCATCACCAGCAGGGCGTGGAGATGGCCAACCTCGTCGCCACGCACAGCCAGGACCCGGAGGTCCGCCTCCTGGCGTTCGACATCTCGGCCACGCAGACCAACCAGGTGGGCCGGATGCAGGGCTGGCTCGCGTTGTGGGGCCTGCCGCCGTCCAACGGCACGACCATGGCCTGGATGGGTGGCGACATGGCCGGGATGGCCGGCATGTCAGGGATGAGCGGGCACACCATGGGGTCCGACAGCCTGATGCCCGGGATGGCGACCCAGGCCGAGCTCGACCACCTGCGCACGCTCTCCGGTCGGCCGTTCGACGTCGAGTTCCTGCGCCTGATGATCCGGCACCACCAGGGCGGCCTGGGAATGGCCCAGTACGCGGCGAAGCACGCCGCCGAACCCGCCGTCCGGAGGCTGGCCGCCACCATCGCCGACACCCAGACGGCCGAGACCACGACGATGGCGCAGATGCTGTCCGCCCGCGGCGGGACTCCGCTCCCGGCGCCCTGACAGCCCCCGCCCGGGCCGTTCCGCGCGGCTGGTAACTTCTTCCCAGCACGACCGGGATAGGCCCCCGTAGCTCAGGGGATAGAGCACTGCCCTCCGGAGGCAGGGGCGCAGGTTCGAATCCTGCCGGGGGCACCACCGCGATCCGAATCCGACCTGCACCGCACGATCCGTGCGGCGCAGGTCGTTTTTCGTTGCGCCTCCAACGCAGAGATGCGGAGGACGACGACGCCTGCGGCCGCCGAAGAAGCTGTTGTAGCCAGTGTTGCCGCGGTGGACGACCACACCGGCGTGTCGCGCGTACTCGCCGTAACCAGACCAGGGAAATTCCAGATCTGCGCTGGACTAGCGTCCGCGCCATGCACAGCGACGACATCCAGCAGACCCGCGTCGGTGACATCGAGCTGGCCTACGAGACCTTCGGCAACCCCGCGGACGTCCCGGTGCTGCTGGTGATGGGCCTGGCCACCCAGATGATCGGGTGGCCCGATGACTTCTGCCGCGGCCTGGCCGGCGAGGGTTTGTTCGTCGTCCGCTTCGACAACCGGGACATCGGCCTGTCCACCCACCTGGACGCCGCCGGCGCCCCCGACGTGATGACCGTCCTTGGTGGCGACGCGTCGTCGGTCCCCTACGGGCTCGCGGACCTCGCCGACGACACCGTCGGCCTGCTGGATGCCCTGGGACTGGAGAGCGCCCACGTCGTCGGCGCCTCGATGGGCGGGATGGTCGCCCAGCTCGTGGCCATCCGGTACCCGGAACGGGTGCGCAGCCTGACCTCGATCATGTCGACGACCGGCGACCCGTCCGTCGGCGCTCCGGCCGAAGCCGCGCTGGCCCTCCTGCTCACCCCTCCGGCGACCGACCGGGACGGCGCCGTCCAGCGGACCGTGGACACCTACCGGGTGATCGGCTCCCCCGGTTTCGAGTTCGACGAGGCCGGTCTACGCGACCGAGCCGGCCTGTCGTTCGACCGGGCGTACGACCCCGCCGGCGTCGCTCGCCAGCTGGCCGCCATCCTGACCACTCAGGACCGCACGACCGATTTGGCCAAGGTGTCGGTGCCCACCCTCGTCATCCACGGCGAGCAGGACGCGCTGGTGAACGTCAGTGGTGGACGCGCCACCGCCGCCGCCGTCCCCGGGTCCGAGCTGCTGGTGATCGACGGCATGGGCCACGACCTGCCGCGGGCGCTGTGGCCGCAGCTCACCGAGCGGATCGTCGGCTTGATCCGCCGCGCCGAGAGCGGTACCTGACCGATCAGTCGGAGGCGGGGACGGCGGCCGACGCGGTTCCCCCGCCGAGGTAGAGGTGAGCGATCTCCGGATTGCTGTTGACTTCGCTCCCCGTGCCCTCCAGCCGGACCTGGCCGCTCTCCACGACGACTGCCCTGGTGGCCAGCGACAGACCGGCCCGGACGTTCTGCTCGACCAGCAGGATGGTGCGGCCGTCCTCCCACATGGTGCGCACCTGCTGGAGCACGTTCTTGAGCGTCTTCGGGTCCAGCCCCATGGACGGCTCGTCGAGGACCACCAGCTTCGGATCGAGCATCAGGCACCGGGCGAACTCGACGAGCCGCTGCTGCCCACCCGACAGCGCCCCGGCCTTGTCCTCGGCTCGGTCCACGACGATCGGGAAGAGGTCCTCGATCTGCCGGAGCCGCCGGGCCACCTCCGCCCGGTCGCGCAGGAGGAAGCCGCCCATCTCGACGTTCTCGCGCACCGTCATGTCGGGGAACAGGCTGTGGCTCTGGGCCACCTGCACGATGCCAAGGCCGAGGATCTGCCGCGGGTTCAGGCCGCTGATCCGCTTCCCCTCGAACGTGACCGTCCCCTTGCGCGGCGTCACCTGACCGCTGACCACTCGCAGGATCGTCGACTTGCCGGCGCCGTTGGGGCCGACGACACAGGTCACGCTTCCGGCGGGAACGGAGAACGTGAGGTCCCGCAGGACATCGCTGCCGCCGTAGCCGGCCCAGACGCCCTGCAGCTCCAGCAGGGCGCTCATGACCGGTCCCCGATGATGCCCGGAGCCGCCGAGGGTGCCGCAGCGACGGGATCCTCGTCGTCCAGCGACCCGCCCAGATATGCGTCGAGCACCAGCGGATCGTTGCGCACCATTCCCGGTTCACCGACGGCGATGACCGCGCCCCGCTCCATGACGGCGACGACGTCGCAGATTCCCATGACGAACTCCATGTTGTGCTCCACCAGCAGGAAGGTGACCCCCTGCTTGTTGAGTTGGGCGATGCGCTCGGCCATCTGTCCGATGAGAGTGGGGTTGATCCCACCGGCGGGCTCGTCGAGCAGGATCACCGACGGTTCCTGGGCCAGCACCATCGCCAGTTCGACGAGCTTGCGCTGCCCGTAGGAGAGGCTCCCGGCCGGTTCCTGGGCAAGGCGGGTGAGGCCGACGAAGTCCAGCAGTTCCATGCAGCGCTGGTCGCTGAACAACTCCCCGCGGCGCGACCTCGGCACCCCTCGCCTGCCGACCCGCAGGTTCTCCAGCAACGTGAGCCGACCGAACACCCGGCTCAGCTGGAAGGTGCGGCCGACGCCGAGGCCGCCGACCTTGCCCGCCGGCATCCCGGTGATGTCATGGCCGTCGAACCGGACCGCGCCCGAGTCCGCGTGCTCGTAGCCGGTGATGACGTTGAACATCGTGGTCTTGCCCGAGCCGTTGGGGCCGATCAGGCCGGTGACCGATCCGCGCTCGACGGTGAACGAGCAGCCCGACAGGGCCTGCAGCCCACCGAAACTCTTGCGGACGTCGGAGACCTCGAGGAGCGCGCTCATGACCGCACCCCCCCGGCGACGCCCGCGGCTGAGACCGTCGTGCCTGGTGGTGGTGAGTCGCTCGACTGCGGGCTCGCTCCGCCCTCGGCCCGCGCACGCAGCCTTCGTCGCAGCACGCCGGCGAGCGAGGGGACGATGCCCTCCGGCATGAACCGGATGACGATGAGGAACAGCACCCCGAAGGCGATCAGGGAGAACCCTCCGGCAGTGAACCGCAGGGTGATGTACTGCTGGACCGGCTCGAGGATCAGCGCGCCGATGACCGGGCCGCTGATGGTGCCGAGCCCGCCGAAGAAGGCCATGAGCGCGATGGTCACGTCAAAGATGGCCTCGAAGGCGAAGGGCGGGTAGATGCTGCCGAGGTAATACGCGTAGATCGCACCGCACATCCCCGTGAGAAAACCGGTGAGCACAAACGTGGCCAGCTTGACCTTGGTTGTCCGGACCCCAAGGCCCAGTGCGCGGTCCTCGTCGTCCCGGATCGCCAGGAGCTCCAGGCCGAAGCTGGAGCGGCGGACCACCCAGGCCACTGCCACGGCCACGACGGCCACCACGAGCGCGGCCAGGTAGAAGTACGTGTTGTAGGTCTGGGCGTCCCACGGCGGGATCGGCAGTGACATGCCGGAAGAGCCGTTGGTGAGCGCGTGCAGGTTGTAGGCCAGCAACTGGAAGATGAAGAAGATCGCGATCGTGATGACCACGAACGTGTGCCGCCGGGTGCGCAGTGCCAGCCAGCCGACCGGCAGCGCCACCAGGCCGGCGATGAGGCCGGCGACAGGGACGAGAGCGAAGATGCCCATGCCGCCGTTCAGGTGCAGGTGCGACGCCAGGTTGGCGAAGGCGTACGCGCCGCTGCCGTAGAAGACGGCGTTACCCAGCGCCATGTAACCGGTGAAACCGGAGAACGTGTTCCAGGCGGAGCTCGCACCGACGTAGAGCAGCGTGAACATCGCGATCGACGTCGTCGCGGGGTTGGTGAACACGAACGGGAACACGATTGCGAACAGCACGAGCGCGCCGAGCAGCACCCGCCGCACCATGCTCAGCCCGCGGCCGGAGAGCGGATCGGCGGGGACGGCGAGGGAGGCCGACGATGCCATGGAACGCTCCTTCGAAGCTGGGTCGATCACTGCGCGGCCGGTCACTGTGCGCGCACCGCCGCTTGTCCGAACAGCCCGTTCGGCCGCACGAGCAGGACGAGCACGAGGACGGCGAAGAACATCGTGCTGGCCCAGATCGGTGACCACAGCACCGCGGTGACGTCCTCGATCACGAGGGCAGCCACGGCGGCAACCAGCGCTCCCCCGATGCTCCCCAGACCGCCGAGCACGACGATGACGAGCAACCGCGAGATGAGGTCGTAGCCGGAGTTCGGGTTGAACGAGTTGGTCGCGCCGAACACCATTCCGCCGGCGGCGGTGACCGCCGCACCGATCCCGAAGGTGATCGCCGAGACCCGGTTGATGTTGATGCCGATCAGCTCGGCGCCGGTGCGGTTCTGCACCGAGGCCCGGATGCTCTTGCCGCTGCGCGACCGGTAGAGGAACACGTACAGCGCAGCCAGCAGGACCACCGCCAGCGCGAAGCCGAGCAGGTAGATGTAGGGCAGGTAGAAGCCGAACACGTGGACGGACTTGTCCACGTACCAGGCCTTGATGATCCTGAGGTCGGCCGAGAAGAACTGCGTCAGGATGCCCTCGATGACGATCGCCACGGCGAAGGTCACCAGGATCGAGAGGGCGCTTCGGTTCTGCGCCTTCAGCCGTCGGACAAAGCCCCACTCGATCAGGACGCCGACCCCGAACATCAACGGCATGGTGAAGACCAGACCGATGAACGGGTCGATCCCGAGGTGGACCTGCAGGACATAGCTGAGGTAGGCCGCCAGCACCACGAAGATGCCCTGTGCAATGTTGATGATCTCCATGACCCCGAAGATCAGGGTCAGCCCCGCTGCCATCAATGCATAGACACCGCCGGTCAGCACGCCGTCGACGACGGCCTTCGACAGCTCCGTACCCATAGGAAACTCTCCTTGCTGATGGCCGGTGCCGCGGTTCCGAGAGGCCGCGGCACCGGTCCGTCGATGAGTGCGGCGGCTACCAGGTCTGCTTCGGGTACTGGATCTTCCGGGTCTCCGGCGGCACCGGTACCAGCAGCGAGTTCGCGTCGGGCTTGAAGGGCACCAGGTCCTTGCCCTGCCACTGGAAGACGAAGGAGAAGGCGTCGACGTTCTGCCCGGTGGAGTCGAACTTGACCTTGCCCTGCACCGAGTCGAACGTGCTGCTGTGCAGCTCCTTGATGAGCTTCGCCTGGTCCAGGCTTCCGTTGTTCTTGACGGCCTGAGCGGTCACCTCACCGACGGAGTAGGCCTCCGGAACATCGGAGCTCACTTCCGCCGCGGTGCCGCCGTACTGCGCGATGTAGGCCTTGACCATGTCCGCGTTGCCGGGGTTGTCGGCCGTCGGGTACCAGCCGTTCGGGACCATGATCCCTTCGGTGCGGTTCGCCCCGACGTTCTGGATGAACTGCGCGCCCTGGTCGGGGCCGGCGGTGGCGATCAGCGCCTTCGGGTTGTAGTTCTGTTGGACGAACTGCTTCACGAAGGCCGAGACGTCAGGCAGGAGCGTCCCGACCAGGACGATGTCGGCCTTCGCGCTGATGATCCCGGCGGCGATCGGGCTGTAGTCCGTCGTCTCCGAGGGGTAGGTCTTGTTGTAGACCGTCTGCACCCCGGCTGGCTCGAGGATCTTGCGGGCGGCGTCCAGCTGCGGAGCGGTGAAGGGGTCGTCCTGGGTCGCGTAGGCGGCGGTCTTGGGCCGCTCGGACGCCGGCATCGCCGCGACCCATTTGGCGAAGCTCACCAGGTTGTTGGCGACCGGGAGGCTCACGTCGAACACGTTGTGCAGGCCCGACGTGAAGACCGACGGCCCACCACCGGCGCCCTCGACGAACGCGTACCCGTAGCGGTTGACCACCTGCGACGATGCCTTGGTCAAGCCGGTGGAAAAGGGGCCGAAGACCAGGTCGACGTGGTCGACGCTGATCAACTTCTGGTAGTTCGTCGCGACCTGCACCGGGCTGCTCGCGTCGTTGACGATGTCGAGGGTGACCTGCCGGCCCAGGAGCCCGCCGTCGGCATTGGTCTGCTTGGCCCACAGTTGGTAGCCCTGCTGGAAGGCCTTGCCGTCGGCCGAGAAGTCACCCGTGAGGGAGAGGGACACACCGATCTTGATCGGTCCCTTCGCCGAGCCGGAGCCGGAGTTGCCCGAGCTTCCGCAGGCAGCCGCGAGCAGTGCGACGGCACCGAGCACCGCGACTGCGCGCCAGCGCGGCAGCACACCTGGAATCTTCACCTTGCGCTCATCTCCCTTGACGAGTTGATGCACGGGCAACGCCTGCGCCGACCTCCTCGAGAGGCCGGCCCTCCCGCCCGTCGCGCCGGCCGTGAGCCCGAGCGACGGGCGAGGACGTGGAGCGATCCGGAATCCGTGCTACACAAACGTTTGCATTCGGGCAGTGGGGTGAGAATCGGGGCGCGGCATTGCCCTGTCAAGGGCGCGCCGCCGTTTTGAAGCCAACTGACAGTTGGAGTGACAAACGTTTGCATTCCGCTAACTTTCGCGGCGAATCGATTCCACACGGGAAGGGGCGACGGCGCCTCGCGCCGTCGCCCCTTCCGTAGCCGACCGCTTTCGGAGCGGCCGATTCCTCCGTCCGCGACCCTCCATTGCGGCGTCGACCACGCCCACGACCTAAGAAGCTGTTGGCCCGGTATGTCCGGAGATGGGCACCGAGCCGACGCCGGGCTGGTCAGCTGGTGAGCAGGCCGCCCTCGACCGGGAGGGTCGTGCCGGTGACGTAGCCGCCGGCGTCGCTGACCAGGAACACCAGGGCCGCGGCGAGCTCGTCCGGGTCGCCGGTGCGTCCCGCGAGCACCCGCGGGAGCTGGGACTCCAGGTAGCCGGGCTGGTAGCTGTCGGTCATCTCCGAGGCGAAGAAGCCCGGCGCCAGCGCGTTCACCCGGATCCCCTTGCGGCCGGTCCACTGCTGGGCGAGGTCGCGGGTCAGGCCGATCAGTCCGGCCTTGCTGGCCGCGTACGCCGCCTGCGGCAGCCCCGCCGTCGTCAGCCCCAGCACGCTGGAGATGTTCACGATCGAGCTGCCCGGCTGCATGACCCGCCCGCAGGCCTGGGCCATCCAGTAGCAGCCGTTGAGGTTGACGTCGATGACCTGGCGGAACTGCTCGGGCGCCTCCCGGGTGGCCGGGGCCGCCGTCCCGATCCCTGCGTTGTTGACCAGGATGTCCACCCGGCCGAACTCGGCCATGGTGGCGTCGACGAGGGCCTGGCAGTCCTCGGGGCGGGCGACGTCGGTCTGCACGGCGATGGCGCGGCGACCGGCGTCCTCCACCGTGCGCTGGGTCTCCGCGAGCCGGTCCGCGCGGCGCGCACCGAGAGCGACGTCGGCGCCGGCCTCGGCCAGCGCGCGGGCGAACACCGCACCCAGGCCCGAGGACGCCCCCGTCACGATCGCCACCCGGCCGTCCAGCCGGAACATGTCCAGGATCGTGCGGTCTCTCACTCGGGTCAGCTCCTCGGGATCCGGCGGCACTCCTGGCCCGCACCGTAACCCGAGTGGCGTAGGTCACTTCCGGAACGGGTACGCGGGCGGCATGCCGAGCCTCGCGCACAACCTCCTGGACGCCGATGCCGAGGGTGCGCGGCCGGCGCTCCGCATGGACGACACCGTGCTGACGTATGACGAGTTCCGCGATGCCGCCCTTCGCGTGTCGGCGTCCCTGAAGTCCATGGGCGTCGAGCCGGGTGACCGGGTCGGGATGGTGCTCCCCAACGTCCCCTCCTTCCCGGTCGTCTTCTACGGCGCGCTGCTGGCCGGGGGCGCCGTGGTGCCGATGAACCCGCTCCTGAAGGCTCGCGAGGTCGAGTACTACCTGCGTGACTCCGGGGCGCGCGTCGTCGTCGCGCTCGACTCCACGGCCCAG
The DNA here is from genome assembly GCA_025465355.1 of Blastococcus sp. GTDB lineage: Bacteria > Actinomycetota > Actinomycetes > Mycobacteriales > Geodermatophilaceae > Blastococcus_B. Next base: position 109,327 of record JAODNN010000129.1, on the reverse strand, counting down.
CCCGTGGTCGAGGCGGCGGGAGCCGTCGGCATCGATGCCGTCCCGGTCGGCCCGGCGCTCCCCGAGGCCCTGATGAGCGACCGGCCGCGTGCCGTGGCCGAAGACCGGGACGGCGAGGACCTGGCGGTGATCCTCTACACGTCGGGCACGACCGGGCAACCCAAGGGGGCCGAGCTCACCCACGCCGGCCTGAACAGCAACGCCAGGACCATGCAGGAGACGCTCCTCGAGGCGACACCGGAGGACGTGATCATGGGCTGCCTGCCGCTGTTCCACGTCTTCGGGCTGACGTGCTCGCTCAACGCCGGCGTCCTGGCCCGCTCCTGCCTGACGCTGCTCCCCCGGTTCCACGGAGCGAAGGCCCTGTCGCTGGTCGAACGCGACCGGGTCACGGTGTTCGAGGGCGTGCCGACGATGTTCGCCGCGATGCTGCACGAGCCCGACCGCGGCGATGTCGACATGTCCAGCCTGCGGCTGTGCGTCTCAGGCGGCTCCGCCATGCCGGTCGAGGTGATGCGCTCCTTCGAGGAGACCTTCGGCTGCATCGTCCTCGAGGGGTACGGACTGAGCGAGACATCGCCGGTGGCGTCCTTCAACCATCCGCACGCGGAGCGGAAGCCGGGGTCCATCGGCACCCCGGTCCGGGGCGTGGAGATGCGCCTGGTCGATGACGACGGCAAGGACGTCGCCCCCGGGGACGTCGGCGAGATCGCCATCCACGGCGAGAACCTGATGCGGGGCTACTGGCAGCGCCCGGAAGACACCGCGGCAGCCATCCCCGACGGCTGGTTCCGCACCGGCGATCTCGCGCGCACCGACGAGGACGGCTACTACTTCATCGTCGACCGCAAGAAGGAGATGATCATCCGCGGCGGCTACAACGTCTATCCGCGGGAGATCGAGGAGGTGCTGTACGAGCACCCCGCCGTGGCCGAAGTCGCCTGTGTCGGGGTGCCCCATCCCGATCTCGGCGAGGAGGTGGCCGCCGCGGTCGCCCTCAAGCCGGGGCGCAGGCCGACGTCGACGAAGTCCGCGAGTTCGTGAAGGCACGGGTCGCGGCCTACAAGTACCCCCGCTACGTGTGGCTGGTCGACTCCCTGCCGAAAGGTCCGACAGGGAAGATCCTCCGCCGTGCCGTGGAGGTCCCCGAGCAGGTCCGGCAGCGGTGACCACGCCCACCCCGCTGTGGCGGCAGGCCTACGACGCCGCCGAGCGAACCGTGACGCCACGGAGCGAGAGCCTGGTCCGCACGCCCAGTTTCGCGCTCGGCGCCGCCCTGGCGCGGCGGGCCCAGGCGCTCGCCCGTTCCTCCGTGCGCGACGTCACCGCCCGCGCCTGGCACCTGGTCAACCTGCCGGCGGGCAGTGACGTGTACCGGCTGCGGTCGCAGATCGGCGCGCTCGACCGCGAGGTGCGCCGGCTGACCGTGCAACTGGACATGGAGCGACACCGGACGAGCGGCGGACGCCGCGAGGAGGACCAGCATGCCGATCGTGCCCACCCCGAAGGGGGTCCTCGACCGCGTCCGGCGCGACGTCGAGCGGAACGCCCTGCGGGCACGTAACGGGATCCGGCTGGTCGCCGGCGTCGACCGGCCGGGGGTGGGGCAGACACCGAAGGACGTCGTCTGGCAGCGGGGACGCTCGCAGTTGTGGCACTACCGCAACGAGAACGTCCGCCACTCCCCGCCGCTGCTGATCGTCTTCAGCCTGATCAGCCGCAGCTACATCCTCGATCTCACGCCGGGCAACAGCTTCGTCGAGCAGCTGCTCGAGGCCGGCTTCGACGTCTACCTGCTGGACTGGGGCGAGCCCGACGAACGCGACGCGCACAACGGGCTCGAGGACTACGTCGACGACTACATCCCCGCCGCCATCTAGCGGATCCGGCAGCTGTCCGGAGCCGGGACGGTCAATCTGTTCGGCTACTGCTTCGGCGGCAACCTCTCGCTGCTGTACGCCGCGCATCACCCCGACGCGCCGCTGCGCAGCCTGACGGTCGTGGCGACACCCGTGGACTTCCGGCACATGGGCCCGCTCGGCGACGTCTTCGCCGTCGGCGGCCTGGACGTCGACAGCGTGCTCGACACCTCCGGAAACGTGCCCCCACAGATCGTCGTCCAGGGCTTCCGCACCCTGACCCCCACCGCCGAGGTGACCCGCTACGTGACGTTGTGGGAGCGGCTCTGGAACGACGAGTACGTCGCGGCGTACCAGGCCATGACCGGCTGGTCGGACGATCACGTCCCCTTTCCCGGCGCCGCCGCCCGGCAGACCGTGTCGATGCTGGTGCGCGGCAACGGCATGGTCGCCGACCGGCTGGCCGTGGGTGGCGACACCGTCCACCTGCGGGACATCACCGTGCCGTTCCTGACCGTGCGGGCCAACCGCGACCACATCGTGCCGACAGCGGCGTCGGCTCCCCTGATCGACCTCGTCGGGTCGCAGGACAAGCACGAGCTGTGCCTGGACGCCGGGCACATGGGGCTCGTCGTCGGGCGGACCGCCGCCCGGACGACCGTGCCCACCATCATCGACTTCCTGCGCAGACGCAGTGAACCCGTCCACGGGTCCTCGTCCGGAGGGGTCCTGTCGGGAGGAGAGGCGTGACCGCGGTCGTCGATCTGCAGCCAGAGCACGCTGAGTCGCTGGTGAGGTTCTTCGCGGCGCTGCCGGAGGGCGACCGGACCTTCATCAAGGAGGACGTCACCGATCCCGACGTCGTCCGGTCGTGGACCGCGGAGGACGCCGGTGGGCGGCGGTGGCTGGCCCTGACCGGCGCGGAGGGCGACGCCGATCGTGACGCCGATCGTGAGGTCGATCGTGAGGTCGTGGCCTACCTGGCCGTCCGGCGGCTGCCGGGGTGGTCCGATCACGTAGGCGAGGTGCGGCTCGTGGTGGGGCCGGCCGCGCGTGGCACGGGGCTCGGACGGCGGCTCGCCCGCCACGCGCTGGCACAGGCGGTGGAGTCAGGGCTGTCCAAACTGGTGGTGGAGGTCGTCGCCGAGCAGGGCGCCGCGCTCGCGCTGTTCACCGACCTCGGGTTCAGCGGTGAGGCGCTCCTGGAGGAGCACATCCGCGACCGGCAGGGGGAGCTTCGGGATCTCCTGGTGCTCGCCCACCACGTCGGCCGGACGTGGTCGAGCATGGACACCCTCGGGCTGGCCGAGGTGCTCGGGGAGGGCCCCGGGTGAGCGCCGGGATACCTCTTCGTCGGGTGACCAGCGCCGGTTCGCGAACCCGTTGACCTGTCGCGACGGCCGGATGGAGACTTGCCGCCTCGCGGAGGGATGTGCGTCATGCCGTGGAATCTGAGGGGAAGCTACGTCGAGACCTGCTCGTGCGAGCTGATGTGCCCGTGCAACCTCACTCTGGACCACGGCGCCACCTACGACTTCTGCCGCGTGACCCTCGTGTTCAACATTCGCGAGGGCGAGATCGACGGCACCGACATCAGCGGCCGCAAGGTCGCGGCGATCGCGGACACGCCGAAGGTCATGACCGAGGGCAACTGGCGCCTCGGGGTGTTCATCGACGACCAGGCAACCGATGAGCAGTTCGGCAAGCTGGTGCAGGTCTTCGGCGGCCAGCTCGGCGGTCCGATGGCGGCGCTCGCTCCACTCGTGGGCGAGATGCTCGGTGCTGAGCGCGCGGCGATCGAGGTCCGGGACGACGGGCTGCGGCACAGCGTCCGCGTAGGAGACGCGATCGACTTCGAGGTCGAGGACATCGTGCCCTTCGGGGTCCAGACCGGCAGGCCCGTCCGGTTCGACGGCATGTTCCACCCGGTCGGGTCGAACCTGACGATGGCCGAGGCCCGCCGCTCGCGGATCAACGCCTTCGGCATCCAGTACGAAGGAAAGACCGGTCTGTCGACCGCGGAGTTCTCCTGGGCCGCCTGACGATGAGCGCCCCGCTGCGGACCCACCCGTCCCCTGTCGCAGGCCCGGGCCCGGCCTTCGCGGCGATGCGCGTCCGGCTCGGTCTGGTCGCCGCGCTCTTCGCGGTCGCCGCCGTCGGCTGGTGGTGGACGACCCGAGCCATGCAGGGCATGGATGAGGGGCCGTGGACGTCCCTCGGAACGCTGGGCTGGTTCCTCGGCGTCTGGGTCGTGATGATGGCCGCAATGATGTTCCCGTCGGTCTCCCCGACGATCGCGCTGTACTCCCGCATGACCAGGAAGCGCTCCCCGCTCTCGCCGCTGCTGTTCGCGGCGGGCTATCTGGTGACCTGGGCCGGCGCGGGCGTGCTGGCCTTCCTCATCGGCACGGCCGTGGCCCGGATGAGCGGGAACGCGCTCGCGTGGGATCGGGCCGGCCGGGTGGTCGCCGGCGCCACGCTCGTAGTGGCGGCCGTCTACGAGCTGACGCCGCTCAAGGACGTCTGCCTCGGCAAGTGCCGCAGCCCGCTCGGCTTCCTGCTCGGCTCCTGGCGCGACGGCTGGTCGGGGGCGCTCCGGATGGGCGCCAGGAACGGGGCCTGGTGCGTCGGGTGCTGCTGGGCGCTCATGGCCTCGCTGTTCGCGCTCGGCATCATGAGCGTCACCTGGATGGCCTTCATCGCCGGGCTGATCGCCGTCGAGAAGAGCCTCCCGTGGCGGCGCATCGCCACCTACGCCACGGCGGCCCTGCTCCTCGTCCTGGGCGTCCTCGTGCTGGCCGCGCCCCACGCCATCCCGGCCCTCACCATCCCCGCGAGCGGACCCATGCAGGAGATGCCCCGGATGGGTGGCTAGCGCGCGCTCATCCCTCGACGATCCGTCCGCCCGCCACCACGAGCCGGCGGTTGGTGTCGACCGCCTCCAGCAGCCGCCGGTCGTGGGTGACCAGCAGGAGGGTGCCGGTGTAGGAGGCCAGCGCCTCCTCGAGCTGTTCGATGGCCGGCAGATCGAGGTGGTTGGTCGGCTCGTCGAGCACGAGGACGTTGATCCCACGGGCCTGCAACAGCGCCAGCGCCGCCCGGGTGCGCTCGCCGGGTGAGAGCGTCTCGGCCGGACGCAGCACGTGATCGGCGACCAGTCCGAACTTGGCGAGCAGGGTGCGTACCTCCGCGGTCGGCCAGTCGGGCACCTCCGCGGAGAAGGCATCCAGGAGCTGCTCGGGACCGAAGAACCGGCCACGCGCCTGGTCGATCTCGCCGATCTGCACCGCCGGCCCGAGTGACGCCGTCCCCTCGTCGAGCGGCACCCGGCCGAGCAGGGCGGCGAGCAGCGTCGACTTCCCGGACCCGTTGGCGCCCGTGATGGCCACGCGGTCCCCCCAGTCGACCCGGAGGTCCACCGGGCCGAGCGTGAAGTCCCCGCGTCGCACGACCGCCTCGCGAAGGGTGGCGACGACGGCCCCCGCACGCGGTGCCGCGGCGAACTCCAGCCGCAGCTCCCACTCCTTGCGGGGCTCCTCCACCACCTCGAGGCGCTCGATCCGCCGGTCGGTCTGCTTGGCCTTGGCCGCCTGTTTCTCCGAGGACGCCCGGTTGTGGGCCTTGATGTGCTTGTCGCCGTCCTTGGACTTCTTGATCGAGTCGCGGACGCCCTTGGCCATCCAGTTCCGCTGCATGCGCGCCCGGGCCTCGAGGCCGGACTTCGTGTCGGCGTACTCCTCGAACTCCTCGCGCGCGTGCCGGCGGGCGATCTCACGCTCCACCAGGTACGCGTCGTACCCGCCGTCGTGCACCCGCACCAGTTGCTGGGCGAGGTCGAGCTCGACGACGCGGGTGACGGTCCGCGCGAGGAACTCCCGGTCGTGGCTGACCAGCACGATGCCCGAGCGCGCCCCGGACACGAAGCGCTCCAGCTGGTCGAGGCCGGCGAGGTCCAGGTCGTTGGTCGGCTCGTCGAGCAGCAGCACGTCGTAGCGGGACAGCAGCAGTGCCGCCAGACCGATCCGCGCGGCCTGCCCTCCGGAGAGACCGGTCGTCTCGGCGTGCAGGGCGACCCCCGGGGCGACGTCCGCGACGACCCCGGCCGCCCGCTCCTCGAAGTCGGCACCACCGAGGGCCAGCCACCGTTCGAGCGCGTCGCCGTAGGCGTCGTCGGCGCCGTCCGCGCCTGCGGTGAGCTGCTCGGTGGCCACATCGAGTGCCCCCTGCGCCGCGGCCACCCCGGTCCGCCGGGCGAGGGCGCCGACAACCGTCTCCCCCGGCCGCCGCTCGTGCTCCTGCGGCAGGTAGCCCAGCGTGGCCGACGGCGGGCTGACGGCGATCGACCCGGCCTCGGCCGGCAACTCCCCCGCGAGCGTGCGGAGCAGGGTGGACTTGCCCGCGCCGTTCACCCCGACCAGCCCGACGACGTCGCCGGGCGCGACGACGAGGTCGAGGTCGGAGAAGAGTGCGCGGGCGCCGTGCCCGGCCGCGAGCCCGCGGGCGACGAGTGTGGCGCTCACCCCCACAGGATCGCATCCCCGAGTCGCGGATCAGTCGCGGTCGTCGGTGTCCTCGTCGTAGTCCTCGTCCACGTACGCCGCATGGCCGACGTCGCCGTCCGTGGACGAGTCGCGGCGCACGAGCCACGGCTGCAGATGGTCGTACCCCCTGACCGACACCCGCCGCAGCTTCCGCACCCGGTAACCCGGGACGCCCCGCAGTCGGTGCGCCAGTTCCCGGTCGACCAGCAGGGTGCCCGGGCGCGCCACCGAGGTCAGCCGGCTGGCCAGGTTGACCACCGGCGAGAAGACGTCGCCGAGGCGGGTCAGCACCACGCCGTAGGCGGCGCCCACCCGCAGCGGCGGCCGCTCGTCGGAATCCCAGACGTCGGGCAGCTCGAGGCCCACCTCCGCGGCATCGGCCGCACTCACGGTGGTGAAGAGCACGCCGTCCCCCACCGTCTTGACGACCCGGCCGTGGTGGCGGGCGATCACCTCGGTCGCGATGCTCTCGAAGTCCTCGACCATCCGGCCGAGCTCGCGTCCGCCCATCCCGCGGCTGCGCGAGGTGTACCCCACGAGGTCGGCGAAGCCGACGGCGAGCTCGCGCCGATCCCCCTGACCGGCCGCGGCGAGCAGCCGGTCCGCGTTGGCCGCGAGGTGCCTCCGCCACACGTAGTCCTGCACCTGGCGCAGCCGTGGCAACAGCTCCTTCGCCGCCGCGACCGCGTCGTCGGCGGACACCGACCGGGCGTCGTCCCCGGCGTTCCGGGCCAGCGCGTCGGCGAGCATGTCGGTCTGCCAGTCGGCCAGCCGCGACAGCGACTGACCCATCGCCCGCGCGATGGACGCCTCGTTCTCGGGGCCGACGAAACCGGAGTCGATCAGCGCGGAGAGGACCTCGAGCGCGTGGACGTCGGCATCGGTGAAGGCCGGGTCGTCATCCGCGGCGTCGGGGAAGCCGAGCGCCCGCCACAGCCGCAGGGTGCGCTCGGGCGGCATCCCCGCCTGCTCGGCGATCTGGAGCCGGGTGTACTTCCGCGGCCCGTCGAGCAGCAGCCGCTCCATCGCCTCCCGAGCGTCCTGGACCTCGCCGGGTTCCTCCACGCGCAGAAGACCTCAGCCGGTGGTGTGGACGACGAGCACGTCGCACTCGGAGCGCCGCGTGGCGTCGGCCGGGACCGAGCCGAGCAGCCGCCCCTTGATACCGGCGAGCCCACGGTTGCCGACCACGAGCAGGTCGGCGCTCTCCTTGCGGACGACGTCGATCAGCGTCTCCACCGGGGAGCCCATCACGGCAACGGTCTTGATGTCCTTGGCACCGGCGGCGGAGGCACGCTCGGACGCCGTGCGCACGGTGTCCTCGGCCGGGTGCGAGCCCACCACCTGGTAGGCGTCGTCGCGCAGGGCGTCCTGCGCGCGGGCCGTCTCGCGGTCGTCGGCCTCCGTAGGCAGGTACGCGCAGGCGATGACCAGGGTCGCCCCGCAGGCGCCGGCGAGGGCGCCCGCGCGCGCGACCGCACGCAGGGAGGATTCCGAGCCGTCGGTTCCGACGACGACCGTCCGGTAGGCGCTCGCGGTGTCGCTCACGGCGCGCACTCTATGTGACCTCGTGCCACGGGTCATGTCGAGATCATCTGCGCCGGAGCAGTGCGACGGGCCAGCGCGGCGACACCGGCCAGCAGGAGGGGCAGCAGCACCAGGGCCGTCCCGAGCCCCACCACCTCGGCCAGAGCGCCGATCAGCGGCGGGCCGACCAGGAAGCCCACGTAACCGGGCGTGCTCACCGCGGCCAGCGCCGGCCCGGGCTCGGGGTCGTCGCCCGCCGCCGCGATGAAGACCAGCGGCACCACGCAGGCCAGGCCGATCCCCAGCGCCGCGAAGCCGACGAGGACTGCCGGGGTCCACGGCACGAGTGCGGCCATGAGCCCACCGGCGGCCGCGATCAGCGCGGACCAGCGGACGGTGCGTGGGCGTCCCCACGCCGCGACGACCCGATCCCCGGCGAGCCGCCCGAGCACCATCGTCAGGCTGAACGCGGTGAATGCCAGCCCTGCCGTGCCGGGTGACGCACCGAGGTTCTGCCGCAGGTGCACCGCGCTCCAGTCCCCCACCGCACCCTCGGCCAGCAGCACCACCAGGGCGATCGCGGCCAGCGGCACGAGCCGCCCCCGAGGCAGGGCGAACAACGGCCCGCGCGGGCCCGCCGACGGCGGTTCGCGCAGCATCCACGGGATCAGCGGCAGGCAGATCGCCAGCAGGACGAGCCCGGTCAGGGCGAGGTGCACCGCGACGGACAGGCCGGCGGCGGCCGCGAGGGCACCGGTGAGCGATCCGAGCAGCGCACCGGCCGAGAAGGCGGCGTGGAAGGAGGACATCACCGGTCGCCCCATCGCCCGCTCCACGACGACCGCCTGGGCGTTCATCGCGACGTCCAGGCCGCCGAAAGCCAACCCGAAGACGAACAGTGCGGGCACCAGCCACGACAGCGACGGAGCGAGGCCGAGCAGCCCCGGCACCAGCACGAAGAGCAGTCCCAAGGTCGCCGTGGCCGCGCGGCTGCCGACGTGCGCGCTCAGCGCCCCCGTGAGTGGCATCGAGATCAGCGCGCCCACGGCGGGGATCAGGAGCGCGACGCCCAGCGACGCGTTCGAGAGGCCGAGCTCCGCCTTGACGGCGGGGATGCGTACCGCCCAGTTCCCGAACAGGACACCGTTCGTCGCGAAGACGACGACGACCGCGATCCGCGCCCTGTCCAGCCTGCTCACGTCGTCAGTCGACCACGAACCGGCACAGGCGCGCCGGGAGCCCCACTCCCAGCAGAATCCGGGCCTGCGCTTTGATGGCCCGACGACACCGACGTCGAGGAGGAGCACCATTTCCGGGGCGAACTCCGCGGTGACCGACCCCGTCCGGGTCGACGTCCGCGGGCTCAGCACATCCTCCGGTCCGGTGCAGGCCCGGCCTGCCGTTTCCTCGTCCCAGCGACCCAGAGTGGGGAGCCGCGCGTGACCACACGGATGACCGCACAGCGACTGAGCCGGCTGATCGCCGCCGGCGACGCCGATGCCGTCCGGACAGCAGTGACCGACTCCCCCCGCCTGCTCGGGGTCGGCGTCGAGCGGGACGGGCAGGGCCGCTGGACCCCGCTGCACCTCGCGGTCGCCGAGGGCCAGGCCGACGTGGTCCGCGTGCTCGTCGAGGCAGGCGCCGACATGACCGCGCGCACCGAGTTCAACCGGACGCCGCTGCACGTCGCTCTGCAGTTCCGTCCCGAGCTGGTCCCGCTCCTGCGGGAGCTCGGCGCCACCGTCGACGCCCCGAGCGCGGCCTATCTCGGCGACGTCGAACAACTCACCCGGCACCTCGACGACGGCGCCGATCCTCAGGACCGCACCAGCGGCGTCGACCTGCTGTCGTGGGCGGCCTTCGGGGGCGCGGCCCCCACCGCGAAACTGCTGCTGGACCGCGGCGCCGACGCCAACACCGGTGCGCTGCACTTCGCGGCAGGCGGCGGGCGGCTCGAGCTGGTGCGGCTGCTGTTGGGCGCCGGGGCAGATGTCGACCGGCGCGATCCGGTCACCGGACGGGCGCCCCTGCACGCCGCCGTCGCCGCCGGGCCCGCCGGCGACGCGCCCGACATCGTGAAGGTGTTGCTGGCCGCCGGCGCGGACGTCAACGCCATGACCCACGACGGCGCCAGCGCCCTGGACATGAGCCGGGTGGCCGCGGCCCGCCACCGTCGCAACGACGCCGGTCAGGCCGACGGCCACGACGCCCTGGCCGAGCTGCTCGTGGCGCACGGCGCCACCGAGTAGACGACCTGGCCGAGGTCCCCGGCCGACCTCGCCATGGAACCCGGCGCACCCATTCGGACGTGCGCACGGGCGTAGACTCGACACCCGGTCCGGCGGCGCCACCGACGGCGCGGCCCGTACCCCCAGGACTCGACTAGCCCGCAACCGACGCCAAAGACGAAGAAGGCACTCGACCCCGTGTCAAGCGTGAGCCCCTCCCGGCCGTCATCCAACTCTTCCTCGGTGGCCGGTTTCGGCACCAACGAGTGGCTGGTCGAGGAGATGTACCAGCAGTACCTCGCCGATCCCTCCAGCGTCGACCAGGCCTGGCACGAGTTCTTCGCCGACTACCGCCCGGGCAGCCCGGTCAGTGGCGGGGACCGCGTCTCCCCCACCGCTGCGGCCGACGGCGCGGGCGGGCCGGCCGGCAAGCCGGCCGCGGCGGCCAAGCCCGCCGCCACCCCGGAGCCCGCTCCCCGGCCCGCGGCCCCGAAGCCGGCCGAGGCCGCCGCACCGGCTGCGGCACAGAAGTCCCCCGCTCCGGCTCCGGCCCCCGCGGCGAAGCCCGCCACCCCGGTCGCCGCGGGCAAGCAGTCACCGCTGCGCGGCGCGTCCGCCGCCGTCGTCAAGAACATGAACGCCTCGCTCACCGTCCCGACGGCGACGAGCGTCCGCGCCGTGCCGGCCAAGTTGCTGGCCGACAACCGCATCGTCATCAACAACCACCTGGCCCGCTCGCGCGGCGGGAAGGTGTCCTTCACCCACCTGATCGGCTATGCGCTGGTCCGGGCGCTGGACAGCTTCCCGAACATGAACAGCGCCTTCGCCGAGGTCGACGGCAAGCCGGTTCTGGTGCAGCCCGAGCACGTCAACTTCGGCCTGGCCATCGACCTGCCGAAGCCGGACGGGTCCCGCTCCCTGGTGGTCGCGTCGATCAAGGCCGCCGAGGAGATGGACTTCGCCCGGTTCTGGGCCGCCTACGAGGACATCATCCGGCGGGCGCGCAACAACAAGCTGACGATGGAGGACTTCTCCGGGACGACGATCAGCCTCACCAACCCGGGCACGATCGGCACCAACCACTCGGTGCCGCGGCTGACCGCGGGCCAGGGCGCGATCATCGGCGTCGGCGCGATGGAGTACCCGGCCGAGTTCCAGGGGATGAACCCCGACGCGCTCACCGAGATGGCCGTGTCGAAGATCATCACGCTCACCTCGACCTACGACCACCGGATCATCCAAGGCGCCGAGTCCGGCGACTTCCTGCGCCGGCTGCACCAGCTGCTGCTGGGCGAGGACGGCTTCTACGACGAGGTCTTCCGCTCGCTGCGGCTGCCGTACGAGCCGGTGCGCTGGGTGCCCGACGTGCGGATCAGCCACGAGGGGCAGATCGACAAGGAAGCCCGGGTCATCGAGGTCATCGAGTCCTACCGGCGCAACGGCCACCTCATGGCCGACACCGACCCGCTCGAGTTCAAGGTCCGCACGCACCCCGACCTGGACATCCTCGAGCACGGCCTGACGCTGTGGGACCTCGACCGCCAGTTCCCGGTCGGCGGCTTCGCCGGCGAGCGCACGATGGCACTGCGGGACATCCTCGGCGTGCTGCGCAACTCCTACTGCCGCACCGTCGGCGTGGAGTACATGCACATCACCGACCCCGAGGAGCGCGAGTGGCTCCAGCAGCGGGTCGAGGTCAAGCACGAGCAGCCCGACCGTGAGAAGCAGAAGCACGTCCTGGGCCGGCTCAACGCCGCCGAGGCGTTCGAGACCTTCCTGCAGACGAAGTACGTCGGACAGAAGCGGTTCAGCCTCGAGGGTGGCGAGTCGGTCATCCCGATCCTGGACGAGGTGCTGATCGCCGGCACCGACCACGGGCTCGACGAGGTCGCGATCGGCATGGCCCACCGCGGCCGGCTCAACGTGCTCGCCAACGTGCTCGGCAAGAGCTACGCCAAGATCTTCGGTGAGTTCGAGGGCAACATCGACCCCGGCACGGTGCAGGGCTCGGGCGACGTGAAGTACCACCTGGGCGCCACCGGCAGGTTCAAGAACCCGTTCCGGGCCGACGCCGAGATCGCCGTCTCCCTGGCGAGCAACCCGAGCCACCTGGAGACGGTCAACCCGGTGCTCGAGGGCATCGTGCGGGCCAAGCAGGACATGATCGACAAGGGCGAGAGCGGGTTCACCGTCCTGCCCGTCCTGCTGCACGGTGACTCCGCGTTCGCCGGGCAGGGTGTCGTCGCCGAGACCCTCAACCTCTCGCAGCTGCGCGGTTACCGCACCGGCGGCACGGTCCACGTCGTCATCAACAACCAGGTCGGCTTCACGACCAGCCCGGCGGCCGCGCGCTCGAGCCTCTACTCGACCGACGTCGCCCGGATGATCGGCGCCCCGGTCTTCCACGTGAACGGCGACGACCCCGAGGCCTGTGTCCGCGTGGCCCGGCTCGCTGTCGAGTACCGCCAGGCGTTCAAGAAGGACGTCGTCATCGACCTGGTCTGCTACCGCCGGCGCGGGCACAACGAGGGCGACGACCCGTCGATGACCCAGCCGCGGATGTACGACATCATCGACCGCAAGCGCTCGGTCCGGAAGCTGTACACCGAGGCGCTGGTCGGGCGCGGTGACATCACCCTCGCCGACGCCGAAGAGGCGCTGAAGGACTACCGCGGGCAGCTGGAGCGGGCCTTCGCCGAGACTCACGACGCGCAGGACTCCTCCAAGCCCGAGCCGGTCATGGACCCGCGCACGCCGCAGGAGTCGATGGTCCAGACGGCGATCACGCCCGAGGTGCTGAAGGCCATCGGCGACGCGCACGTCTCGCTGCCGCCGGACTTCACGCCGCACCCGAAGCTCCAGCGGATGCTCGAGAAGCGCGCGGCGATGGCCAGCGAGGGCGACATCGACTGGGCGATGGGCGAGCTGCTGGCCTTCGGCTCGCTGCTCATGCAGGGCGTCCCGGTCCGGCTGGCCGGTCAGGACTCCCGGCGCGGCACCTTCGTGCAACGGCACTCGGTGCTCATCGACCGGGAGACCGGCGCCGAGTACACCCCGCTGGCGCACCTCAGCGAGGACCAGGCGAAGTTCTTCGTCTACGACTCGTTGCTCTCCGAGTACGCGGCGCTGGGCTTCGAGTACGGCTACTCGGTGGCCAACCCGCAGGCGCTGGTCGCGTGGGAAGCCCAGTTCGGCGACTTCGTCGACGGCGCCCAGATGGTGATCGACGAGTTCATCAGCTCCGGCGAGGCCAAGTGGGGCCAGCGCTCCGGCGTCGTCATGCTGCTGCCGCACGGTCTCGAGGGTCAGGGCCCGGACCACTCCAGTGGCCGGATCGAGCGGTTCCTGCAGCTGTCGGCCGAGAACAACATGACGGTCGCCAACTGCTCGACGCCCGCGAACTACTTCCACCTGCTCCGCCGGCAGGCGCTCTCGGAGATGCACCGGCCGCTGGTCGTCTTCACGCCCAAGTCGCTGCTGCGCGCGAAGGCAGCGGTCAGCGCGGTGGAGGACTTCACCGACGACTCGTTCCACGCCGTCCTGCCCGACACCGGTGTGGGCGGCGAGCCGCTCGACGACAACGCGGTGCGGCGGGTGCTGCTGTGCAGCGGCAAGGTCGCCTACGACCTCATGGCGAAGCGGGAGTCCGAGGGCACCGCCGATGTCGCCGTGCTCCGGGTCGAGCAGCTCTACCCGCTGCCCGCGGCCCAGATCCGCGAGCAGCTCGAGCGCTACCCCAACGCCACGGACGTCGTCTGGGTGCAGGAGGAGCCGATGAACATGGGCGCCTGGCAGTTCATGGCCGTCAACCTGCCCGAGCATCTGCCGGAGGGCCGGACGCTGCGCCGGGTCAGCCGGCGGGCCTCGGCCAGCCCGGCTGTCGGCTCGGCGAAGGTGCACGAGGCCGAGCAGCGGAACCTGGTCGCCGAGGCCTTCGCCGGCTGACGGCCCGGGCAGCGCACACCATGTACTTCACCGATCGAGGCCTGGAGGAGCTGGCCGACCGGCGCGGCGACGAGCAGGTCACCCTCGCCTGGCTGGCCGACCAGCTGCAGGCGTTCGTCGACCAGTTCCCCGACTTCGAGGTGCCGGTCGAGCGGCTCGCCACCTGGCTGGCGCGAGGCGGCACCGACGACGTCGACGAGGACTGAGCGGCACGTCGCCGTGGTTCTTGCCGCATCACCTGTTCGACGGCTGACCGGCCGAGGTGTCGTCGGCCTGCCCGCTTAGCCTCGGGGCATGACCACCGTGCTCACCGCTCTCCATGTCGTCGCCGCCGTCTTCCTGGTCGGCCCGATGGCCGTGCTTCCCATGACGGCGCTCCGCGCGGTGCGGTCCGGCAATGCCCCCGTGGTGGAGCTCCTCAGCACCTCGACGCGGGTGTTCACCCTCGCCTCACTGCTCGTCGCGGTACTCGGGTTCGGCGTGCTCGGGGTGATCGGCAAGACCGAGGACGTGTCGGTCGCGACAGGCTGGGTGCTGACGTCGATCGTGCTGTACGCCGCCGCCCTCGCGCTCAGCCTGCTGGTCGTCGTGCCGTCGATGCGCCGCGCCGCGGCCGAGCTGGCCGGGAACCGGGCGGAGGCCGCGCAGGCGCTCTACGGCCGGCTGGCGGCGTCGTCGGGCGTCGTGGCGCTGCTGCTCGTCGCCGTGACCGTGCTGATGGTGTGGCGCCCCTGACCGGCTCGGGACACGCCCGGAGCTCGCCGCCTGCGTGACCCTCCTGCGCCACAGCGGGACCCTCTGCACATGCTCGGTCACTCCCACGCCCTCTCGGGGCTCGCCGCGGGGGCCGCGACGCTGCCCTGGGCCCCGGTCCAGGGCACTGTCGGGCAGGTCGCCTGGGTGGCTGCGGTGGGCGGGTTCGCCATGCTGCCCGACCTCGACTCGTCGGGTTCGACGGTGTCGGACATGTGGGGTCCGATCACCGACGTGCCCTCAGGGGCGGTCGGCCGGCTCGCTCAGGGCCACCGCTGGGGCACGCACGACGCCGTCCTCGGACCACTCGTCTTCGGTGCGCTCGCCATGGCAGCCGCAGCGGCGGCCTGGTCGAGCCTGCTGCTCATGGCCCTGGCCATCGGCCTGGCACTGCGGGCGCTGAATTTCGTCATCCCGGGCAGGGTGGAGAACACCGTCATCGGGAACCTGGTGCTGTCCTGGGGCGGCGCGTGGCTGCTGCTCGCGCACAGCCCGACCCCCGAGTGGCTGCCCTGGGCGGTCGCCCTCGGCGTCCTGACCCACATCGCAGGGGACGCGATCACAACGGCCGGCATTCCGGTGCCGCTCATCTGGGTGTTCCACCGCAGCCGGCTCAAGCTGCTCCCGATCCGTACCGGGGCCGGCGTCGAGAAGCTCGTCCTCGTGCCACTGCTGATCGCCGCGACCGTGTGCCTCGTGTACCTCAACACCGGCGCCCACGACACCGTCGACCCACTGGTGCACCGGCTGCTGCCCGGCCTCGGCTGACCGGGACGGAGCCTCAGGCGGTGACGCCTTCCTCCCGGGCACAGGCGGCCACGGCCTCGGCGACCGCGGCCGCGACCCGGCGATCGAGCGGACTGGGCACCACGTAGTCGGGCCGCAGCTCGTCGCCGACGACGTCCGCGATGGCGGTCGCGGCAGCCAGCTTCATGGCCTCGGTGATGCTGTGCGCGCCCGCGTCGATCGCGCCGCGAAAGACGCCTGGAAAAGCGAGCACGTTGTTGATCTGGTTGGGCAGGTCGCTGCGCCCGGTGGCGACGACAGAGGCGTACTTCGCCGCCATCGCCGGGTCGACCTCGGGGATCGGGTTCGCCAGCGAGAACACGATGCAACCCGGGGCCATGGTGGCGATCGCCGACTCGGGCACCGAGCCGCCGGAGAGCCCCAGGTAGACGTCGGCGCCGCGGAGGGCGTCGAGCATCGTGCCGGCGAACTGGGCGCGGTTGGTGTTCTCGACCAGCCACTGCTTCGTGGGGGTCAGGTCCTCCCGGCTGGAATGCAGGATGCCCTTCGAGTCGGCCACCGCGATGTCGCCGATCCCGGCTTCCAGCAGGATCTTCGTGCAGGCCACCCCCGCGGCTCCGGCGCCCGACACGACGACGCGCAGGTCCGCGAGGGGCCGGCCGACCACCTTCGCCGCGTTCCGCAGAGCGGCCAGGACGACGATCGCCGTCCCGTGCTGGTCGTCGTGCATGACGGGGATGTCCAGGCTCTCGCGCAGCCTGGCCTCGATCTCGAAGCAGCGCGGGGCGCTGATGTCCTCGAGGTTGATGCCGCCGAAGGAGGGAGCGATGGCCTCCACCGCGGCGACCATCTCGTCTACGTCATTGGTGGACAGCACGATCGGGACGGCGGAGAGGCCGGCGAACTCCGCGAACAGGCAGGCCTTGCCCTCCATGACCGGCAGCGAGGCGGCCGGCCCGATGTTGCCGAGCCCGAGCACCGCGCTGCCGTCGGAGACGACGGCCACGAGGCGGGAGGCCCAGGTGAACCTGCGGGCCAGCTCGGGCTCGGCTGCGATCGCGCTGGACACCCGGGCCACGCCGGGTGTGTAGGTGAGGGCGAGGTCGGCGATCGAGTTGATCGGCCGCGTCGGTACGACCGAGAGCTTGCCGCCCTCGTGCACCGCGAACGCCGGGTCGTCGGCGAAGCGGTCGGCGCTCGGGCCCTGCTCGTCGTGGTTGCCGCCCATGGACACCGGAGCGTAATCACCGAGAGTCGCGGGCTGCTCGGTCAGGTCTCCAGGCAGCGCCCGGTCCGGTGCCGGCGGCAACCGGCCGGGCCGCGGGTACACCCGGGCGACGACCCTGCCGACGACGACCGCGACGCCGAACGCGCGACTGTCGTCGGTGACGAAGGGGTTGTCGCCCTCCACCCAGTGGCCGCCCGGCACCGCGCGGCGGACCCGCTTCACCACGAGCAGTTCCGGCCGCGACGGAAACCGGGCGAGGACCACGTCACCGGGGCGGACAGCGGCCGCCGAGCGCACCCGGCGCACCAGCAGCCGGTCACCGGAACGGACCGTCGGCGACATCGAGGGACCGGTCACCCCGGCCAGCGCCCAGGCACTGGGCAGCGGGGAGACCGGGCCGGGGCCCGGTTCTCCCACCCTGTCGCTGTCGATCACCGCGAGTAGGGTCGCAGACGAACCGATCCCACGACATCCGGAGGCTACGTCCATGCGTTTCACCAGCATGTTCTCCGCTGTGGAGGCCACCGCGCACTGCGACCTCCCCTGCGGCGTCTACGACCCGGCCCAGGCCCGCATCGAGGCCGAGTCCGTCAAGGCCATCCAGGAGAAGTACCAGGGCAACGAGGACCCGGTCTTCCGCACCCGCGCCATCCTGATCAAGGAGCAGCGGGCGGACCTGGTCAAGCACCACCTGTGGGTGCTCTGGACCGACTACTTCAAGCCCCCGCACTTCGAGAAGTACCCGCAGCTGCACGACCTGTTCAACCGGGCCACCAAGCAGGCCGGCGCGGCCGGTGGCAAGGGCAGCATGGACCCGGCCGAGGGCCAGAAGCTGCTCGACCTCATCGCCGAGATCGACAAGATCTTCTGGGAGACGAAGGCCGCCGCCTGAGGAAGGGCTTCCTACAGCTGCCGGGCTCGCCGCGTGTCGCGGTGGGCCCGGCAGTTCCGTTCCGGGGGGCTACCGGTTCAGCGCCGCCAGCTTGTGCATGGTGTCGGCCAGTGCCGGATACAGCGCCAGGTACTGCGCGAACAACCCGTCGTAGACGTCCCGCACGCCGGCGTCCGGAACCGCCTGCCGGGCCACCGGATTCCAGGCCGCCGTCGGGACCCCCAGGGCGTCGGCGGCCATCCGCGCGTCGCCGTACGAGGCGCCCAGCGTGATGCTGGGGATGTCCTGCGGCAGCCCGGTCACGTCGGAGACGATCTGCGCCCACAGGCTGTCCTTCGTACCGCCGCCGACGGCGACGAGCCGCCGCGGCGTCGCGCCGGCTCCGGACATCGCCGCCAGATTGTGCCGGACGCCGAACGCCACGGCCTCCAGCGCCGACCGGTAGAGATGGCCGCGCCCGTGCCGGAGGGACAACCCCACCCACGCCCCCCGCGCGTACGGGTCGAAGACCGGGGTGCGCTCACCGGCGAAGTACGGCAGGAGGAGGAGCCCCTCGCTGCCGGCGGGGAGGGCGCGCGCCTCCTCGAGCAGGCTCTCGAACCCGGCCCCTGTGACCTCGGAGAGCCAGTTGGTCAGCAGGCCGGCCGTGGACATCCCCGCGGCCGACGAGTACGTCGCGGCGGTGCGCCCGACCGCGGCCCACAGCCCGGGGTCGACCGCAGGCTCGGCGACCACCTGGATGAGGAACATCGTCGAGCCGTACATCAGCATCGTGTCCCCGGGCGCGGCAACGCCGACGCTGTACGCCTCCGCCAGCGCGTCGATCGTCCCCGCCACGACGGGCGTGCCCGCCTGGAGCCCGGTCTCCTCGGCCGCGGCGGCGGTGACCTCACCGACGATCTCGCTGGGCCAGGCCAGCGCGGGGCGCTCGAGCTGTTCGAAACCCGCCCACCCCGGTTCCCACCAGCCGTGGCCGCGCAGGTCGTAGAGGGGATCGGAGGCGCTGGCCGAGTAGTGGTCGAGCACGTAGGCGCCGGTGAGCCGCCGCGCCACCCACCCGTTCGCGGAGTAGACGCGCCGGGCCCGGCGGAACAGCTCGGGCTCGTGCTCGGCCAGCCAGGCCAGCTTCGGCCCCACCGCCTGGCTGGTGAGGAGGTTCCCGGCCGTCGCCAGCAGGGCGTCGCGGCCGAAGCGCTCGTTCTGCTCGGTCACGTGCGCCTCGGCGCGGGTGTCGATCCCGTAGAGAATCGCCGGGCGCAGCGGGACGTCATCGACGTCGGCCACCATCACCACGGGGCCGATGCCGCTGACCCCCACCGCGGCGACCGGGCCGGGACAGCTCGCGAGCAGCTCGCGCACGATCCCGCGGGTGTTGGCCCACCACACGCCGTCCGCGTCGTGCTCGAACCAGCCCGGCCGCGGGGAGACCGTGGCACAGGGCCGGGTGGCCGAGGCCAGGACGGCTCCGTTCTCGTCGACGAGCACCCCCTTGGCGCTGCCGGTGCCGATGTCGACGCCGAGGAACCTCACGGGGCGACCACCGGCGCGGGCGTGGGGCGGCTCCCGACGGGGACGAGCGCCGGCTCCGTCGCCGTCCGCGACGCCTGGTCGTCGCCCGGCAGCGGGACGGGGACCGGCGGCACGCGCAAGATCTCGACGGGGTACTGGGCCGACTGCTCCTCGGTGAGGCCCTCGTCGGTCACGATCAGCTCGACGCTGTCGAGCTCGGCGACGCGCACCAGCGCGGACCGGCCGAACTTGGAGCTGTCCGCCACCAGGACGACGTGGTCGGCGGAGCGCATCATGGCCCGCTTCATCGACACCTCGTTGCTGTTCACGTTCGTGACGCCGCGGGGATCCACCGCGTCGGCGCCCATCACGGCGTAGTCGGCGTGGAACTCGGCGATCAGCACGACCGCGCGCTCGCTGACCAGCGTGTAGACGGAGGGCAGGACCTCGCCGCCGAGGACCAGGAGTCGGGCCTCGCCCTGGTTGGCGACCTCGGCCGCCACCCGCAGGTCGTTCGTGATCACGGTCATGTCCCGGTGCCCCCGCAATGCCTTCGCGACCTCGAGCGTCGTCGAGCCGCTGTCCATCATCAGGGAGCAACCGTGCGGAATCGCCTCGGCAACCGCGCGGGCGATCGCACGTTTCTGCGCGACGTTCGTCTCGACCTTGACCGCGTACGGCGTCTCCGGCGGCTCCGCCGGGAGTGTCGCGCCACCGTGGCTGCGCGTGACCATGCCGTGCTGCGCCATGATCTCGAGGTCCCGCCGGATCGTCGACGTGTCGACGCCGAAGTCGGCCGCCAGCCGGCGCACACTCACGTAGCCCAGCCGGTGCAGCCGGCTGAGGATCTCCTGTCTGCGCTGCTTGCTCACGTGGGGATCCTCCATCCGCAGGTCAGCCGCGCGTTACGACAACGTGACCTTGCCATGCCGGTCCGGGTCTTGACCTCTATGCGCGATAGCGTGCAGTCTCGCAGGACTATCGCACGAAATCGTGCGGAGTCGTGCATGCGGCCCGGACCTGACAGTGCGCTGAGGTCGGTGTCGTCGAGGTCACCGGAGAACAAGGAGTTGCGATGCGAAGGATCGGCATCCTGGCCGGCGCGTTGAGCGCCACCGTCCTGCTGGCCGCCTGCGGCAGCGGCGCCGCCAGCAGCAGCAGTGCGGCACAGGGATCGACCAGCACCAAGGACATGCGGCTGGTCACCGTCGTGAAGCTGGTCGGTGTGGGCTGGTTCGACCGCATGGAAGAGGGCGTCAAGGAGTTCGCCCAGCAGACCGGCATCGACGCCACCCAGACCGGCGCCGACGACGCGAGCCCGGAGAAGCAGATCAAGGTCATCCAGGACCTGATCGCGCAGAAGCCGACCGCGATCACCGTCGTTCCCAACTCGCCGGAGTCGCTCGAGGCCACCCTCAAGCGGGCGCAGCAGCAGGGGATCCTCGTCGTCACCCACGAGGCGAGCAACCAGAAGAACACCGACGCCGATATCGAGGCCTTCGACAACGCCGACTACGGCGCCACGATCATGAAGAGCCTCGGCCAGTGCATGGGCGGCTCGGGCAAGTACGCCGCGTTCGTCGGGCACCTCACCGCCAAGACGCACATGCAGTGGGTGCAGGGCGCGCTCGACTACGCGAAGAAGAACTACCCGGGCATCCAGCGGGTCGTCGACCCGATCGAGTCGAAGGAAGACGAGTCGACCGCGTACGAGCGGACCAAGGAGATCCTCGCGAAGTACCCCGACATCAAGGGCTTCCAGGGCTCCGCCGGCACGGACGTGGCCGGCATCGCCCGCGCCGTCCAGGAGGCCGGGCGCACCGACATCTGCGTGATGGGCACGTCCATCCCGTCGGTCGCCTCGAAGTACCTGTCCGACGGCTCGATCGACAAGATCTTCTTCTGGGACCCGGCCCTGGCCGGTAAGGCGATGCTGACGATCGCCGAGCGCCTCGCCCAGGGCAAGAAGGTCGAGGCCGGTACCGATCTCGGCATCCCGGGCTACACGTCGCTGAAGGTCTCGAAGGACAACTCGAAGGTCTTCTACGGCGACGCGGCCATCGCGGTCGACAAGTCGAACGTCGGCCAGTACCACTTCTGATCCCTTCGCGGGCCTGTTCGCGGGCCGTGGCCGCCCGCGCCGCCTCATGGCGGCGCGGGCGGCGCCCCGGACGGGAGGAGTCCCCATGGAACACATGACGAGCGCGCCGCTGCTGGCGGCGCGGAACATCTCCAAGCGGTTCGGCGGCGTCCAGGCCCTCGACGACGTGACCCTCGAGGTCCGGGCCGGGGACGTGCACTGCCTGGCCGGGGAGAACGGGTGTGGCAAGTCCACCCTGATCAAGATGATGTCCGGGGCAGAGACGCCGGACGCCGGCACCATCGACATCGCCGGCACGACCCATGACCGCATGAGCCCGGCGGAGGCCCTCCGCGCGGGCGTGCAGGTCATCTACCAGGACTTCTCGCTGTTCCCGAACCTCACGGTCGCGGAGAACATCGCCCTGGCCCCGCTCATCGCGCACAAGCGCAAGCTCGTCAAGCCGGCGGCGCTGCGGCGGCGCGCCGCGGAGGTCGTCGCCGAGCTCGGCGTCGATCTGGACCTCGACGCGCGGGTCGAGGACCTCACCGTCGCCGACCGCCAGCTCACGGCGATCTGCCGCGCCCTGGCGGAGCAGGCCCGCGTCATCTTCATGGACGAGCCCACGACCGCGCTGACCCAGCGCGAGGTCCGTGCGCTCTTCCGGGTCGTGGCGACCCTGCGCGAGCGCGGCGTGGCCATGGTCTTCGTCAGCCACAAGCTCGACGAGGTCTTGGAGATCTCCCAGCACGTCACGGTGATGCGCAACGGCCGGGTGGTGGCCAGCGGCCCCGTGGAGGAGTTCGACCGGGCCTCCCTCGGCCGCGCCATGACCGGGCGCGACGTCCGCGACACCCGCGACGTCCCCGAGTTCGACGCCTCCGCGAGCCCGGTCCTCCGCGTCGAGGGGCTCGGGCTGGACGACGCGTTCGAGGACGTCAGCTTCGACCTCCGGCCGGGCGAGGTCCTCGGGATCACCGGCCTGCTCGGCTCCGGGCGCACCGAGATCGCCGAGGCGCTCTTCGGCGTGGTGCCCGCCCAGCGCGGGCGGGTCGAGGTCGACGGCGCGCAGGTTCGGATCCGGGACGTCTCCGACGCCGTCGCCGCGGGCATCGGCTACGTGCCGAGCGACCGCCTCACCCAGGGGCTGTTCCTGGACCAGTCCATCGCCGACAACGTGGTGGCCGGCAGCCTCGACCTGCACCGCGCCCGCCTCGGCCTGCTCGACCGGGCACGGCTGCGGACCACCATCAGCACGTTCTTCGCGGCGCTGCGCATCAAGGCCGCGTCGGTCGACGCGCCGATCCGCAGCCTCTCGGGCGGGAACCAGCAGCGCGTCGTCCTCGCCAAGTGGCTGGCCCGCGACCCGCGGGTGCTCATCCTCAACAGCCCCACCGTCGGCGTCGACGTCGGCTCCAAGGAGGAGATCCTCGACATCCTCCGCCGCGAGGCCGCTCGGGGGAAAGGAATCGTAGTGATCTCGGACGACGTGCCGGAACTCGTCAGCGTCTGCCACCGGGTGCTCGTCGTCCACCAGGGGCGGATCCGCGCCGCCATCGACGGCGCGCAGGTGACGGAGCAGGAGATCCTGGCGGGGCTGGCGGCATGAGCACCACGGTCTCCCCCGCCCCCGCGCGCACCGACGGCGGTACCGGACGCCGTCGCTGGACGGCCCGCCTGCGCGGCCAGAACAACGAGGGCGTCCTCGCGTTGACGATCGTCGTCCTCGTCGTCGTCATGTCGTTCGTCAACAACGACTTCTTCAGCGTCGGGACACTGTTCGACGTCCTGCGCAACTCGATGGTCGACATGGTCTTCGCGCTGGGCGTGCTGATCGTGATCATCTCGGGCGGGATCGACGTGTCCTTCCCGGTGATCGGCATCTTCGCCGGCTACACGACGATCGTCCTGGCCCGCGACGGCCACTTCGACCCGGGCGTCGCCGGGGCGTTCCTGATCGCCCTGGTCGTCGGCGGGCTGCTCGGCCTGGTCAACGGCGGCCTGATCGCCCGGTTCAAGCTGCCCACGCTGATCGTCACGCTGGGCACCCAGGGCATCTTCCGCGGCGTCCTGCTCGCCTACATCGGCTCGAAGTACATCGCCACGCTGCCGGCCAGCGTCGCATCGCTGTCCACCAAGGACCTCGTCACCCACCACGACGGCGGCTCGATCACGCGCCTGCACGTCTTCATCGTCCCGGTGGTGCTGCTCTGCGTCGCCGTTCACTGGATGCTCCAGCGAACGATGTTCGGTCGCGGGGTCTTCGCCCTCGGCGGAGACAGCGAGTCGGCCCGCCGGGCCGGGTTCCCGGTCGTGAAGCTGCAGCTGGCCATCTACGTGCTCGTCGGCCTGCTGGCCGGCGTCGCAGGCGTGATGCACGTGACGCTGTCGCGGAACGCCAACCCCTACGAGCTCGCCGGAACCGAGCTGGACATCATCGCCGCCGTGGTGCTGGGCGGCGCCTCGATCCTGGGCGGCCGCGGCTCGGTCCTCGGCGCCGCGCTCGGCGTCGTCCTCATCTCGCTGATCAAGAACAGCCTGATCCTCATGGGCGTCCCGGGGACCTGGCAGCGCGCCGCCGTCGGGGTGCTGCTGGTGGCCGGCGTCTCGATCCAGGCGCTCGGCGCCCGCAAACGGAGCCGCCGGAGCTCCGTCGAACTCGCGACCGCGGAGGTCTGAGCATGCCGTCGAACCTCGATGCCCTGACCCAGCGCCTCGTCGCGGCGGCCCAGGGACAGCGCAGCCTGACCCGGCTGCTCGGCCTCGCGGTGGTCGTGCTGGTGCTGTTCTCGGCCCTCAGCCCGAACGTCTTCTTGTCGCTCATCAACTTCCAGACGATCGCCTTCACGGTTCCCGAGATCGGCCTGCTCAGCCTGGCGATCATGGTGGCGATGCTCACCGGTGGCATCGACCTGTCGATCGTCTCGATGGCCAACCTGACCGCGCTCACCACCGCGTCGCTGTTCGCCGCGTTCCACGCGACCGATGCGACGGGGGGCACCGCCGTGCTCCTGACCCTGCTGTTCGTGCTCGCCGGGCTCGTGGTGGCGCTGCTCGCGGGGCTGTTCAACGGGTTCCTGGTCGCCGTCGTCGGGGTCACGCCGATCCTGGCCACGCTCGGCACGATGCTGCTCTACAACGGCATCGCGATCGCCTGGACCGGCGGCGAGGCCCTGTACGGGATGC
Source organism: Blastococcus sp. (assembly GCA_025465355.1). GTDB lineage: Bacteria > Actinomycetota > Actinomycetes > Mycobacteriales > Geodermatophilaceae > Blastococcus_B. The sequence goes on along the minus strand of JAODNN010000129.1, from coordinate 84,832 downwards.
CCGACGCCTTCCTCGCCCTCGGCAACAACACCGTGGCGGGGCTGCCGATCTCCTTCGTGCTGTTCGTCCTCGTGGGCCTGGCCCTGGCCGTCGTCGTGAACCGCACACCGCTGGGCACCAAGCTCCGCCTCGTCGGCGCGAACCCGACCGCCGCACGGTTCTCCGGGATCGACAACCGGCGCGTCCTCTTCCTCACCTACGTGGTGACCAGCCTGCTCGCCGGCGGCGCGGGGATCGTCCTCGCGTCCCACTCGGCGAGCGCGAGCGCCGACTACGGCTCGTCCTACCTGCTCCTGGCCATCGTCGTGGCGATCCTCGGGGGGACGAACCCGTCCGGCGGTTACGGGACGGTGCTCGGGGTCGTCCTGGCCACCGTGACCCTGCAGATGGTGTCGAGCGGTTTCAACATCATTCGGCTCAGCGCCTTCCAGTACACGATCGCCCAGGGCCTGATCCTCGTCGTGGTCATGGTCGTCGACGCCATCGCCCAGGGCCGGCGCAGCAGGCGCGCCGTCCCACCGCCGGGCGGCACCGGCCCGACACCGCCGGCCCCCCGGACCGACGAGGTGCGCTCGGCGGCGTCCGCGCCGGCCAGCTGACCACACCGTCCCCGACCACGTCCGCGCCGATCCGCCCGATCGGCCGCCCAGCCCGACCTCGCACAGGAGATCCGCGTGAAGAAGCTGATCAACGATCCCGAGAAGTTCGTCGACGAGATGCTCGACGGGCTCCTCCTGGCCCACCCCGACCAGCTCCGGGCCGCCTCCGACGACCGCCGCGCCCTCGTCCGCGCCGACTCCCCCAGCCAGGGCCGCGTCGGGATCGTCACGGGCGGCGGCTCGGGACACCTGCCGACGTTCCTCGGCTACGTCGGTGAGGGGCTCTGCAGCGGCGTGGCCGTGGGCAACGTCTTCTCCTCGCCGTCCGCCGAGCAGGTGCTCGAGGCCACCACGGCCTCGGACGGCGGCGCCGGGGTCCTCTACCTGTACGGCAACTACGGCGGCGACGTCCTGAACTTCGACCTGGCGGCCGACCTGGCCGAGCTCGAGGGCATCGAGACCCGCACCGTCCTGGTCACCGACGACGTGGCCAGCCAGCCCAAGGAGCGGGCCGCCGACCGCCGCGGCGTCGCCGGGCTCTTCTTCGCCTACAAGTGCGCCGGTGCCGCGGCCGAGCGGGGCGACGACCTCGCCGGCGTGGCTGCCACGGCCCAGGCTGCCGTGGACGCCACCCGCACCATGGGCATCGGGCTGTCGCCGACGATCCTGCCGACCGTCGGCAAGCCGACCTTCGAGCTCGACGAGGGCGAGATGGAGATCGGGATCGGCATCCACGGCGAGCCCGGTGTGCACCGCGGGCCGCTGGAGAGCGCCGACGAGGTGACCGACCGGCTGCTCGACCCCATCGTGGCCGACCTCGACCTGACGTCGGGCGAGCGGGTCGCCGTCCTGGTGAACGGGCTCGGCGCCACTCCGCTCGAGGAGCTGTACCTGATCTACCGCCGCGTCCACGGTCGGCTGAGCGAGCTCGGGGTGGAGATCCAGCGCCGCTACATCGGCGAGTTCGCCACGAGCCTGGAGATGGCGGGCGCCTCCATCAGCGTCATGCGGCTGGACGACAGCACCGCCGAGCTGCTGGCCGCCCCCGCCCGCTCCCCCTTCTTCGAGCAGCGCTGAGGACCGGTCGTGCGCACACACGAACTGATCCGCACCATCGACGCCGCGCTGGCACACCTGGAGGGCTGCGCCGACGAGCTGCGTGACCTCGACGCCGCGCTCGGCGACGGCGACCTGGGCATCACGGTGACCTCCGGTTGCCGCGCCGTGCGGGACGCCCTGGGCGAGCTCGCGGACGGCGTCCTGCCCGCGCAGGTGCTCAAGACCGCCGGCGGCGCGTTCGCCAGGGCCAACCCGTCGACCATGGCGGCACTCGTCGGCGGTGCACTGCTCGCCGCCGCGCGGGAGCTCGGCGATGCCGCCGAACTCGACCGCGACGCAGCGCTCGCGGTCGGCCGTGCGGCGGCCGAGAGCATCTCCACGCGCGGCAAGGCCCAGGTCGGCGACAAGACCATCCTCGACGCCCTCGTGCCCTCCCTCGACGCCATGGCCGCCGCCCCGGACGCCCCGCTGGCCTCGGGCATCGAGGCCGCCCGGGAGGCGGTGGAGCGCACCCGCTCGCTGCAGTCGATGCGTGGCCGCGCCTCGTGGCTGGGCGAGCGCAGCAAGGGGCTGCAGGACCCGGGGGCGACCGCCTACCTGCGGCTGCTCGAAGGACTGGACGAAGCGAGCAAGGGAGTGACGAAGTGACCGAGACGACGTCCGTGGGCTTCATCGGGCTGGGCCTGATGGGCGGCCCGATGGCGGCCAACGTGGCACGGGCCGGGTTCCCGCTGACGGTGTGGAACCGGACGCCGGCCAAGTGCGAGCCGGTCCGCGAGCTCGGCGCGCGCGTGGCCACGACCGCCGCCGAGGCCGCCGCCGCGAGCGACGTCCTCGTCACGATGGTCTCCGACGACGCCGCCCTGGAGGACCTGCTGTTCGGGTCCGCCGGCGTGGCCGACGCGCTCCCCTCCGGGGCGGTCGTGATCGACATGTCCACGACGAGCCCCGCGTGCATGGAGTCGGTGGCGACGCGGCTCGCGGAGCGCGACGTCCGCTTCGTCGACTCCCCCGTGTTCGGGTCCACCGAGCCGGCGACGACCGGTGACCTGTGGGCCATCGTCGGCGCCGACGCCGACGACCTGGCTCGGGTCCGCCCGGTGCTCGACGCGATGTGCGGCACGGTCTTCCACATGGGTCCGGTGGGCGCCGGTTCCCTGATGAAGGTCTGCGGCAACCTCATCGTCACGGGCATGATCGCCCTCCTCGGCGAGAGCCTCACCCTCGGGACCGACGGCGGCCTCGACCCGGCCGCGATGCTCGACGTCCTGGACGCCATCGACTTCACCTCGCCCCTGTGGAAGGGGAAGGGCTCGCTGGTGGTCGAGGGCGACTACGCGCCTCGGTTCCCGCTGCGCCACGCCTTGAAGGACGTCCGGCTGGCCCGCTCCGTGGCCGCGTCGCGCGGCCTGGACCTGCGCGTCGTCGCGGGCGCGGAGCAGCAGTACGCAGCCGCGGCCGAGGCCGGCCACCAGGACGACGACGTCATCGCCGTCGTCCACGCCGTGCGCCCGACGGCCTCCTGAACCTGTACCACCGTCTCGGACGGGCTGAGAAGAGAGAGTGATCATGAACTGGATCAGCGACGTGTTTGCGGTCGAGAAGCCGATCGTCGCCATGTGCCACCTGGAGCCCCTCCCCGGGGACCCGAACTACGACGCCGACGCCGGCGTCGAGGGCGTCCTCGAGGCGGCGCGGCGTGACCTGAAGGCCCTGCAGGACGGCGGGGTCGACGCGGTGATGTTCTCCAACGAGGCGAGCCTGCCGTACCTCACCAAGGTCGAGACGATCACGACGGCGACCATGGCGCGGATCGTCGGCGAGCTGCGCTCCTCGATCACCGTGCCGTTCGGCGTGAACGTGCTGTGGGACCCGACGGCGACCATCGACCTCGCCGTCGCCACCGGCGCGCTGTTCGTCCGCGAGGTCTTCACCGGGGTGTACGCCAGCGACTTCGGGCTCTGGAACACCGACGCCGGGCAGACCGTGCGGCACCGCCGGGCGATCTCCGGGGAGAAGGTCCGGCTGCTCTACAACATCGTTCCGGAGGCCGCCGTCTACGTGAACGACCGCGACGTCGCCTCGATCGCCAAGTCCACGGTGTTCAACTGCCAGCCGGACGCGCTGTGCGTCTCGGGGCTGACCGCCGGGGCGCACACCTCGGCCGAGACGCTCCGGGCGGTGAAGGACGCCGTGCCCAGCACCCCTGTCTTCGCCAACACCGGCGTCCGCGCCGACACGGTCGCCGCGCAGCTCGAGATCGCCGATGGCGCCGTCGTCGGAACCGCGTTCAAGCGCGACGGCTACATCTGGAACGAGGTCGAGGAGAAGCGGGTCGAGGAGCTGATGCAGGCCGCGCGCGCGGCGCGGGGCGAGGCCTCGTGACGGAAGGCGCCGGACTCCGCGACGATCCCCGCTGGCGGGAGGTGGGGCGCGTCCTGGTCGAGCACTCGACCCAGGTGCGGCCCGGCGAGCGGGTCATGATCGCCATGGGCGAGGTGGACTCGTACCCGCTGGCCCGGGGTGTGTTCGAGGCCGTCGTGGCCGCGGGCGGCCTGCCGCAGGTGCAGTTCCTCTCCGAGGAGCTGCGGCACGCGATCCTGGCCCACGGCGACGCCCACCAGCTCGCCTGGGTGCCGGAGCTCGAGGCCTACGGGATGGACTGGGCCGACGTCTACATCGCGCTCCGCGGCGGGTTCGACCTCGGCATCCACGACGGCATCCCCGCCGACCGGCTCGCGGTCAACCAGGCCGCACAGGGCCGGGTGTCGACGCTGCGCTGGCAGAAGACCCGCTGGTCGCTGGTGCGCGTGCCGAACCAGGCGTTCGCGGACCAGGCGGGGGTCTCGCTCGAGAAGGTCACCGAGATGTTCTTCGACGGCTGCCTGCTCGACTGGGAGGCCGCAGCGGCGGAGTGGACGGAGTGGGCCGACCGTGCGGCCGACGGACGGGAGATCCGGATCGAGGGTCCGGGAACGGATCTGCGCTTCTCCGTCGAGGGACGGCGCTGGATCGTGGCCGACGGACGGACGAACATGCCGGACGGCGAGCTGATGACCGCACCGGTGACCGAGACGATCGACGGCGTCATCACGTTCGAGAACCCGGCGGTGCTCGGAGGCCGCCGGATGCACGATCTGCGGCTGCGCTGGGAACAGGGCGTGCTGGTGGAGGCCACGGCCAGCACGCACCAGGACTACCTGCGCTCGGTGCTGGCGACCGATGCCGGCGCGACGCTGATCGGTGAGTTCGGCATCGGCACCAACCCGTTCATCGACGTCGTGTGCGACGACATCCTCATCGACGAGAAGATCAACGGCTCGGTGCACATCGCGCTCGGTCGCGCGTACCCCGAGTGCGGAGGGGTCAACGAGTCGGCGATCCACTGGGACATCGTCAAGGACCTCCGCGGCGGCGGAACCGTGTTCCTCGACGGGCGCCCCGTGGTGAACGGCCGCGGTCTCGTTCTGTAACGCCGTCCTGTCACGGCCCCGGACGGGGGTCGCCCGAGCTGCCGACGTCGCGCTCGGGCGACCCCACTCACTCCTCGGTCACGGCGTGCCCCCGGGCGCGGGCGGCGACTGCCTCGGCCACCAGGTTGACGCCCCGCGGGGTGGTCCACGCCCTCGCCTCGTCCCCCGTCCCACCGGGACGTCCCGAGTGAGCTCGGGGTCGGCCGGTACCGTTTGGCCACCATGCGCATAGACCGGGCCGGGTGGCCTTTCATCACCGGACCCCTCGCCCCCGCGGCCGTGCTCGCCGTCGCAGCCCGTACGACCGGCCGGCGCCCACTGCGGGCACTCGCGTGGCCGTTCCTGGCTCTCTCGGCCTACATGGCGCTGTTCTTCCGCGATCCCGACCGGAGCTGCGACACGAGGGCCCCGGGCCCCGACGAGGTCCTCGCGCCGGCCGACGGCGTGGTGATGGTCGCCGGGAAGCCGCAGCAGGACGTCGCTCCCGAACCTGCACCCGAGGGCGACTGGCAGCAGGTCAGCATCTTCCTGTCCGTCGTGGACGTGCATGTCAACCGTTCCCCGTACTCGGGTGAGGTCGTGGAGAGCTCTTACCGCAAGGGCAGCTTCCTGGCCGCCTACCGCAAGGAGTCCGCCCACCGGAACGAGCGCAGCGAGCTGTGGCTGCGCGAGGGTGACCGGACCGTGGTCTTCCGGCAGATCGTCGGTGTGCTCGCCCGCCGCATCGTGACCCGCACGGGTCCCGGACAGCGGCTGGCCACCGGCGAGCGCATGGGACTCATGAAGTTCGGCTCCCGGATGGACGTGTTCCTGCCGCCCGAGTGCATCATCACCGTCCGCAAGGGTCAGCGGGTGCGGGGCGGCGAGACCGTCATCGCGCGCTGGCCCTCGGCCGGCTGAGGAGGTCGCGGCCATGCCCTCGACCAGGCGTACCACCACCGTCGTGTTCGCCCGCGGATCCGTCCGCGGCACGCGCCGACGCGCGCTCGCCACGCTGCCCAGCCTCTTCACCCTCGGCAACATGATGTGCGGCTTCGCCGCGATCCTGGTGTCGATCCGGGGTGACTACCGCCTGGCCGCCGTCCTGATCGGCGTGTCGATCGTCCTGGACATCACCGACGGCGCGGTGGCCCGGCTGGTCGGCGCCGTGACCCCGTTCGGCCTGCAGTTCGACTCCCTCGCCGACTTGGTCTCCTTCGGACTGGCACCGGCGCTGCTGGTCTTCACGCTGTTCTCGCAGGGCCGCGACCAGTGGGACCCCCTCGGCTGGGTGGCCTGCTTCCTGTGGGTCGCCTGCGCGGCGATCCGGCTGGCCCGCTTCAACACGACGATCGACCCCACTGCCGACAAGAGGTACTTCACCGGCCTGCCCAGCCCCGGTGCGGCCGGCGTCGTGTTGGCCTCGGTGTGGGTGTTCGGCAGCCAGATGCAGGGCCGCGACCGGCTCTGGGTACTGCTGGTGGTCGTCGTCCCGGCGCTGCTCATGGTGAGCAACATCCGGTTCCGCTCGTTCCGGTCGCTGGTCAGCCCGAAGAGCGGCCGGCCGTACGGGCTCATCGCCATGGGGCTGCTGCTGGTCGTGGGCTTCATCCTCGTCCCGGGGGTCACGGGCGTCGCGCTGGCCTACGGCTATCTGCTCGCACCCATCCTTCTGCCGATCGTGTCCCCGCTGAGCCGGCTGCTGCCGGCGAAGCTGAAGGAGGTCCTGTCGTGAGCGTGCGACCCGTCCGCCCCGACGACGTCCCTGCCGTCGTCGCACTCGTCCGCGAGCTGGCGGAGTACGAGAAGGCCGTGCACGAGGTGCGGCTGACCGAGGAGCAGCTCACCGTCGCCCTCTTCGGCGACCGCCCCGCCCTGTTCGGGCACGTCGCCGAGATCGAGGGCGAGGTCGTCGGCATCGCCCTGTGGTTCCTGAACTTCTCCACCTGGCGGGGCTCCCACGGCGTCTACCTCGAGGACCTCTACGTCCAGCCGCAGCACCGCGGGCGTGGGCTCGGCAAGGAGCTGTTGCGGACCCTCGCCGAGGTCTGCGTCGAGCGCGGCTACTCCCGCCTGGAGTGGTCGGTGCTCGACTGGAACACACCGTCCATCGACTTCTACAAGGCCGCCGGCGCCGTCCCCATGGACGAGTGGACCGTCTTCCGGCTCACTGACGACGCACTGACCGGCTTTGCCCAGGACCGGAGGACTCGATGACCACCGAGCGGACGGAAGCCGAGTGCTGGCTCACCGATATGGACGGCGTCCTCGTGCACGAGGAGAAGGCGCTGCCCGGCGCGGCCGAGTTCCTCGACCGGCTGGTCGCGCGCGAGCGCCGCTTCCTGGTGCTCACCAACAACTCGATCTTCACCCCGCGCGACCTCGCCGCCCGGCTGGCGCGCGCCGGGCTGAACGTGCCCGAGGAGTCCATCTGGACGTCGGCCCTGGCGACGGCGGACTTCCTGACCACCCAACTCCCCGGCGGATCGGCGTACGTCATCGGCGAGGCCGGGCTGACCACGGCGCTGTACGAGGCCGGGTACACGCTCACCGACACCGACCCCGACTACGTCGTCCTCGGTGAGACGCGCACCTACTCGTTCGAGGCGATCACCCGCGCGATCCGGCTGATCGGCCGCGGCGCGCGCTTCATCGCGACCAACCCCGACGTGACCGGCCCGTCGCCCGAGGGCCCGATGCCGGCGACCGGCTCGGTGGCGGCGATGATCACCCGGGCGACCGGCGCCGAGCCCTACTTCGTGGGCAAGCCCAACCCGATGATGTTCCGCAGCGCGATGAACCGGATCGAGGCGCACTCCGAGTCGACGATGATGGTCGGGGACCGGATGGACACCGACGTCGTCGCCGGGATCGAGGCCGGCCTGGAGACGATCCTGGTTCTGTCGGGTTCGACCGCCGCGGCCGACGTGCCCCGGTTCCCGTTCCGCCCGAGCCGGATCTGCGACTCGATCGCCGACGTCATCGAGCTCGTCTGAGCCGTCCGTCCCGGGTTCAGCGCTCCCAGAACGCCAGCCGCGCCTCGGGTGTGGCCAGCAGGTAGAGCTCGGTGGCGACGAGGACCAGCACCGGGATGCCGACGATCGGGCGCTGGGCCTGGAACGCGGTCGTGTACGCCAGCGCCCCCAGCAGGAGCTGCAGCACGACCACCGGACTGCGGGCCCACCCCGACACCCGCCAGATCCCCACGGCGGCCGTCGCCAGCACGGCTGCCCCGGCCCCGACGGCCACCACCTCGGCCAGGGCCCGCGGCAGGCTGTCCGGTGTGCTCGTGAGCGTCAGGTAGAGCAGGACGAGGGCGCCGATCGCGATCGCGGCGGCCTCCACGCCCACGACGACGGCGGCCCAGCGGACCGACCGCGGCGCTGCCGGGCGCTCCCGCGGCGGATGGGGCGCAGACGGCGTCGCCGCGGCCCCGAACAGCCGCTCGGCCCTCCGGCGGGGCTGCCGCGGTGGCACTCCGTCGGTCTCCGTCACGGGACCGAGATTACGCGGCGAACTGCTCCACCCCGGCCGTTCCTCCAGGCCGGATGCGCGGGCGCTGGTTACCCTGAGCGCCATGCGCGCGCTCGTGGTGGTCAACCCGGCGGCCACGAGCACGACGGCCAAGATGCGCGATGTCCTCGTCGGCGCCCTCGGCAGCGAACTCAAGGTCGACGTCGCCGAGACCGGTGCCCGCGGCCATGCCCGGGAGCTGAGCGCCCAGGCTGCCGCCGAGGGCATCGACCTGGTCGTGGCGGTCGGCGGGGACGGCACGGTCAACGAGGTCGTCAACGGCATCCTGGAGAAGGGGCCCGATCCAGGTCGGCCGATGCTCGCCGTCGTCCCCGGCGGGTCCACCAACGTCTTCTCGCGGGCGCTGGGCCGTTCGCGGGATCCGGTGGAGGCGACGGCGGAGATCCTCGAGTCACTCCGCGCCGGGCGCACCCAGCTGGTCTCCCTGGGTACGGCGAGCGCGTCGGGGACCGACGGGGACGCCGGCTGGACCACCCCCCGATGGTTCGTCTTCGCGGCGGGGCTGGGCTTCGACGCGGAGGTGATCGCGCGGGTCGAGGCGGCCCGTGCCCGGGGTCGGCGCTCGACCGGCGCGCTGTACGTCAGGGAAGCCACCACCGCCTTCCTGCGGGGGCGGGAGCGCCGGAACCCGGCGATGACGCTGGAGGTGCCCTCCCACCCACCGCTGGAGAACCTGTTCCTCTGCCTCGTCTCCAACGTCAGCCCATGGACCTACCTGGGTGCGCGGCCGGTGAACCCGAGCCCGGAGGCGTCGTTCGATACCGGGCTCGACGTCTTCGCGATGGGCCGGGTCGGTGCGACGCGCATGCTGCGCACCCTGCGCCAGACCCTTGCTGCCGATCCTGCCCCGCGGGGGCGCCGGGTGCACCGCTGGCACGACCTGGAGGAGCTGACCGTCACGGCCGCACGGCCGCTCGGCTGGCAGGTGGACGGCGACCACCTCGGCACCGCGACGGGGTTGCGGGTGCGCCATGTCCCGGCCGCTCTGCGAGTCGTGGCCTGAGGTCGTGGCCTGAGATCGGAGTCCCAGCCCTCATGCACGCCCGGGCTGGGTTGTCAACGTTCACACGCGTCATGTGGTTCCGTCGAGTGGCGCGCCTAGCACGCCCGTGGTGAGCTTGCTCACGAGGGGTCGAACCAGGGCCTCGATCTGCTTGACAGGCGCGCTGCTCGTGAAAACATCGCGAGAAGAACGCAACTTGCTGGTAACAAAGCAGGGAGTCGCCGAGTCACAGCGCTGGGCAACCGGTGTCGGCCCTAGAACGCGGTCCGAGGCGCGGCGACTGATGAACCACACCGTAGACGACACCAAGGAGCACAGAGCCATGGACTGGCGCCACCGCGCGCTCTGCCGGGACGAGGACCCCGAGCTGTTCTTCCCGATCGGGACGACCGGCCCGGCGCTCGTGCAGATCGAGCAGGCCAAGGCTGTCTGCACGCGCTGCCCGGTCGTCGAGTCGTGCCTGGACTGGGCACTGCGCTCGGGCCAGGACTCCGGCGTCTGGGGTGGGCTCTCCGAGGACGAGCGGCGCGCGCTCAAGCGGCGCCAGTCCCGTACCCGGGTGCACACCGCCTGAGCACTACCGCCTGAGCACTACCGCCTGAGTACTACCCGCCTGAGTTCCAACGCACGAGCCACACCTGCACTGACACGCCGAGGCCGGTCCGGGCATCCGGACCGGCCTCAGCCTTGTCAGCGGCGAGGCAGGCCGGCCCGCGGGATGGTCAGCACCACCTCGGTGCCTGGCTGCCCCTCCGGGGCACCCATCGTGAGGCTGCCACCCAGCTCGCTGGCGACCAGCGTGCGCACGATCTGGAGCCCGAGCCCCTCGCTGTCGTCGGGGTCGAAGCCCTCCGGCAGCCCCTTGCCGTTGTCCCGCACGCGGACGACGAGGTCGTCGCCGTCCCGCTCGGCCACCAGCTCGATGCTCCCCGGCTCCCCGTCGGGGAAGGCGTGTTCGGCGGCGTTGTGCAGCAGCTCGGTGACCGCGAGGACGAGGGGGGTGGCCGCCACCGCGGGCAGTTCCCCGAACGAGCCGCTCCGCCGGGTGCGCGCGGCCGGGCCGACCGAGGCCAGGTCACCGAGCATCGGCAGCACCTGGTCGAGGACGTCGTCCACGGCGACGACGTCCTCCCGACTGCCGGCCAGCGTCTCGTGCACGACCGCGATCGACGCCACCCGGCGGACCGACTCCTCCAGTGCCTCGCGGGCCGCGGGTTCGGTCATCCGACGCGCCTGCAGACGCAGCAGCGCCGCCACGGTCTGCAGGTTGTTCTTCACCCGGTGATGGATCTCCCGGATGGTGGCGTCCTTGGTCAGCAGGGCACGGTCCCGCCGTCGGACGTCGGTGACGTCCCGGACCAGCACCAGTGCGCCGGCCTCCCCGCCGGGCGCCTCGAGCGGCAGCGCCCGGACGAGCATCGTGGCGGTCGCGCCCTCGATGTCCATGGCGTCAGGGAAACGCCCGGCCACGGCCGCCGAGATCCCGGCGGCCACCGCCTCCCCGGCGACCCGATCGGCGGCGACGCCGCGGGTGATGTCGGCCAGGTTGGTCCCGCCCAGGTCGACGGCGACGCCGAGACGCCGGTAGGCCGACAAGGCGTTCGGGCTGGCATATGTGGTGCGGCCTGCGCCGTCCAGACGAAGCAGCCCGTCGCCCACCCGGGGGCTCATCTCGGCGTCCTGCGGCTTCTGCGGGGGAAACGTGCCTGCCGACACCATCAGGAAGAGGTCGGCGGCGATGTCGAGGTAGGTGAGCTCCAAGGTCGACGGGGAGCGCGTCACGGCCAGGTTGGTGTCCTTCGCCAGCACGGCGACGACCACGCCGTCGTGCCGGACCGGGATGACCTCGCGGCGTAGTGGCATCGGGCCCGACCAGTCGGGTTCGCCTTCGGTGACCGGCCGCCCCTCACGGAGGGCGACCACGAGCGGTTCGGCGAGCGCCCCGTCCAACTCGGCGCCGACGAGGTCCTCCGGCTGGCTGGTGGGTGCCGTGAGCGGACGGACCTGGGCCACGCACCACCAGGCGCCGCCGGCCAGCGGCACCCACAGCGTGAGGTCGGCGAAGGCGAGGTCGGCAAGCAGCTGCCAGTCGGCCACCAGCCGGCGCGCATGGTCGACCTGGGACGGGCTCGAGGCCGAACCGCGGGTGAGACGCTCGGAGAGGCTGCTCATGGTGGCTCCGAGCCTAGGGTGGCCGCCCGCCTAGGCTCTCGGCGTGGTCGACGCCTCGCCTGCCGGGTCCCTGCGGATCGAGACGGCCGCCCTCGAGGACTTCCCGCGCATCTCCGCGTTGACCGTCGGTGTCTACCTCGACGGTGGCCTCGCCTCACCCGGGTACGCGGCCGAGCTGTCGGACGTCGAGACTCGCGCCGGCCGCTCGGAGCTCCTGGTGGCCCGGGATGCCGACGGCCGCGTCGTCGGCAGCGTGGCACTCGTGCTGGACGGCGACTTCGGGAACGTGACGACGTCGGACGACGAGGCGGCCTTCCGGATGCTGGTCGTGGACCCCACGGTGCAGCGCCAGGGCGTCGGGGAGCTACTGGTGGCCACGTGCCTGGACCGCGCCCGCGCGGCGGGCAAGCGCCGGATGGTGCTGTCGACCGATCCGCGGATGACAGCCGCCCACCGGCTCTACCACCGGCTGGGCTTCACCCGGCTGCCCGAGCGCGACTGGTCACCGGAGCCCGACATCGGGCTGCTGGTCTACGCGCGGGATCTCTGAAGAAGGACCCCCGTCCCCCCAACCCCTCGCAGGCTCGGGGCTGCCCCCTGAAGGCGGCCTCAGGCCTGGACGACGGTGGCGATGAGGTCGCCCTCCTGGAGCACCTCGCCCTCGACGACGTGCATCTCCTGGACGGTGCCGGCGAACTCCGTGAGGACCGGGATCTCCATCTTCATCGACTCGAGGATCACCAGGGTGTCGCCTGCTGCGACCTGGGCACCCGGCTCGACGAGGACCTTCCACACGCTCGAGACCATCTCCGCGTGGATCTCCTCGACCGCCACCTGGCCTCCTCTGGGATTCTGACCGACTTGAGCGGTGCTCATCCAAGCATGGGCCGCCACGCTCACGACCGTGATGCAGCGTTCGCGTCGGCCAGCCGGCTCAGAACGGCGCACACCTCGGCTTCGTCGTCCGGGACCCCGGTGCGGGGGGAGGTCGTCAGCACGTCGGACACCGCTCTCGCGGCGGTGGCGGTGTCGGCGGCACCGGAGCTCACCGTCGCCAGCAGTGCGTCGTACCAGCCATCGAGGCGGTCGCCGGGCTCGTAACCGCTCACGGCGGCCAGTTCGACGTCCGCCGGCTGGCTCGGCAGCGGACCGGTTCCTGGCAGGCGGCCGGTGATCCGCCCGTCCGTGCCCGGCGGCAACGTGGAGCGCAGCTGCGCCACCACCGCCGCACGCGGCGCGTGTGACGGCACCCGATCGGCACCGTCGCCGCCAGTGGCGCTGCGCAGGGCGAGTTCGGCGGCGTTCACCCCGTGTGCGCGTTCGAGGACGGCCATGTCCAGGGAGAATCCGGCCGCGATCTCGGCGAGCTCGCCGTCGGGCGCGATGCCGACCGTGACCAGTCCGCGCCACCCGACGTCGGCAAGCCGGCGAGCGGCCGGCGGCAGGACGGACGGGTCGTCGGGCACCCACGACGCCGGAGTCCAGGACACGCGGGCGATCCCGGCCGCTCGGTCACGCGACACCGGCGTGGTGAACCGGAGACCGTCGGCGGTCACCCAGGCCAGGAAGCCGCGCTCACTCGCCGGCTCCACCCCGTCGCCCCCGAGCCGCTCGAGCACCTCGGCGTCGGGGCCCACCCAGGTCAGGCCGACCTCAGCGACGGCGGCGGCCAACCGGGCGTTGCCCGCGAGCGCGGACGGCACGGGAATGACGGCGCCGACCCCGCTGCGGCGCGCGGCCTCGACGATGCGGTCCACGGCCAGGTAGGACTCGGCGGCCGGCGCGGGGCCGAGCAACACCGCGTCGTCGGCCAGCCGGACGTGCCGGGCACTTCGCTCGGCCTCGGAATACACGGCCACGGCTTTGATGCCGAGCCGCGAGCATGCCGACACCACCGCGCACGCGGCCGGACCGCGGCCCGCGACGAGCACGCTCTCGATCCCCAGCTGTGCCACCCGTGCCTCTCCTCCTGCGCTCCCCCGCCCGGCGCGGAGCCGGATCGCCCCGTGAGAGGCTTGCCCGGTCAGCTTGGCGGGTCCGGCGGCGCTGCGCACCTCCCGTGCGGCGCGTCCGGCTCGCGAGAACCAGAGGCCAGTGCGGCCCACCGGCAGCGCGAGAGGAGGGCAGCGATGTCCAAGCGTGGACGCAAGCGGCGCGCCCGTAAGAAGAACGGCGCCAACCACGGCAAGCGGCCCAACGCCTGATCCCAGGCCCAGGCAGGGGCGGCGCCCCCACCGCATCAGGCGGTGGGGCGCTCCCCCGAACGTTCGACGGTCATCCGCTCCACGCTGACCTGTGTGCCGTCCTCCTCGAAGGAGACGGTGGTCAGCTGCACCTTGATCCGGTCCCGCAGGCCCACCGGCGGCGGATCCCCGCCGCAGCGGCGGCGGACCAGCGCCTTGAACTCCTGCTCGATGCCGAACTGGCGCAGGCACGGCGAGCAGTCCTCGAGATGCTCGGCGATCACCGCACGCCGGTCGTCGTCGGTCTCGTGGTCCAGGAACTCGAAGACGTGGGACAGGACGTCGTCGCATGAGCTGATGTCGATCGGCTCGCCGGGCCCCTGAGCGTCGTCGCTCATGAGTGGCTCGCCTCCTCCCCGGCTCCGGCGCGGACGAAGCCGCGCTCACGGGCGTAATCAGCCAACAGCTTCTGCAGCCCGCGCCGACCGCGGTGCAGGCGGGACATCACCGTGCCGATGGGCGTGCCCATGATCTCGGCGATCTCCTTGTATGCAAAGCCCTCGACGTCTGCCAGGTAGACGGCCAGCCGGAAATCCTCCGGAAGCTGCTGGAGCGCTTCCTTGATGTCGGAGTCCGGGAGGTGGTCCAGTGCCTCGATCTCGGCCGATCGCAACCCGCTGGAGCTGTGCTCCTCCGCGGCGTAGAGCTGCCAGTCCTGCACCTGCTCGGTGGGGTACTGCTGCGGCTGGCGCTGCTTCTTGCGGTAGCTGTTGATGTAGGTGTTGGTCAGGATCCGGTACAGCCACGCCTTGAGGTTGGTGCCCTCGGCGAACTGGTGGAAGGCCGAGTAGGCCTTCACGAAGGTCTCCTGGACCAGGTCCTCCGCGTCGGCGGGATTGCGGGTCATCCGCAGCGCCGCCGGATAGAGCTGATCGAGGAAAGGCAGGGCGTCGCGCTCGAAGCGGGCGTCCCGCTCGGCACGGGTCTCGGCCAGCTCCGTGCGGCTGCCACCCTCGCGCGCCTCGGGAACCTCGACCGGCTCACCCGGCGTGTGCACCGGGGTCTCGGCGGGCTCGGGGGCGGGGTTGTCGCTCACGGAATCCTGGGCCACCGACCGTCCTCTCTGCGGTCCCCGGATGCGGGCGACCACGTCGGTCAATCCTAGTCGCGGCGTATCGGGCCGGCCGGGGGGCCGACCGGGCGCGGTCCGCGGCCGAACGCTGGAGACGGTGCTACTCACGTGTCCTGCAACCGCATCGGCTCCGGCGCGCATTCCCCCGTTCGGCGGATGTGCGGCCGGACACGGGCGGTGCCTCACTACGCTGGGACGTCGTGGCGGCGACCCCTGCGGTGAACGTGCTGGTGCGCGCGAAGGTCCCGCACACACTGCATCCCTATGACCCCGAGCACCCGTCCGACCAGGGGCACGGCGATGCCGCCGTGGCCGCACTCGGCGCCGACCCCCGGCAGGTGTTCAAGACCCTGGTGGCACGGGTGGACGGCGCGCTGACCGTCGCCCTGGTCCCGGTGAGCGGCACGCTCGACCTCAAGGCCCTGGCCGCGGCCGTCGGCGGCCGGAAGGCGGTCATGGCCGAGCCCGCAGACGCCGAGCGGACGACGGGCTACGTGCTCGGCGGGATCAGCCCCCTCGGCCAGCGCAAGGCCCTCCCGACGGTGGTCGACGCCTCCGCCATGGACTTCGGGACCGTCATGGTGAGCGCCGGCCGGCGCGGCCTCCAGGTGGAGCTCGCGCCCGCCGACCTGGTGCGGCTCACGAAGGCCGGCACCGCCCCGATCGGCCGCTGAGTCGGTGGCCGCCGAAGACGACAGCCGCTGGTACGCCGTCCGATCCCTGTTCGAGACCCCGGGCGAGGTGGAGAGCGGTTACGAGGAGCGGATCACGCTCTGGCAGGCCGGCTCCCTCGACGAGGCCCTCGAGAAGGCATCCGCCGAGGCCGCGGAGTACGCGGCCTTCGCGGGCGCGACGTACCTCGCCGACTTCGCTCAGGTCTATCAGGTGGCGGACGTGCCACCGCGGGACGGCAGCGAGGTCTTCTCCCTCACCCGGGACAGCCCACTGCTGCCCCAGCGCTACATCGAGCGGTTCTTCGACAGCGGGGGCGAGCGGCAGCAGTAGCCGGCCGGCGAGAGCTCAGCCGTCGGGCGTGAGCAGCTGGTCGACCGGGGCGAAGTCGTCGGTCAGGACCGGCGCATCGCCCACGAACTCGTCCAGTCGGCTCCCCTGGACCACCTGCCACGGGAGCGCGTGGACGGAGACGGCCGCGGCGATCCGATCGGCCGGGAGCGGTCTGCGTGAAGCCACCGCGACGACGTTGCCGCCGTCCTCCCCCGCCAGTACCGACGGCGCGGCGAGCAGCAGCACGTGGGGGAAGACCGCGCGCATCGTCCCGAGTTCCGCGCGGACGAAGTCCAGGGGCGGATAGTCGATCAGGTTCACCGCGTAGACGCCGTCGTCTGCCAGGGCGGCGTCGATCAGACCGAGGGCCTCCCGGGTGGTCAGCTGCCACGGCACGGACAGTCCCCCGAACGCGTCGCCGACCACCAGGTCGCGCCGGCCCGGCCGTTCCTCGGCGAGCCCGACCCGCCCGTCGGCGACGCGCACCCGCACTCGCTCGGAGGTCTCGAGCGCCAGCCGGTTCCGGTCGATCCGGACGACGCCGGGGTCCACCTCCATGACCAGGTTCTCCGTTCCCGGACGGACGGCCTCCAGGTAACGGGGCAGCGTGAGGCCGCCGCCACCGATGTGCAACGCCGAGAGCGGCTCGCCGGTGGGCGCGAGGGCGTCGGTGACGGCGGCAATGGCGCGGACGTACTCGAACTCGAGATGCGTCGGGTCGGCCAGGTCGACGTACGAGTGCCGCAGCGTGTCGAGCATCAGCAGCCGCCCGGAGGGTCGGTGCGGATCCGCGACCACCCGCGCGCAGTGGTAGGCGGTCTCCTCCTCGCACGGAGTCGGGGCCACCGCCGCGAGCAGGCCCCCGGCGACGACGAGCACCAGCAGTCCGCCAGGCACCCGTCCAGCTGCTTCCCCTGACCGGCGTCGGAGGAGCACGCCCACTGCCACACCGGCAGCCGCGGTGAGCGCGCCGGTGCCGACGAGAATGATGCTGCTGGGCAGGATCGCGATGAGCAGGAACCCGGTGACGAAGGTCGCGGCGATCCCGCCGAGCGTGCCGATGCCCGACAGTCGCCCGACCACCGATCCGGTCTCGGCGAGGCTGGACAGCTGCAGCTTCACCACCATCGGCGGCACCGCGGACAGCAGCGCAGCGGGCACGACCACAGCCGCGGCGGCCAGGAGCAGCACCCCGCCGGCGTCGGCGCCGGTGAGCAGTGCGCCGGTGAACCGAACCAGGGGCAGCACCGCGACGAGCAGCGCTCCACCGGCGACCATCAACGGCGCGATCAGGCCGCGGGGATCGCTCCGGTCGGCAGTGGCGCCGCCGGTCCACGCGCCCATCGCGATCGCGGCCAGGGCAAATCCGATGATCGCCGTACTGGTCTGCAGGGTGACTCCGACGTACGGGGCGATCAACCGCAGACCGACGACCTCCAGGACGAGGACGGCACCGGAGCACAGGAACGTGACCGTCGCCGCGACCCAGTTCGGCAGCGCGCCAGGGGCGGGTGGGCCCACGATCAGAAGAGGGCGGGCTGGTCGGCCGGCACGCTGACCGTTTCCGCGCGCGCCGTCAGTTCGGGGCCGTTGTTGGCCACGTTGTTCACCGCGGTGCTGACCGGCCGCAGTTCCAGGCCCTCGACCAGCTGGGGCGGGGTCGGCCGGGCGAGCTCCCCGACGTCCTCGCGCGCGGGGTCGAGCCACTCGGCCCAGCGGTCAGGCGGCAGCACCAGCGGCATCCGGTCGTGGATCTCGGCGAGTGCGCCGACCGCGGGCGATGTCACGACCGTGCACGTGTAGAGCCTGTCCTCACCGCGGCCCCACACCTCCCACAGCCCGGCGAAGGCCAGCACGGAACCGTCCTGCGGCGCGACGAAGTACGGCTGCTTGACCGGGGAGTCCAGGCGCTTGGCCCACTCGTACCAGCCGTCGGCCGGCACCAGGCAGCGGCGGGACGCCGCGGCCTTCCGGAACGCCGGCTTGTCGGTCAGCGACTCGACCCGGGCGTTGAGCATCCGGCTGCCGACCGAGACGTCCTTCGCCCACGACGGCACCAGCCCCCAGCGGACGGCGCGCAGCTCCCGGTGCCCGCCACCGGTGGGCGCCCCCTCGGCGTCGCGCTCCTTCTTGTGCCGCACGACGTAGACGTCCTTCGTGGGCGCCACGTTGTAGTCGGCCGGGAGCGCTGACTGCCCCTCGGCGCGGACAGCCTCGAACTCGAGCACCAGATCCTCGGGACGGCGGCTCGCGGCGTAGCGACCACACATGGCGGATCCTCCCTGGAAGTCGCCATTCCGACTCTCCTCCCGACTCTATGTCCGGCCTCCGACAGCCGGCCTCCCTGAGACGGACGGTGCGTGGCGCGAAGCCACCCGGGTAAGAAGCCACCCGGGTAAGAGGCCCGTCGACGACCTGACGGGCCAGAGACGAGGATCACCGACGTGACCGCGACACAGAATCCCCCGAGCGACCATCCGAAGACCGCCAGCGACGCCGGAGCCCGGCCGTACGCGACGGTGAACCCCTACACGGGGCAGCTGGAGAAGGAATTCCCCTTCCTCGAGACCGACCAGATCGACGGCCTGGTCGAACGGGCCCACTCCGCCTTCCAGGAGTGGGGCCGGCTGCCGGTCCAGGAGCGGGCCGCGATCGTCGGCCGCGCGGGCGACCTGATGCTGGAGCGGCGCGACGAGCTCGCCGCCCTGGTCACCCGCGAGATGGGCAAGCGGATCAAGGAGGCCGCCGGCGAGGTCATGCTCGCGGCCAGCATCCTGAAGTACTACGCCGAGAACGGGCCTCGGTTCCTCGAGCCCACGCGGATCGACGTCATGGCGGGTGAGGCCGTCGTCGAGAACGAGCCGATCGGCACGATCCTCGCGATCGAGCCCTGGAACTACCCCCTCTACCAAGCCGTGCGGGTAGCCGGACCGAACCTGGTCCTGGGCAACACCATCCTGCTCAAGCACGCCGAGCTCAATCCGCAGACCGCCCTGGCGATCGAGCAGATCTTCCGTGACGCCGGCGCCCCCGAGGGCGTCTACACCAACGTCTTCCTCAAGATCCCCGACGTCGAGAAGGTCATCGCGCACCCACACGTCCGGGGCGTCACGCTGACCGGCAGCGAGCGGGCGGGCGCCAGCGTGGCCGAGATCGCCGGGCGGAACCTGAAGAAGTCGGTACTCGAACTCGGCGGCAGCGACCCCTTCATCGTGCTCGACGCCGACGACATGGGAAGCACCGTGAAGGCCGCCACGATGGGCCGGATGCAGAACACCGGTCAGGCGTGCATCGCCGCCAAGCGGTTCATCGTCACCGACGACATCTACGACGATTTCGTCGGCGGCCTCCAGCAGGCCTTCGCCACGTTCCAGCCCGGTGACCCTGCCGACCCGTCGACGACGCTGGCCCCGCTCTCCTCGGAACGGGCCGCCCAGGACCTCGCCGCGCAGATCCAGGACGCCATCGACAAGGGCGCCACCGTCCTCGCCGGCGGCGGCCGACCGGACCACGACGGCGCCTTCGTCGAGCCCACCCTGCTCACCGACGTGACGCCGGAGATGCGGGCGTACCGGGAGGAGCTGTTCGGGCCGGCGGCGGTCGTCTACCGCGTGGCGAACGAGGACGAGGCGGTCGAGCTCGCGAACAACAGCGACTACGGCCTCGGCGGGACGGTCTTCAGCGGTGACCTCGACCGCGCCCGAGGGGTGGCCGAGCGCCTGGAGGCGGGGATGGTGTGGGTCAACCAGCCGACCGGCTCCTCCCCGGAGCTGCCGTTCGGCGGGGTGAAGCGCTCCGGCTACGGCCGCGAGCTCTCCGAGCTGGGCATGTTCGAGTTCGCCAACCGCCGCCTGATGCGGGTCCTCCCGGCCAAGAAGCCCACGCCGGCGGCCGGCGGCTGAGTTCCCCGATCGCCCCGCGCCGCCGTGACGCAGCGATGCGGCGGCGCGGGGCTGCCATGCTCTCGGCCATGAAGTTCTCCACCACCGTTGTGCTGGGCGGCAAGACCGCCACCGGTCTCGTCGTGCCGCCCGAGGTGGTCGAGGGCCTGGGCGCCGGGAAGAAGCCGGCGGTGGTGGTGACCGTCGGGGGCCACACCTACCGCAGCACGGTGGCGCCCCGCGGCGGCCGGTTCATGATCCCGCTCAGCGCCGAGCGGCGGGCCGCGGCCGGTGTCGCCGCCGGCGACGTGGTGGAGGTCGACATCGAGATCGACACCGAACCCCGCGTCGTCGAGGTGCCCGCGGATCTCGCCGCGGCTCTGGACGCGGATCCGGCGGCCCGCCGCCGATTCGACGGGATCTCCTACAGCCACCGGCTCCAGCACGTGCTGGCGGTGACCGACGCGAAGACCGAGGCGACCCGCGAGCGGCGGGTGGCCGCCGTCGTCTCGGCGATGTCCGAGGGATGAGCCGGGTGGTCCAGGGCAGGATGGTGGCGTGACCGAGGTCTGGAAGACGCCGCACCGGGCAACGCCCGTCGATGCCGTGGTCGCCCTCCCGGGATCGAAGTCGATCACCGCACGAGCCCTCGTCCTGGCCGCGCTCGCCGACGGGCCCAGCCGGCTGGTCCGCCCGCTGCGCGCCCGCGACACCGACCTCATGGCCGCCGGCCTCCGGGCCCTCGGGGTGCGCATCGAGGACGACGGCGACGATCTGCTGGTCACCCCGCAGCCGTTGCGCGGCCCTGCCGACGTCGACGCCGGGCTGGCCGGCACGGTCCTGCGCTTCCTGCCGCCGGTCGCCGCACTGGCGGACGGCGCGGTCACCGTGGACGGCGACCCTCGGCTGCGCGACCGGCCCAACGCCGGCCTGATCGCCGCCCTGCGGACGCTCGGGGTGGAGATCGACGACGCCGGCCGCGGACGCGCACCGTTCACCGTGCACGGCACCGGCCGGGTGGGGGGCGGCGGGGTGGACGTCGACGCGAGCGAGTCCTCGCAGATCGTCTCCGGGCTGCTGCTCGCCGCCGCGCGGTTCGACGACGGGATCGACCTGCGTCTCACCGGCGGGGTGCCGTCCATGCCCCACGTGGAGATGACCGTGACCACGCTGCGCGAGCACGGCGTGCAGGTCGCCGCCACCGACCGCGGGTGGCAGGTCTCCCCCGGCCCGATCGCCGCCGTCGACCGCGTCGTCGAACCCGACCTCTCGAACGCCGCACCCTTCCTGGCCGCCGCGCTCGTCACCGGCGGCCGGGTGACCGTCCGTGACTGGCCCGAGGTCACCACCCAGCCGGGTGCCCAGCTGGACCGGCTGCTGGCGGAGATGGGCGCCGAGGTGACCCGGACGGCCGACGGCCTGCAGGTCACGGGCAGCGGGTCGATCCGGCCGCTGGTCGCCGATCTCGCCGAGGTCGGAGAGCTCACGCCCGTGCTCGCCGCACTCTGCGCGCTGGCCGACGGCCCGTCACGGCTGACCGGCATCGGTCACCTGCGCGGGCACGAGACCGACCGGCTGCAGGCCCTCGACGAGGTGCTGAGCGCGGTCGGAGCACGGGTGGAGCAGCTGCCCGACGGCCTGGTCATCGAGCCGGGCCCCCGCCGCCCCGCCCAGGTCGGCTCGTACGCCGACCACCGCATGGTCATGGCCGCGGCCGTGCTGGGGCTCGCCGTCGACGGTGTGGCTGTCGCCGACCCGGGTGCGGTGACCAAGACGATGCCCGACTTCCGCGCGCGCTGGTCGGAGCTGTTGAGCCGGCCCGTGGGAGCCCCGAGCTGAGCCCCCGCCGGCACGACAGCCGATCGGACGAGGACGACGTCCGGTCCCGGCCGAACGCCCGTGGCTCCCGGCCCCGCACCCGTACCCGCCCGACGCATGCCGACGCCGTGCCCGGGTTGGTGGTCGCGGTCGACCGCGGGCGGATGACGGTGCGCGTCGAGGGCCCCGACGGCAGCCCGGTCGACGTCACGTCGATGCGTGCCCGGGAGCTGGGCAAGCACGGCGTCGTCGTCGGTGACCGTGTGCGGCTGGTGGGTGACACGAGCGGCCGGACCGACACCCTTGCCCGGATCGTGACGATCGAGGAACGGACGACGTCACTGCGCCGCACTGCCGACGACACCGACCCCACGGAGCGGATCGTCGTCGCCAACGCCGACCTGCTGGTGATCGTCACCGCCGTCACCGACCCGGAGCCCGCGCTGGGCTTCCTCGACCGTTGCCTGGTGGCCGCGTACGCGGGCGGGCTCGAGCCGCTGCTGTGCCTGACGAAGACCGACCTGGCCAGTCCGCAGCCGCTGCTGGACCGCTACGCCGGACTGGGCCTGGACGCCGTGCCGATCTCCCGCGAGACGCCGCTCGACCCGCTCCTCGACCGGCTCGCGTGGCGGACGAGCGTGCTGGTCGGCCAGTCGGGGGTCGGCAAGTCGACTCTGGTCAACCGGCTCGTCCCCGACGCCTTCCGGGCCACCGGTGACGTGAGCAAGATCGGGAAGGGGCGGCACACGTCGTCCTCGGTGGTGCTCTTCGACCTGCCGGAGGGCGGCACGGTCATCGACACCCCGGGGATCCGCTCCTTCGGGCTGGCCCACGTCACCGCCGACGACGTCCTGGCCGCCTTCGACGAGCTGGCCGAGGCCGCGCTCGACTGCCCGCCGGGTTGCGGGCACACCGCTGATGATCCCGACTGCGCCCTCGACGCGTGGGCCGCCGCGGGCCCCCCGGCCCGGCAGCTTCAGCTGGCCGGTCTCCGCGTGCTGCTCGGCGCCGTCGGCCAGGTCGCCCCCGGCTACTAGAAGAACCCCGTCCTCCCCACCCTTCGCACGCTCAGGGCGGGACCCGGGACGGGGCCGGGGGGCAGGCGGTCCTTTCTCACACGTCGACGTAGCCGCCGCTGCGCCAGTAGACGCCGGCCTCCCGGGTGAGCAATCCCTCGTCGACCAGGTAGCGCCGCAGCGCCGCGACGTCGGGGTGCCAGACGGCCAGCAGCGCGTTGACCTCCCGTTCCGGGTAGCGGACGCCCGGCTCGAACACCCGCACCAGGTGCTGGAGGACGACGACGCGCTTGCTGAGCTGAGCCGGGATCGACACCAACCGGCCGTCGCGGACGAAGGCAGCGAGCACGGCGGCCTCGGCCCGGTCGTCGGAGAGCGGCTCCGGCGCAGGCGCGGCCTCCGCTGCCGCGCGGGCCGCGGCGCCGAACCGCTCCGTGTGCAGCGCCAGCGCGTGCCCGTCCCTGTCCACCAGCCCCGCGCGTGCCAGCCGGCGGGCGGCGAGCGCGACGTCCTTGAGCGGTAGCCCCGACGAGTCGGCCACTTCCTCGAGGGTGCGGGCACCGAGCGCCAGAGCGGCCACCACCTTCAACCGGGCCTCGTCGGCGAGCAGCCCCACGATCGTCGCGGCGTCCACATCCTCGACGGTATCGGCGCATCGCCGGCACCGGCGGCGGGTACCCCCGGCGACATGGTCAGTCCGATCGACATCCAGAAGGCGCTGAGCGGGATGGACTACCCCGCGACCAAGGACCAGATCGTCCAGCACGCCCAGAAACAGGGCGGTGACGAGGAGGTGATCGAGGCGCTGAAGAAGATCCCCGATCGCGAGTACGAAGGCCCGAGCGGGGTCAGTTCAGCGGTGTTCGGCTGATCCCCGGCTAGGTTCGGTGCTCATGACATCGGGCCGGGGCTTTTCCGAAGACATGAGGCTGGCACACGTGCTGGCCGACCAAGCCGACTCGATCAGCCTGGACCGGTTCAAGGCCCAGGACCTCACGGTCGAGACCAAGCCCGACCTCACGCCGGTGACCGACGCCGACCGGGCCGTCGAGGAGATGCTGCGGATCACGCTCAGCCGCGCCCGCACCCGGGACGCCGTCATGGGCGAGGAGTTCGGCACGACCGGTCACGGGCCCCGCCGCTGGGTGCTCGACCCCATCGACGGCACCAAGAACTTCGTCCGCGGAGTGCCTGTCTGGGCCACCCTGATCTCACTGTTCGACGGTGACGAGCCGGTCGTGGGCCTGGTCTCGGCGCCGGCCCTCAACAAGCGGTGGTGGGCGGCCAAGGACGTCGGCGCGTGGACCGGCCGCCGGCTGGAGTCAGCCACCCGGTGCCACGTCTCGCAGGTCAACGACCTGGCCGACGCGAGCTTGTCCTACTCCAGCCTCTCCGGCTGGGAGGAGCGCGGCCTGCTCGACGGGTTCCTCGACCTCACCCGGAAGGTGTGGCGGACGCGGGGCTTCGGCGATTTCTGGAGCTACGTGCTCCTGGCCGAGGGCGCCGTCGACATCGCCTGCGAGCCGGAGGTGTCGCTGTGGGACCTCGCCGCCCTGGACGTGATCGTGCGGGAGGCCGGCGGCCGGTTCACCGACCTGAGCGGCACCCCGGGCCCGGGCGGCGGCAGCGCACTGGCCACCAACGGCGTCCTGCACGACGCCGCGCTCGCTCACGTCCGGCTACCCGCCCCGGAGACGACGGACCAGCCGGCCGGCTGACCCCGGAGGGCACGGGGGGCAGCCGTCAGCGGGCGTGGGCGAAGCCGCCGGAGCGGCCGTTGCGGTCGGCGAGCAGACCCGCCAGCGTCGAGACGGCGATCTCCGCCGGCGTCCGCGAGCCGGTGTCGAGCCCGATCGGCCGGTGGACCCGCGCGACCTCCGACGGGGGCACCCCCAGGGCTGCGAGCGCGGCGACGTGCGGGCCCTCGTGCCGCGGGTTGCCCATCACGCCGACCCAGCGCGCGGGGCCGGCCAGCGCATCGCGCAGCAGCTCCCCGAGCTCGTCCCGGTGGTGGTCTGTGACCACCACGTCGGCGTGCCCGCCGGACAGCTCGCCGGTCAGCTCGGCGAACCCGTGTGCCGTCACGTCCGCCGCCGGTGCAGGACCGGACCGGGTCTCGTCGGGTTCGACGAGCACGGTGCGGAAGCCGAGGTCGGCGCCGTAGCGCAGCAGCAGCGCGGACACGGGCGAGGAGAAGACCGCCACGAGCAGCCGGTCGGTGCTCACGCCGCTCCTTCCGGGCTGTCGCCGTAGGCGTATCCGGCGTTGACGTAGCGACCGCCGACGGCGACCCCGGGCGGCGCGATCGCGTCGAGGCGCGCGAGGTCGTCGGCAGAGAGCTCCACCGCCGCGGCGCCGGCGTTCTCCTCCAGGTACCGGCGTCGCTTGGTGCCGGGGATCGGGACGACGTCCCGGCCCTGACCCATCACCCACGCAAGCGCCAGCTGTCCCGGGCTCACCCCTTTCTGTGCAGCCATCTCGCGCACTGCCTCGACCAGCCGGAGGTTGGCGGCGAAAGCCTCACCGGTGAAGCGGGGATGGCCCCGGCGGAAGTCGTCCTCGTCGAAGTCCGCGGGGCTGGTGATCGCCCCGGTGAGGAACCCGCGGCCGAGGGGACTGAACGGCACGATGCCGATGCCCAGGTTCCGGGCGGTGGCCAGCACCTCCCCCTCGAGGTCGCGGGTCCACAGGGACCACTCGCTCTGCAGGGCGGCGATGGGGTGGACGGCCGCGGCACGACGCAGCGACGCCGCGCTGGCCTCCGACAGCCCGAGGTGACGCACCTTGCCGGCCTGCACGAGCTCGGCCATCGCGCCCACCGTGTCCTCGATCGGCACCTGAGGGTCCACCCGGTGCTGGTAGTAGAGGTCGACCACGTCGACGCCGAGCCTGCGGAGGCTGGCCTCCGCGGACGCGCGCACGTTCTCGGGCCGCCCGTCGATGCGCATTCCGGCCCCGTCCCGGGACAGGGAGAACTTGGTCGCCAGCTGGACCTCGTCCCGGCGGCCGGCGATCGCCTCGCCGACCAGCTCCTCGTTGTGCCCGTCGCCGTAGACGTCCGAGGTGTCGAGGAACGTGACCCCGAGGTCCAGCGCCCGGTGGATGGTGGCGATCGACTCGTCGCGGTCCGCTGCGCCGTAGCTCTGGCTCATCCCCATACAGCCCAGCCCGAGGGCGGAGACCACGAGCCCGTTGCGGCCGAGTGTGCGGGTTCCTGTCGGAGAGGTCATGCCCGCATCCTCACCCCGCGCCGGTTCTGGTCGCCAACGTGTCGCCGTGGGCGGCGGGAACTCATCGCTGTCATCTGATGGGATGGGCCTGGAGGCGGGCCCCGACCGGACCCGCGTGGAGGAGGACCCCGTGCAGTACGCCGAGTCCGTCGTGGACCTGGTCGGCGACACCCCGCTCGTCCGCCTCAACGCGGTGACCCGCGACCTGGGCCCCGACGCGCCCCTGGTGCTGGCCAAGCTCGAGTACCTCAACCCCGGCGGGTCGGTGAAGGACCGCATCGCCGTCCGCATGGTCGACGCCGCCGAGGCCAGCGGCGCCCTGCGGCCGGGCGGCACGATCGTCGAGCCCACCAGCGGCAACACCGGGATCGGCCTGGCGCTGGTCGCCCAGCAGCGCGGCTACCGCTGCATCTTCGTCTGCCCCGACAAGGTCGGACAGGAGAAGATCAACGTCCTGCGGGCCTACGGCGCCGAGGTCGTCGTCTGCCCCACGGCCGTCGAGCCTGCTGACCCGCGCTCCTACTACTCCGTCTCCGACCGGCTGGCCCGTGAGACGCCCGGCGGCTGGAAGCCCGACCAGTACTCCAACCCGGCCAACCCGCAGTCGCACTACGAGACCACCGGGCCGGAGATCTGGGCCCAGACCGACGGGCGGATCACCACGTTCGTCACGGGGATGGGGACCGGCGGCACCATCAGCGGCATCGGCCGCTACCTGAAGGAGGCCTCCGGCGGGCGCGTGCGCATCGTGGGGGCCGACCCCGAGGGCTCGGTCTACTCGGGGGGTACCGGCCGGCCCTACCTGGTCGAGGGCGTCGGAGAGGACTTCTGGCCGTCCACCTACGACCGGGAGATCGCCGAGGAGGTCATCGCGGTCTCCGACGGCGACTCCTTCGCGATGACCCGCCGCCTGGCCCGCGAGGAAGGGCTGCTGGTCGGCGGCTCGTGCGGCATGGCGGTCGTCGCTGCCCTGCAGGCCGCCGAGAAGCTCACGAAGGACGACGTCGTCGTCGTCCTGCTCCCCGACGGCGGCCGCGGGTACCTGAACAAGATCTTCAGCGACCAGTGGATGGCCGACTACGGCTTCCTCGACAACGCCGCGGGCGAGACGGTCGGCGAGCTGCTGGGGACCAAGTCCGGGGAGACCCCGAGCCTGGTGCACACCCACCCCAACGAGACCGTCCGGGAGGCGATCGACATCCTCCGCGAGTACGGCGTCAGTCAGTTGCCGGTCGTGCGCGCGGAGCCGCCGGTGACCGCCGGGGAGGTGGTCGGCTCGGTGGACGAGAAGACGCTGCTCGACGCGCTGTTCGCCGGGCGGGCGACGCTCGCCGACCGGGTGGAGCGGCACATGTCCCCCCCGCTGCCGATCATCGGGTCCGGCGAGCCGGTGACCGCCGCCGTCGGCGCGCTCGGCTCGGCCGACGCGCTGCTGGTGCACGTCGACGGCAAGCCGGCCGGCGTGATCACCCGGCAGGACGTGCTGGGGCACCTGACCGGCGTGCCGCATACGGTGGCCGGGTGACCGAGCACTGGGGCTTCGACACCCGCGCCATCCACGCAGGGCAGGAGCCCGATCCGGCGACGGGCGCGGTCAACGTCCCCGTGCACCTGAGCACCACGTTCAAGCAGGACGGCGTCGGCGGGCTGCGCGGGGGCTACGAGTACAGCCGCAGCGCCAACCCGACCCGCACGGCGCTGCAGGAGGCGCTCGCGGCCCTCGAGCAGGGCACCAGCGGCCTGGCCTTCGCCTCGGGGCTGGCCGCCGAGGACACGCTGCTCCGCACGGTCTGCGAGCCGGGCAGCCACATCGTCCTGGGCGGGGACGCCTACGGCGGGACGTTCCGCCTCATCTCGCGGGTGCTGGCGCGCTGGGGGGTCGAGCACACCCCGGCCGACCTCAACGACCGGGACGCGGTGAGGGCCGCGATGCGGCCGTCGACCCGCGTCATCTGGTGCGAGACGCCGACCAACCCGCTGCTGAACATCGCCGACATCGCGGCGCTGGCGCAGGTCGCTCACGACGCCGGCGCCCGGCTCGTCGTCGACAACACGTTCGCCTCGCCCTATCTGCAGCAGCCCCTGACCTTGGGGGCCGACGTCGTCGTGCACTCCACGACGAAGTACCTGGGCGGGCACTCGGACGTCGTCGGCGGCGCGCTGGTCACGGCGGATGCCGAACTCGCCGAGCAACTGGCCTACAACCAGAACGCCATGGGCGCCGGCGCGGGCCCGTTCGACAGCTGGCTCGTGCTGCGCGGTATCAAGACCCTCGGCGTCCGCATGGACCGGCACCAGGCGAACGCGGCCCGGATCGCCGAGTTCCTGCTCGGTCGCCCGGACGTGGCGGCCGTGCTCTACCCGGGGCTGCCGGACCACCCGGGTCACGAGATCGCGGCCAGGCAGATGTCCGGCTTCGGCGGCATGCTGTCCTTCCGGCTGACCGGCGGCGAGGAAGCGGCGCTGCGGGTCTGCGAGCGGGCGCGGCTGTTCACCCTCGCCGAGTCTCTCGGCGGGGTCGAGTCGCTCATCGAGCACCCCGGACGGATGACGCATGCCAGCGCCGCCGGGTCACCGCTGGAGGTGCCCGCCGACCTGGTCCGGCTGTCCGTCGGGATCGAGGACATCGACGACCTGCTCGCCGACCTGGAGCAGGCCCTCGCCTGAGGTCACGCGGCAGGGCCGGCCGTGAGAACGGTGGCGTAGTGCTCCACGACCGGCATCGGGTCGTAGAAGTGGTGCAGCAGATCGCGCCACCTCTCGTACTCCTCCGATCCGCGGAAGCCCTCGGTGTGGTCCTCCAGCCGGTCCCACTCGACCAGCAGCAGGTATCCGTCGTCGCGGTCCAGGGCCCGCGACAGCGTGAGATTCCGGAAGCCGGGCGCAGCGCTGATGATGTCCGTCGCGAGGGCGAACGCCGTTTCGAACTCCTCCCGTTCGCCCACTTTCACCGAGAGCAGCGCGTGTTCCAGGATCACGAAGGTCACGCTACGACCCGGGGAACACATCCGTGCCGGATCGGTTGAAGCCATCGCTGTCCGGACCGAGGAGGATCACGGTATGAGCACCACCGAGAGCACCCCCGACCTCGCCGCGATCGAGAGCGAACGGGCCCGCATCCGCCAGGCGCATCTGCGGCCGCCCGGCGAGCGCCCGCCCTCGAGCGCCCGCGGGCTGCACCACACCGCGCTGATCAGCAGTGACGTCGAGCGGACCGTCCGCTTCTACCAGGACGTCCTCGGCTTCCCCCTGACGGAGCTGATCGAGAACCGCGACTACCCCGGTTCCTCGCACTTCTTCTTCGACATCGGCAACGGCAACCTGCTGGCCTTCTTCGACTTCCCGGGCCTGACGGTCGGCCCGTACGCGGAGGTCCTCGGCGGACTGCACCACATGGCGATCAGCGTCGACCCCGAGCGCTGGGCGGCCCTGGTCGAGCGGCTGACCGAGGCGGGGGTGGAGCACGTCGTCCACAGCGGCGTCTCGGTCTACTTCCGCGACCCCGACGGCGCCCGGATCGAATTGATCGCCGACCCGCTCGGCGAGATGTACGGCCAGCACGTCCTCTGAGCCGGTCCGTACTGCCTCACCGGTCGGGGTCGGCCACCAGGTCGGCGTACTCCTGGTGCCGGTCGATCCAGCCGTGCACGAACGAGCACTGCGCCACGACCGACCCGCCCCGCGCACGCACGTCGTCCAGGGCGGCACGCACCAGGGTGCCCCCGAGGCCGGACTGCCCCGCGTCGGGGTCGACTTCGGTGTGGGTGAAGACGACGATGTCGCCGTGGCGCTGGTAGGCGGCGTAACCGAGCACCTGCTCGCCGTCGCGGATCTCGTAGCGGTCTGCTTCCGGGGCGTCCCGGACGGTGGGCTCCATGCCGGACGCCAACGGTCCTCGCGCCGCCGGTCTTCCGGGTCTCAGTCGACCAGCGAGAGGGCGCGCGTCGGGCAGACCTGGACGGCATCGGCGGCGAGCGCCCTGGCCGCCGCACCGTCCAGCGGCTGGAGGATCTCGACGATGCCGTCGTCGCCCACCTCGAACATGTCCGGGGCGAGGGCCTCGCAGCTGCCGGAGCCCACGCAGCGCTCCGCGTCCACCCGGACGCGGGTCACCGGGCGCCCGTCAACCGGGCGGGCAGCCGCTTGATGCCGTTGACGAACGACGAACGCAGCCGATCGGGTTCGCCGGCGACCTCCAGATCGGGCAGCTGCTCGAACAGTGCACGGAAGGTCACGGCGATCTCCCGGCGGGCCAGGTGCGCCCCCAGGCAGAAGTGCGGGCCCTTGGCGCCGAAGCCGACGTGCGGGTTGGGGTCGCGGGTCAGGTCGAACACCTGCGGGTCGCGGAAGACCTCCGGGTCGCGGTTGGCCGCGGCGTAGAAGAGCAGGAACTTGTCGCCCGCGGCGAACCGGTGCCCGTTGACCTCGCCGTCCTCGGTCGCCGTCCGGCGCATCCAGGTGATCGGGCTGGTCCAGCGCACGATCTCCTCGACGGCCGTGCGGTCCAGCCCGGGATCGGCGGCCCACCGGGCCCGCTGCTCAGGGTTCTCCGAGAGCGCGAGCACGCCCTGCGAGATGGCGTTCCGGGTGGTCTCGTTGCCGGCAACCAGCAGCAGGATGAAGAACGAGGCGATCTCCTGATGGGTGAGCCGCTCGCCGTCCACCTCGGTGGTGACCAGGGCCGTGGTGAGGTCGCCGCGCGGGTTCGCCACCCGCTCGGCCGCGAGCCGCTCCATCACGCCGGCCATGGCGATCCCGGCCTCGAGGACGGCGGTCAGCGGGTCGTCCTGGTTCTCGATCAGGTCGGGGTCGCCGCCGGACAGGACGATGTTCGACTGGGTCAGCACAAGGGCGCGGTCCTCGGCGGGGACGCCCATCATGTCGCAGATGACCCGCAGCGGGATCGGTGCCGCGATGTCGGCGACGACGTCGATGGTCCCGTCCCCCGCTTCCGCCTTCCGTCGTGCCTGCGCGAGCACGTCGTCGACGATCTCCCGGACGGAGTCGACGACCCGCTCGAGCATCCGCGGGGTGAAGGCCTTGGACACCAGCCGGCGGATCTTGGCGTGCCGCGGGTCGTCCATGCTGATCATCGAGCCGTAGAACTCGTTGAGGTCGGCCGGGATGTCCAGGATGGAGACCGCACCCTCGCCGGAGCAGAAGACCGCCGGCCGGGAGCTGAGCGCTTCCAGATCGGCGTAGCGGGTCACGGCGTAGTAGCCCGGCCCGGGCTCGACCATCGGGATGTCGGGCTCGCCGAAGTATGCGAACGGCCGCTCGCGGCGGAGCAGGTCGAAGACGGCATGCCGCTCGGCCGGTGGCCGCAGCCAGAAGTCGGGGTCGGACAGGTCCAGCTCGTCCAGGCGCAGGTTGTCCAGGTCCAGAGCGACGGCGTCCACGGACACGTGGGGTCCTCCCAGCGAAAACGGTCGGCGTTGACTGCCAACGCTAGAGACCGTGGGAGGTGATGCACAACACTGCGGCCGGGATCGCCGACGGGATCTGCGGCTCCCGGCGAGTCAGCCCCCACCGGCCCGCGTCGCGGTGGTCGCGCGGCGGAGGCCGGGGACGAGCCGCGGCACCGCCATCGAGGCCAGCGTGGCTCCGGCGGAGCAACCGAGGACGACGGTCCAGGCGAACGGGTCCAGTGGCGTGCAGTCGAAGAACTGGCTGACGCCAGGGGTCTGGATGATCGCGGCCAGCATCGCGGCAGACCCGAGACCCGTGGCGAGGACGAGCGGGTCGCGGCCACCCACGAGGAGCGTCTGTCCCAGCTCCGCGCCGACCAGAGAGGCCAGTGCGATGGTGCCCGAGCGCCGTCGGGTACCGCCGATCCGCCCGAGCTGCCAGGCCGTCAGCGCACCGAGGCTCGTCATGGCGCCGCGGAACCCGATGTCGCGCAGCAGCGGACCGCCCAGCGAGGGTGGACCGGCCTCCAGGAGCGAGGTCCGCTCCTCGGGATCGGCGGGGGTGGGAGCCAGTGCCAGCGCCATCGACGGCAGCAGGTCGGTGAACATGTTGACCACCAGGAACTGCCGCGTGCTGATCGGAGCGTGCCCGGCGAGGGCGGTGCCCAGCAGGGTGAACAGCACCTCGCCGACGTTGCCGCCGACGAGGACCGCCACCGCGTCACGAACCCGGCGCCACATGGCACGTCCCTCGACGAGGGAATCCAGCACCAGGCTGATGTCGGGCTCGGTGAAGACGAGATCGGCGGCGCTGCGGGCCGACGTCGAGCCCTTCGCGGCCATCCCGATCCCGACGTCGGCCATCCGGATCGCTGCGGCGTCGTTGGCGCCGTCCCCGGCCATCGCCACGACCCGGCCGCCCTGCTGGAGCGCCTGGATGATCTGCAGCTTCTGCTCGGGCGACACCCGGGCGAACACCGATGCGTCCCCCACCCGCGCGATGCGGGCCGGTTCATCCAGGGCCACGAGGTCGGGGCCGGTGACCAGCTCGTCGGACGGGATGCCCAGCCGGTCCGCGATGGCGGCGGCGGTCACCGGGTGGTCACCGGTGATCATGACGGGCGCGATGCCCACCGCCTGCAGCGCGGTCACCGTCCCGGCCGCCTGCGCCCGGGGGGCGTCCGCCAGGCCGATGAAGCCGAGCAGGGTGAGGTCCCCGAGCTCAGCGACGTCCTCGGCAACCGGAGGGTTCCCCGCGGCGTCACCGACGTTGCGGCGGGCCACCGCGAGCACCCGCAGCCCCTGGACGGCGAGGGAGTGCACGGCGGCGGTCGCCCGGTCCTGCCCGACCCGGTCCAGCGCCCGCTTGCCGTCGTCGTCACGGACGTGGCTGCAGCGCGGGAGCAGCACCTCCGGGGCGCCCTTCACGACCAGGCGGACCTTGTTCGGCGTGCGCCCCACCACCGCGGAGAAGCCGCGGTCGCTGTGGAACGGGATCTCGACCAGCTCCTCCCAGGACTGGCCGAGCTCGGTGCCCAGCACGGCACGGGCGGTGTCCAGCACGGCCTGGTCGGTGGCATGCGGCAACGGTCCACTGCCCCTCGGGGCCGGCCCCGCGTAGGCCGCCTCCCTGATCAACCGCCGGACCTCCGGCGCATCCGGGGGCCATTCGCCCTCCAGACCGGCGGCGCGCACCAGCCGCAACCGGCCCTCGGTGAGGGTGCCGGTCTTGTCGAAGCAGATCGTGTCGACGCGGCCCAGGGCCTCCACCGTGCGCGAAGCGCGCACCAGGACGCCGCGTCGGGACAGTCGGCGCGCCGCACCCAGCTGCGCCACGGTCGCCATGAGAGGCAGGCCCTCGGGGACGGCGGCGACGGCGACGCTCACCCCACCGGCGATCGCCGAGCGCAGGGACGCACCCCGCAGCAGCGCGAGCCCGGTGACCGTCGCGCCGCCGAGCAGCGTGATCGGCAGACCCCGGCTGGTGAGCTCCTCCAGCCGGTGCTGCATACCCGCGGGGGCCGCCGCGTGGCCGGCCAGGGCCAGCGCGCGCCCGGCCTCGGTCGCAGCGCCGACTGCCACCACGACCGCTCGACCGGCCCCGGCGACGACCGTCGTGCCCTCGTAGACCATCCCGGTCCGGTCCGGCAGCTCCGCACCGGGTGTGGCCGGCAGCTCCTTGCCGACCGGGGTGGACTCCCCGGTCAGCGTCGCCTCGTCGACCTCCAGCTCCTGCAGTTCGAGCAACCGGGCATCCGCCGGCACGACATCCCCGGCCTGCAGGTCGATGACATGCCCCGGCTGCAGATGGGTCGCGGGGACGATCCGCGGCGGACGCGCGAACCCGCCGGACCGGTCGTCGCCCTCGGCGTCCACCACCCGGGCAGGCAGCCGCTGATCCATGAGCAGCTCCCGCAGCGCCCGCTCGGCCCGCATCCGCTGGATCCCGCTGATCACGGCGCTCCCGGTCAGCACGCCACCGACGAGGAACGCGTCGGTCGGCGAGCCGATCACCGCGGAGGCGGCGGCTCCCGTGGCGAGCACCGGAGTGAGCGGATCATCGAGCTCCGCGCGAACATTGGCGGCCAGATCCCCCACGAGGTGCAGTCCCCTGGTCAGTACGGACATCTGCCCCGGACCGTCGTCCCCGGCAACGGCGGGTCCTGGGTCAGCGACCCGGATCAGGACCTCCCGGGGCTCGAGCGCGTGCCAGGGGGTGTGCAGCACGGGGACCGGTTCCGGCCGGCGGGCCACGGCGCGAGCGGCCCGGATCCCCGATATGAACGTGCCCGCGGCACCCACGTTGACCGGCAGCTGCGCCCTTCTTCCGGTTCCCGGCCGTCCCACGGCAAGGAGCAGGGAACCCAGGAACGAGGCGCCGATCGACACCCGTACGCCCTGTTCGCTGATCGCCCGGGCTGCCGGCACGGCCGCGATCAGCCGGGGAACCTCGCGGAGTCCAGGGCCGCAGAGCACGTCGGCCGCCCATGGCACGGGTCCGCGTCGCGGCACCAGGCCGATCGCGAGGTCCGCGGCCTCCAGTGCCTCCTGATCCGTCCCGACCACGGCCACCACCTGGCCGTCGGCCTGCAGGCGCCGCACCTCATGGCGCAGCCAGAGGGCGTCGCCGCGCCCGTCCCTCAGCACCTCGTCCGTCCTGCTGCCGAGCTCGGGAGCAGCGAAGTCCTCCGTCAGGATCAGCCGAAGCCCCGCCTCGCGGACCGCGGACAGGACGGCGTCGGTCAGGGGGTCCAGCTCGCGCCCCACCAGGACCTCGCCGACGATCGCGCCATGGTCGGTGAGCAGCAGCGGGGTCAGGCGGTCACCGCCGCGCTGACCGGCGCCATCAGCGCCGGTCACCGGTTCGACGAGCGCCCTGGTCTCCGAGGCGGGCGCTCCTCCTGCGCGCGCGGCATCGAGCAGCCGTTGCGCGGCGCGCCAGACGCGCGCGGCCGTCCAGGCCCCGGCGTCGGCTCGCGCGTCGACGATGAGCGGGCGGTCGTCGTGGAGGACGGCGCTCTCGACGACCACGCTGGTCACGCGATCGAGTCGGGGCAGCGCGCCGGGGGTGCGCACCAGCACGTCCCGACGGGCCAGGCCGATCACGAGCATGTCCACGAACCCCTGCCGTGCCGCCTGTGCCGGCCGGGGGGTGCCGACGGCCAGAGCGCGACCCACGAGGTCGGGGTTCCTCGTTCCGGCGAGCAGGGCGGCCCCGGCGCCCAGCGACGCCGTCGCCATCCGCTGCTGCAACCGTTCCACCGGGCCTGGAGGCAGCGGCACCGGCCGTTCATCGGTACCGACCGTGGTCACGGGCGGCGGGCGGAACATCCCGTGCAGTTCGTGTTTCCGTTCCTCGTGCGCGGCGAGCCGCGCCAGCCCAGCCCGCATCCGGTGCGTGCGTCGCGCACCGTCGAGCAGCAGCGCGGGCAGGTTCCCCGTGAGTCCGTGCACCAGGGCGTTCCCGAGCGCGAGGGCCAGCTCCGCCCCCGGGGGGCCGAGCCGGCCCTCCAGCCACCGGCGCAGCCGGGGTTGCTCCTCCATCAGCGCGACCAGCCCCGCGACGCTCGACGGCAGCATCGGGGGCCTTCCGGCCAGACGGGTGCCCACGCTGCCGGCCAGGGCGAGGACGTCCGCGGCCAGGGCCAGCCTGTTCACGCGCGCCTGCGGCAGCTCTCGGGGGAAGACGGCTTCCGGCCACGTGTCCGGAAGCGCGTCCGTGACGTCCTCCGCCCGAGCGGGGGCAGAGCCATCGGAGGCGGCGGCCCGATCACCGTGGGCCTGTTCCTCCGCCGCGGTCAGAGCGGCCACGAGGTCGGCGATCGTGTGCCGGTTCCTGTCGTAGCTCACCGCGATCCGGCTGGTGACCGCGTCGAGCCTCGCCGAGTCGATTCCCGGGACCGAGGCGACCGCCTTCTCGACGGACCTGGCCCACGCCGAGCGGTCGTCGCCGCCGTCGTCGAGCCCGCGCACCTCGATCACGGCGCGGCCGGCGGCGGCCCAGACCTGCCGATCGACACCCTGCGCGGCTCCGGCGGAGGTGATCGCGTGCAACGCGGACAAGGGCCGCTCCGCGGCGTCCCGCACGAGACCGGCGGGCGCGACGACGGCACGCCGGCCGATTCGCCACGAGGTGCGGATCGAGTCGCGGACCAGCATCGGGCCGAACTCGAGCACAGTCGTCACACCGCGCCTCCCGTCCTTCGGACGAGGAACGCCGGCGGGATCTCACCGACCGAGAGGCCTCAGATCGTCGCACGCCTGTCTGGGAGTCGAGGGCCGCCCTGACCCGCGCATCCCCGGCGGTTGCCGATCAGGCGCGAACGGCTCCCATCGCACGCTTCACGCCGGCCACGAGGAGCGCCAGCAGCGCCGCGCCGAGCGCCTCGGCCAGTACTGAAAGCAGGATCTCGGACATTGCACTCCTCGAGTCGGTGGAACCCGGTCAGGTTCCCGCCCTCGGCACACCGGACGTCGTACGACACGTGTCGAGTCGGTGAACGGCGGGTGTCGGTCAGGCCGTGAAAAAACGGCGGGCCCCTCACGCATTGCGTGAGGGGCCCGCCGGAAGGAACGAACGCGTGTCCGCGTCGTAGCGGGGACAGGATTTGAACCTGTGACCTCTGGGTTATGAGCCCAGCGAGCTACCGAGCTGCTCCACCCCGCGTCGGTGACACCACTCTACACCGGATCCGGCGACAGCCGGTGGGGCCCTCCGTCCGACCACCTCGACAGCCGCGTGTGACAGCCCCGTCACACCGGTTTCAGGACCGCGCGCGCCTGCATGACCGTCCCCCCCGTGGCGCCTACAGTCCGACTCGTGGCGGGAGGCGTGGCGACGAGTGTGTTCGCCGGTGAACCGCAGCCCGTGGAGATCCACCACCGCGGGATCTGGTACTCCGGCGAACTGCTGGGGTGGCGGCACGAGGGCGACGGCCACGTCGTCGCCCGGGTCCGCTGCGTCGTCGACGGGCTCCGGCACTCGACCTGGAAGGACCTCGGCGAGCTGCGCCTGCCCGACCCCCGGCGTCCACCGCGGGCGGAGGCCTTCCCGGCCACCCCCGCCGTCCCTGCCGATCCGCTCGGCCTGCCGGAGCACGACGACGAGACCCGACCGCACGTGCTCCTGTCCGCGATGCGGAAGCGCGCTGCCAAGCCGGACCACGCCCGCACGCCCCCGGCCCGCGCGGCCCAGGACGACGACCGGACCGCGCGCCCGGACCGGCCGCAGGGACGGCCCGCCGAGCGCATTCCGGCCGTGTCCCAGGAGGCGCCGGAGCGGCGAGGGGTGCGCCCCGCGTGGGGGCCCGCCCAACTCACCGCCGTCTGACGCCGCCGCACCAGGGCGACGGGCCCTGCTCACACGGCTGGGCCGGTTGAAGCCGGTTACGGCGATACCCGCAGAGGAATCAGGGTATGACCGCGCCATGGTCGCGGAGACACAGCTCTATCACCCGGGACAGATCGTGCCGGAGAGCGGGATCTACCGGTGCGCCGGCGGTCACGATGAGCACGTGTTCGAGTCCACCGACGTCGAAGGCCGCCGGTTCCCCCCTCTGCCCCGCGGCTGCACCGGCTCCGGATGGGTCCTCACGCGGGCCGCACACCACCACCACCGCTGACGACTGCGCACGACCTGTCGACGCCGACCTCGGGGAAGGTGGTCAGGAACTCGGTGCTCTCCCCCAGGAACGGCGCCGGAAACGACGCCGGCCCCTCCGCGAAGCGGTAGGGGCCGGTCCGAACCGAGGTTGCGCGTAGCTACGGCAACTCCGACAACGCGTCGGTCAACAAGGCGACGAGAGCCTCGAGCTGGACGTCGGCCGAGGAGGACATCTCGTCGTCCGAGCCGTCGAGCGCCCGGGCGGCGAGCCCCGCCTTGCTGTCGATCAGCTCGGCGATCCTCGTGTCGACGGTCTGCGCGGCGATGATGCGCCAGGCCGTGACGGGCTCGGACTGACCGATCCGGTGGCTGCGGTCGATGGCCTGGGTCTGCTCTGCGTTGGTCCAGGAGAGCTCGGCGAGGACGATGTTCGATGCGACCTGCAGGTTCAACCCCACGCCGGCCGCGGTCAGGGAACAGACCGCGATGGCGACCTCCGGGTCGTTCACGAAGGCGTCGATGTTCTTCTGCCGCGCCGTCGACGTCTGTTCGCCGCGGATCGATGAGTACCGGATGCCCTGCCGGGCGAAGGTCTCCTCGGCGGCGTCCATCACGTCGACGTGCTTGGCGAAGAAGACCACCTTGCCCGCGCTCCGGGCGAGCTGGGCCGCGTAGTCGGCGGCCAGCGGGGCCTTCGCCTGGCCGATGCGGCGGACCATGCTGAACACGTTCTCACCCGTGGAGGTGGCCGCGTCCTTCAACTCGGCCCGGGCCACCCTGCGCACCAGCTCGAGGTCGATGCCCTCGACGACGTCGGACGAGCGGTTGGCGAGCACGTTCTCGTACCGCGCCACCATCCGGCGCGCGAGCTCCTGCTCCGCCGCCCGGATCGACCGGCCGGCCGGCCCGTCCAGTTCGACGGGGAGGTCGGCGATGCGGCGGGCGGGGATGTCGGCCGCCACGTCGACCTTGCGGCGGCGGACGATGCCGAGGTCGATGACGCACGCGCGGGCGGCCGGATAGAACCCGGGGTCGGCGGGTGTCAGGCCGGTCTCCTCGAGCGCCTCCATCAGCTCGCCGAGCGGCTTCGTCTCGTCGATCCAGCCGAGAAACTGCCAGATCGCCCGGAAATCGTCGATGTCGTTGATCAGCGGAGTGCCGGTCAGCGCCATCAGCAGGGGCCGCACCGTCCGGGACCGGATGCGCTCGGAGAGCTCCAGGACGTGCCGCGAACGCTGCGAGGTCTTGTTCTTGATGAAGTGCGCCTCGTCGACCACCATGCCCCGGAAGCCGAAGTCGCCGATCCATCCGACGTGCCGATCGAGCACCTCGTAGTTGACGACGACGATGTCGGCGAAGCCGTCGATCGTCTCGCCGTTGCCGTGGATCACGGTGGCCGGCCGGTGCGGCGTCCAGCGCGCGGCCTCGCGGGCCCAGTTGGTCTTGACGACGTTCGGCACGACCACGAGCAGCGGGTAGGCGTTCGCCGCCTCCGCGGCGAGCAGAGCCTGAGCCGTCTTGCCCAGGCCTGGCTCGTCGGCGAGCAGGAAGGTCCGGTGGCCGGCAGCGGCCGCGGCGATCACCTCCGCCTGGTGCGGCATCAGCTCCAAGCCACCCGGCGCGTGCAGGGAGGAGGGCGCGGGAAGGGCCATGCATGCCGGGGCTCCGCCGCCGGCGCGCTCGAACGAACTGAGGAGCGGGCCGAGCAGCTCCCACCCGGCCAGCCGGTTCGAACGGACGGTGCTCTGCCGGGCGGCCCCGAAGTCGGGGGCGAGGAAGGGGTTGGCCAGCTGTCGTGAGACGACCGACTGCGGCACAACCCGACGCTCGGTGGTGGCGGAGGCGGCCACGCGCTCCTCCGGTGTCACCTCGTCGGGGGTGGACTCGATGCCGACGGCCTTCAGCATGTCTCGCTTGAGCGACCTGGCGGCGTCGGAGACGACGGCGTCCCCGGAGAGGAGCGCGAGGAGTGCGGGGTCGCGCACGGCGGTCTTCGCGAGGATGGTTGCGATCCCGTCGAGGCGCTTGAGCTGCTCGGCCCGGCGGGTGTGGCTGCTGGTCTCGTCCGCCCGGACGCGGGCGTGCTCCTCGCGGACCAGCAGTGCCACGACCTGGAACTTCGTACGGACTGCGGGCGTCACGGGCCCGCGCTGGGCGGCTGCCTCGACCGCACGGACCTCGCGGGCGAGCACCGAGATGACGTCGTCGCGGTCTCGGACGCGTCGCTGGTTCCGCGGGGCGGTACGGCGAGTGTCCGTCTGGGACTGGCCTCGTCGAGCCACAGACTCCTCCTCTGGAATACCCGGCACGGTTGCGGCGGCGGAATGCCGCACACAGTCCCGCGGTCGGGGCGTGGATGTCGCGAGGAGCGGGCCTGGATGGCTACTCCGAGAAGCGACTCGGCCCCACGGATCTGCGAGAGATCGACGCCTCGGGGCCCGACAGCCCGCCCAGCGGTGGGAACCTACGGCCACCAGTCGATGGCCGGGGCACCCACCGCACAGGGAAGCCGTCGCCAGACGAGCGGCGTTTTCCTGGGGTCGGTGCTCAACCGATGCTAGCCCCCGTCCGCCCATCCCGGGACTGCAGCGCGATCCGCGCCCCGTACCGTCTGCCGGTGGGTTGGTTGCACAAGCGGAAACGGCCCTCACAGTGACTGGGAAGGCCGTTCCACCGTAGTAGCGGGGGCAGGATTTGAACCTGCGACCTCTGGGTTATGAGCCCAGCGAGCTACCGAGCTGCTCCACCCCGCGTCGGTGACTCCACAGTACCAGCCACCCGGAGGAGGACGACGCGGGGACCGCGTCGTCCTCCTCCGACTCACCCCGTGGGGGTAGCGGTCGCCGCGGGCTTGCTCGCCGAGGCCGCGCCGGAGCGCTGCGCCGACTGGTAGGCCGAGACGGCCTTCTGCAGGTCGGCCTCGGCCTTCCCGATGCCGGCGAAGTCGCCGCTCTTCTGAGCAGCGGCCAGCGCCGCCAGCGCGTCGTTGATGTCGGACACCGCCTGGTTCATGGCGGGATTGGACGACGCCCCGGAGCCACCGTTCGGGCTGCTCGTCGACGGCGCGGTGGTCGTGGGTGCGGGTGAGCTGCCGCCCGTCGCCGGACTACCGCCGCTGTCGGTCGCCGACTGCCCCGCCCCGGCCCCGAACACCTGGTCCAGCGCCTGGGCCAGCGTGTTCGCGTAGCCGATCTTGTCGCCATAGTTGACGAGCACCTTCTGCAGCAGCGGGAAGGAGTTCTCCCCTGAACCGCGGACGTACAGCGGCTCGACGTACAGCAGGCCGGCGTTCCCGATCGGCAGGGTCAGCAGGTTGCCGAAGACCGCCTTGGAGCTCGAACTGTTGAACAACGTGAGGTCGGGTCTGACCTGGTTGTTGCTCTGGAAGGCGTTCTGCACCTGCCGCGGGCCGCGGTAGGGCGTGTTCCCCGGCAATCTCAGGACCTGGATCTGGCCATAGGTCTCCGGGGCGCTCGATGCGGAGATGAACGCCGAGAGGTTGTCCCGCTGGAAGGCGTTGAGAGCGCTGGTGAGCTGATAGCTCGCCTGAGTGTCCCCCGGCCGCTGCGCCAGGATGTAGTACGGCGGCTGGTCCTGGTTGGTCGCGGTGCCCTCCGTGGGATCGGCGGAGACCTGCCAGCGGTCGCTCTGGTGGTAGAAGTCCACTGGGTTGCTGACGTGGTAGCGGGTCAGGATGTCCCGCTGCACCTTGAACATGTCCTCGGGATACCGGACGTGGCTGATGAGCTCACCGCTCATCGCACTCTTGGGCTTGATGACGCCGGGGAACGCCTTCATATACGTCTTCAGTACCGGATCCTGCTCGTCCCAGGCGTAGAGCGTCACGGTGCCGTCGTAGGCGTCGACCGTGGCCTTCACGGAGTTCCGGATGTAGTTGAAGGTGTCGTTCGGCAGTGCCGTCGTCCCCGTGCCGGTGAGCGCGTCCGTCGCCGCCGTCCCCAGCTGCATCTGCTCGGCGTAGGGATAGGACTCCGACGTCGTGTAGCCGTCGAGGATCCACTGCACCCGGCCGCCGATCACGGCCGGATAGGGGTCTCCGTCGACCTGGAGGAAGGGCGCCGCCTTTTCCACCCGCTGCCGCGGGTCGCGGACGTAGAGCACCTTCGACGCGTCGTTGACCGCGCCGGAGAGCAGGAAGTTGCGCTCCCGGTAGTAGATGGCGAACGTCAGTTGCCGGAAGAAGCTCCCGATCGAGACGCCCCCCTTGCCGGTGTAGGTGTTGCTGATCTGACCGTTCCCCGACCCACCCTCAGGCTGGTCGAA
Organism: Blastococcus sp.; assembly: GCA_025465355.1. Classification (GTDB taxonomy): domain Bacteria; phylum Actinomycetota; class Actinomycetes; order Mycobacteriales; family Geodermatophilaceae; genus Blastococcus_B. The sequence continues at coordinate 42,953 of JAODNN010000129.1, read as the reverse complement.
CTCTCGGGCCGTGCTGCCCTTCGGCGCACCGACGACCGAGTAGTCACTCATCAGCTCGCCGTAGTAGATCCGCGGTTGCGTGACCTTGATGTCGCCCACGGTCGGCAGATCGCGGGTCGTGAAGTTCGGCTCCCCACCCTGCTGACCGGCGACGACCTCGTTGGCCGGCGCGGCGACGAAGCCGTTTCCGTGGGTGTAGACGGTGTGCCGGTTGATCCAGGTGCTCTGGTTGTCCGAGAGCCCGGCGCTGTTGAGCTCGCGGGCGGCCACGACGTAGTCGCGGGTCTTCCCGTCGATCGTGTACCGGTCGATGTCGAGCTTCTTGTTGAAGCCGTAGACGTTGCGGATCTGCTGGCGGGCGGTGAACGTGTCGGCGAGGACGTTGGGGTCCAGGAGCCGGGCGTTGGGGATGGTCTGCGTGTCGTTGCGCAGCGCGGCGAGCGCGGCGCCGGTGTCCACCGTCGTCCCGGTGGCCTGCTGGGCGTAGTCGACGTACTCGATCTTGGAGAGGTCGTAGGCGGCCAGCGTGGAGGTGATCGCCCGCTGGATGTACGGCGCCTCCTTCTGGTCGGCGCTGGGCTTGACGATGAACTGCTGAACGATCGCCGGGTACGCGACACCGATCACCAGGCTGGACACCAGCAGCAGCACCAGCGCTGCGGCCGGCAGCAGGAAGTTCCGGACGGCGATGTTGGCGAAGAACGCCACGGCGCAGACCGCGGCTACGAACATCAGGATCGTCTTGGGCGCCAGGAGCGCGTTGACATCGGTGTAGCTGGCTCCGGTGAAGACCTCACCGCGCGTGGAGTAGACCAGCCCGTAGCGGTCCAGCCAGTAGGCCACCGCCTTCAGCGCGACGAAGAGCCCGAGCAGCACCGACAGCTGGACCCTGGCCGCGGGCGTGAGCTTCTGCCCCGGCGTCTGCAGGCGCAGCCCGCCGAACACGTAGTGAGTGAGCAGCGACCCGATGAGCGCCAGCAGCACGATGGCAAAGCCGAAGCCCAGAGCCAGCCGGTAGAAGGGGTAGTCGAACACGAAGAAGGACAGGTCCAGCCCGAACTGCGGGTCGGTCCTGCCGAAGCTCGTGCCGTTGCGGAACGTCAGCCAGGTCTGCCAGCTGCCCTGGGCGGTGAACCCGGCGAACAGGCCGAGGACCACCGCCACCGCGGTGAGCACGACGCCGCGGCGGGGCTCCAGCGACTGCCGGTAGCGCTCGAGGTTCTGCTGCTCCAGCGACATCGGCCGGAACGTCGGCCGGTGCCGGTAGGCCAGGTGGATCGCGAGCGCCGTGAGACCGCCGGTGGCGACGCCGGCGACCGCGAACAGCAGCACCCGGGTCTGCAGCTCGGTCCAGAAGACCTCGGTGTAGTGCGTCTCGGCGAACCAGAGGTAGTCGACGTAGACGTTGGTCAGCGTGCCGATCACGGTGAACAGCACCAGCAGGACGGCGATGGCGCCGATGACCAGCTTCGCGCGCCGCGACAGCGTCGGCACGGGCACGGGGGGCCGCATGGCCACGAACGGTCTCCTTCAGTTTCAGGCTTCACGTACGAGCATGGCCGAAGCCACGGGTCAGGCGACCGCGAGCGGTCGGTCGCGCCGGGCGGGACAGGTGCCGGCGCGCGCGCCGCTCATCCCTGGACAACGCTCCGGACGGCGCGGGGTTCCCCGCCGTCCGAACGGCGACAGCTTTCCCGACGGATCACGGCGGTGGGACAGGGCGACACGACGGCCGGGTCAGCAGCCGGCCGGCGTCCGCCCGGCCTCGAAATCGGCCAGGGCCTTCAGGGCGTCGTCCAGGGTCGCGACCCGCGCGAGCGGGTAGCCCGGGGAGGGCACAGCCTTGGCCTCGGCGCAGTTGTCGGCCGGGACCAGGAACACATCGGCCCCCAGCTTCCTGGCCGCGACCATCTTGAGCTGGATGCCGCCGATCGGCCCGACCTTGCCGGTGGGATCGATGGTGCCGGTTCCCGCGACGACCTTGCCGTGGGTGAGGTCTGTGGTTCCGACGAGGTCCAGGATGCCCAGCGTCAGCATCAGCCCGGCCGACGGACCGCCGACGTCCGCGACCTGGATGTCGACGTCGAAGGGCGGCGAGGGGGCGTCGCGGACCGTCACGCCGAGAAGGGAGCCCTTCCGGCCGCTGGCCGCCTTCGTGGTGATCGTGGTGCTGCCCGGCTTGCCCAGCCGGGTGTAGGTGACCTGTGCCGGCTTCCCGCCGGGGATCGTCGCGAGGACCCTCGCGAGCGTGGCGGAGTCCGGGGTCTGATGCCCGTCGACGGCCTCGATGGCGTCCGCCTCCTCGAGCCGGCCCTTGGACGGCGAGCCCGCGGACAGCCCCTGCACGACAACCTTCTTCGGGTAGCCGAGATGACCCAGCGCCGCTGACTCCGCCGCCTGCTCGGAGGTGAGGAAGGCGTCGCGGTTGACCTGCCGGGTCTGGTCCGGGGTCTGGTCGGGCGGGTAGACCGACTCCTCCGGGACGACGCTGACCTCGTTGTCGAACCAGCCACGGACCGCGTCGACGAGGCTGAGCCCGCCGCGACCGACGCCCACGGTGGTCAGGTTGAGGTTGCCCGTGGCCTTGTTCCGCTCGCGGCCGTGGACGCTGATGATCTGCGATCCGCTGATGTCGCCGAGCGTGTTGAAGGTCGGGCCGGGCACCTGCGCGACGTACGGGACGGGCACGACCGTGCCGAGCAGGCCGAACAGCACCAGAAGCACGGCACCGGTGGTCAGGACGGCACTCCGACGGGTCACGACCGGCGAGCTTAGGTCGCGAAGCTGGACAGCGTCGCCGGCCGCCCGCAACGGGAAGATCACGCGTCTACCGTGGACCCATGAGTGACGTGCCGTTCGGCTTCGGGCTCCCCGACCGCGACCCCGACGACCGGGACCCCGCCCGCAGCGGGGACCCCGCCGGCGACCCCTTCGGCCTCGGTGCCCTCTTCGGCGGGATCGCCGGGGGCGGGTCCCCCGAGGAGCTGCTCGGCAAGATGCCCCTGTTCGCCGAGCTCCAGAGGATGATGAGCTGGTCCGGCGGCCCGGTGAACTGGGATCTCGCCCGTCAGGGCGCCATCAGTCAGCTCGCGGCCGGGCACCAGCCCTCCTCGGACGCCGAGCGGACCGCGGTCGCCGAGGCGCTGCGGCTCGCCGACCTCTGGCTCGACCAGGTCACCGAACTGCCATCCGGCATCGACCGGACGGCGGCCTGGTCGCGCGTGGAGTGGGTCGAGCTGACCCTGCCGGCCTGGACCGCGCTGATCGACCCCCTCGCCGAGAAGGTCGTGGCGGCGATGACCAGCGCCATGCCGGAGGAAGCGGCGATGTCGTTCGGGCCGATCGCCGGGATCATGGGCCGCATGGGCGGGCTGATGTTCGGCGCGCAGGTCGGCCAGGCCCTCGGCAAGCTCGCTGACGAGGTGCTCACCAGCACCGACGTCGGACTGCCGCTGGCTCCTTCCGGCACCGGCGTGCTCGTGCCGCAGAACGTCGCCGAGTTCGCGGCAGGACTGGACCGCCCGGCCGACGAGGTCCGGCTGTTCCTCGCCCTCCGCGAGGCCGCCTCGCAGCGGTTGTTCGCGCACGTGCCGTGGCTGCGCCAGCAGCTCCAGGATGCGGTGCACGCCTACGCGCGCGGCATCACGATCGACCGCGAGGCCATCGAGCGCGGCATCGGCGAGGCCATGTCGGGCGGCGGGCTCGAAGGCGGCCTGGACCCCAGCGACCCGGAGAGCATCCAGCGACTGCTGGGCAGCGGTCTGCTCGAGCCGGAGGAGACGCCGGAGCAGCAGATGGCGCTCCGCCGGCTGGAGACGCTGCTGGCCCTGGTGGAAGGCTGGGTGGACACCGTCGTCGCGGCCGCGGCGACCGACCGGCTGCCGGGTCACTCCGCCCTCGCCGAGACGATGCGCCGGCGCCGGGCCTCCGGTGGGCCGGCTGAGCAGATGTTCGCCACGCTGGTCGGCCTCGAGCTGCGGCCCCGGCGGCTGCGCGACGCCGCCACGGTGTGGGCGGCCATGGGGCAGCGCCACGGGAACACCGAGCGCGACCGGCTCTGGTCGCACCCCGACCTGCTGCCGACCTCCGACGACCTCGACGAGCCGATGGACTTCGTCGGCCGCGCGGGGATGGACGACGAGCTGTCCGCGCTCACCGCCCAGGCCGCCGAGGAGCGGCCACCCGCGGCGGACGAGCCGGAGGAGAAGCCGACCGACCAGGAGGACGACGGCCGCGCCTGACGTCGGGGTTCAGTCCACGGCGTCGGGACCCGAGGCTCCGTCGGCCGCTGCGCCCGCGGCGGACGCGAGCTCGACGCCCTCGAGGAACCCCCGGGCGCGCTCGGCTCTCGGGTAGCGGGCGACCAGCGCCCAGAAGCGTTCGTCGTGGCCGGGCTCGAGCAGGTGCACCAGCTCGTGCACGAGCACGTAGTCCACGACGTACTCCGGCATCGAACGGAGCCGGCTGGACAGGCGGATGCTGCGGTCTGCGGGCGTGCACGATCCCCATCGGCGGTGCTGGTTGTCCACCCACCGGACGCTGGCCGGCTCGGCCGCGCCGTCGAGATGGGCCGCGGACAGGGCCACCGCCCGCGCCATCAGCTCGTCGTCGCCGCCCAGCGACCGGCGGCGCCGCTCTTCGCGGGTGTGCAGCTTGGCCACCATCTGCGCCACCCAGCGCCGCTCCTCGGCAGGGCTGAAGGCCGCGGGGATGAGCACGACGGTGCGGCCCAGCTCACGGTAGGCCGTCACCGTCCGGCGGCGGCGGGCGCTGCGGCGGACCTCGACGACGTGCCCGTCTCCCGCCGCGTCGTCCGCTCCGCCACCGGGGGCGCGCCCGGACCGTGCCACGGGCAGCGCACGGCCCGCCCCGCGGTCCACCGGTGGGAGACCGGAGGGCTCGGGGTGTGCGTGAGCGTCGCGAGTCGATCCGGGCACGGGGGCACCGTAAGCCACCGTGCCGACCGTTCGCGCCTGTGGGAGCACCCTCTCGTGTACAGGTCGCACGGACGGTGGACATGAGGGCCGCTCCACCCGGTGACGTCGCCCCGGTTCCGCCCGATCCACAGGGGGCCCGCTACGGCATCCGCGCAGGTGGGGCGGAAGTGAGGAGAATCGAGCGGGTGCGGTCCCACAGGTGGTCCCCCGTCGGCACACAGAGACACGCCGCACCGTCCCCATCCGGTCCACAGCTCTGTCCACAGGGTGTGGGTTCCCACCCGACGCCGATGCCGCCACCGGCGGCCGGCTGTGGCAGAGTCCGCCCGGCCGCCTGCGGGCTACGGGGTGGCCGGTACGGGTAGCGTGCCTGCGCAATGGCGACCGGCGCGCGTGCCGAGGCGCCCCAGACAACGAGGAGATCCCCGTGGCGGAGAGCTACAACGGCTACTGCGTGAAGTGCAAGGAGAAGCGCGACTTCGACGGTGAGGTCAAGGTGAGCGAGTCCGGCCGTCGGATGGCTCAGGGCACCTGCCCCGTCTGCGGTACCAAGATGAACCGGATCCTCGGCAAGGCCTGAAAGAGGGCCTCGTCCAGAGGCTCGACGACGGCGGCGTTCCCTTCGGGGCGCCGCCGTCGTGGTCTTCCGGGACCGGCCGGCACCTGTGGACGACGCGAGCGGCGGGGGCTCGCGCGCTGCGACGCTCCCCGGGTGAGTGACACCGCCCATCCCCTGCTGCCCGCCGCGACCCCCCTGCTGCGGAGCGGCCCGGACGCGATCCAGGTCGGCGGGGTCGATTCGACCGACGGCCTGCTGGTCACCCCGGCCGGCGGAGGTGTGGCGGCCCTGCTGCGCGGGCTGGACGGCCGGCGGCCGCAACGCGCCGTCCTGGTCGATGCCGCGGGCGCCGGGCTCGATCCCTCCGCGGTCGCCGTCGTCCTGGACGGCCTGCGCGCCGCCGGTCTGCTGGTCGACGTGGACGCCGCTGACCTGCTGGCCGCTGATGCGGGCCCGGCGGCCACCGCCCGCACCGCCGCGGAGCTCCCTGCCGCCCTCTCCTCCTCAGCGGCCGACGGCTCGAGCTGGCAAGGGCGTCGACGGTCTGTCGTGGTCATCGAGGGGGCAACCCGCGTCGGGACGCCGCTGGCCGCGGTCCTGGCGGCGAGTGGCGTCGGCCGGGTGAGCGTGCGCGACCCGGGGCGCACCACCGCGGGGGATGCCGTCGTCGGGGGGCTCACCGCCGCCGACGAAGGCCGCCCTCGGTCCCTCGCCGCGGCCGACGCAATCCGCCGGGCCAGCCCGCTCACCGACCTGCGGCCCCCGCCGGACGGCGCCCGGGCCGATCTCGTCGTCCTCGCCCGGGCCTGGGCCGCCTCGGACCCGCTGATCGCCGGCATCCACCGCGCCGGGGTGCCCCACCTGGTCGCCACCGTGCGCGGCGAGACGGGAACGGTGGGGCCGCTCGTCGTCCCGGGCGTCACCAGCTGCCTGCGGTGCGCGGACCTCCACCGCCGGGACGCCGATCCCCGCTGGCCCGCCCTCGCCGCGCAGCTCACCGCGGCCGATTCCCCATCCAGCGGTGCCACGGTGACCTGCCTGCTCACGGCGGTGACCGCCGCGGTCCAGGTGCTCGCCTACCTCGACGGCACCGCCGCCCCGGCGACTGTCGACGCCACGGTGGAGCTGCGCCCGCCGGATCTTGCGCCCCGCCTCCGGAGATGGCCGGCGCACCCGGCGTGCGACTGTGGAGCCGTATCAGCAGGGGGCCGATCGGCCTCTCCTGCGGGGCCGTCCCTCGGCCCCGAAACCGCTACTTCGGGCAGAGTGCATCCCCGGCAGGGGACAATGGGTGACTGAGCGAGCACACGAGCTCACCTGGGGATGACACGGCGGTGCTGCAGAGGCGGTCCCCGGGCAGACGAGGAGGACGCGTGAGTGACGACGGATCGGTGATGCCACGCGGCTCGGTCTCCCGGACCGCGCGTTTGGCGTCGCTTCCGCTCGGGGCCGCCGGACGTGCCACCCTGGGCTTCGGCAAGCGGCTGTCCGGCCGACCGGCCGACGCCGTGGCCGCCGAGCTCCAGCAGCGCACGGCCGAGCAGCTGTTCGCCGTCCTGGGGCAGCTCAAGGGCGGCGCCATGAAGCTCGGCCAGGCGCTGTCGGTCTTCGAGGCGGCGGTCCCGGAGGAGATGTCGGCGCCGTACCGCGAGGCGCTGGTGAAGCTGCAGGAAGAGGCGCCGCCGATGCCGGTGCGCACCGTGCACGCGGTGCTGGCCCAGCAGCTCGGCGGCACCTGGCGGGAGCGGTTCCGCGAGTTCGACGACGCCCCCGCCGCGGCCGCGAGCATCGGGCAGGTGCACCGGGCGACCTGGCGGGACGGCCGGGACGTCGCCGTCAAGATCCAATACCCCGGCGCCGCGACCGCCCTCATGGCCGACCTCAACCAGCTCGCCCGCTTCGCGCGCATGTTCGGCGCCCTGTTCCCGGGCATGGACGTGAAGCCGCTGATCGCTGAGCTCAAGGCCCGTGTGGCCGAGGAACTGGACTACGGGCTCGAAGCGGACGCCCAGCGGGGATTCGCGGCCGCGTACGCCGACGACGGGGAGATCGTGGTCCCCCGGGTGGTGGCCAGCGCCCCCAAGGTCATCGTCTCCGAATGGCTGGACGGCACGCCCCTGTCGCGGATCATCGCCACGGGCACCCGCGAGCAGCGGGACCGGTCCGGCCGGCTGCTCGCGGTGCTGCACTTCTCCGGGCCGGAGCGGGCCGGCCTGCTGCACGCCGATCCCCACCCCGGGAACTTCCGGCTCCTGGCCGACGGCCGCCTGGGCGTCATCGACTTCGGCGCGACCGCGCGGCTGCCGGGCGGCCATCCCGAGCCGATCGGGCGGCTGCTGCGCTGGGCCCTGGCCGGCCACGCGGACAAGGTGCTCGCCGACCTGCGCGCCGAGGGCTTCGTCCGCCCGAACGTTCAGGTCGACGGGGAAGGGGTCCTCGACTACCTGCGACCGTTGCTGGAGCCCGTGGTCAGCCCGCACTTCCGCTTCACCCGGGCCTGGATGCAGGAGCAGGCGGCGCGGATCACCGACCCGCGAACCGAGGCCAACCGGCTGGGTCGCCAGCTCAACCTGCCCCCGGCGTACCTGATGATCCATCGCGTGACCATCGGCTCGATCGGCGTGCTGTGCCAGCTGGACGCAGCCGCGGACTACCGCAGCGTCGTCGAGGAGTGGCTCCCCGGGTTCACCGGCTGAGCGGTCAGGGGTCCATCCGGGCCTCGACGTCGCGCACGTGCAGGCGGGCGCAGTCCGGGCACAGCGCCGTCACGCGCTCCTGTTCCGGTGTCCGCTGCGTGCGACCGGTGGCCCGCGGCTGGCTCGACAGACTCCAGCCCGTAGCCACGTCCGCCGCCGTCCCCTTCCGGCCGCAGCCTGCGCAGCTCAGCTGGTCCGGAACGGTTGGCATCCGGTCAGCCTGCTCCTGTTCCTGTCCCGCCGGAACGCGCGGCAGCACCCAGGAGAGGGGGCCGGGTACGGACGCACCGGGAGCGTCCGTACCCGGCCCCGGTAGCGGGGAGCCGCTGTCAAACCGGTCAGTAGACAGCGGCGCTGGCCCTCGCCGCACGACGCACGGCGCGCTCGGCGCGACGCGCGGCCCGGCGGGCCAGGTAGAGCCGACGCGCGCGCCTGGCGGCCTCGGCCTCGGTCTGCAGCTCCTGCATGCGGCTGCGGGCCAGCTCGAGTTGGAGCATGTTCATGGCTGTTCCTTCGATTTCTGTCTGCTGAGTCGTTCGGTCTGCTGAGTCGTTCGGTGCGATGGGTCCCGGTCCGGGCCTCACGCGGCCGTCACCTTGCGGGGACGTCCGCGCGGTCGCTTCCGGGGGATGACCGCGCCGTGGTCGAAGATCTCGCCGCCCCAGACCCCCCACGGCTCGGCCCGGTCGAGGGCGCCTGCCAGGCAGGCGTCCCGGACCGGACAGGCAGCGCAGAGGCTCTTGGCGAGCTCCAGCTGGGCCGGGTTCTCGGCGAACCACAGCTCGGGGTCCTCGGCCCGGCACGGCAGGGGGCGCCGCACCGGTGCCGGTGGCACCGGGCTGAGTGGTCTCCGCGGGGGGAAACCGCCGGTCCGGGGGAGCCCGGGTCGGCGGTGGGACGTCGGGCGGTCGATCGTCTGCTGCACTGCCGCTCCTCCTCGTACTCGTCGTCTGTGCCGATCGACGGGGGCCGCCGACCGGAGGTCGGGCCCGGAGTCGCGCGAGCAAAGAAAAAGGCCGCGGATCCCGGGGTTCGGGTTCCGCGGCCTCGAAGAGGACCGGTCGAGCGCTAGCTCTGCGGTCTCCACGAGGAGGGAATCCCGAGGGTGGTGCCGTTGGTGGGGGCAAGGGGGATGAACTTCGGCTCGCCGACAGCGCCGATCCCGGCAGCGGACGGACGGCTCCCCTGGAGCCCGGCGACGTGCGCTTCGCTACGGACGGAGATGCCGCAGAAAGCGGGACGCACGTCGAAGCCGCCCCGGCGCAGGAAACCGGCGGGGGCACTCATCCACGTCATGGTGGTCATCGAACCCCTCCTCTCCAGGCTTCCGATCCCGGCCAGGCGGCCGGAACTCGCGAGGGTGCAGCTGATGTGCTCCGAGACACTATGACCGCCCCTCGATCCGGGTCAATCGAATTAACCGACCCGTCCTCCGGACGGGGATCACCGCCATTGCGCGCGGGGTTGCGTCGCCGACGGGGTCAGCCGCTCACCGCGGCGAGCACGTCCTCGCCGTACAGCTCGAGCTTCCGGGCGCCGATCCCGGGCAGCCCCGAGAGCTCGCGGAGGTTCGCCGGCCGCGTCTCGGCGATGGCCTGGAGGGTGGCGTCGGTGAAGACGACATAGGCCGGAACCGAAGCCGACTGCGCGGCCTGGCTGCGCCAGGCTCTCAGCCGCTCGAACAGGGCGCCCGCCTCGCCTTCCAGCACCACCTTCGGCCGCTTGGTGGACCGGCGCGCAGCCGGGGCGGTGGGGCCCGAGTCGGGGGCGAGCCCGGTGAGGAACCGGCTGCGCGGGCGGGCACGGCGAGCACCGGGGTTGCGGGCCAGCGACCAGGAGAGGACCAGTTGCTCGCGGGCCCGGGTCACCGCCACGTACAGCAGGCGGCGCTCCTCCTCCACCGCATCCGGGCGGGACAGTGACTGGGCGATCGGCAGCACGCCGTCGACGAGTCCGACCACGAAGACGGCGTCCCACTCGAGGCCCTTGGCTGCGTGCATGGAGGCCAGCGTGACGCCCTGGACGGTCGGGGCGTGCTGGGCGTCGGCCCGGGCGGCCAGGTGCGACACGAAACCGGCAAGGTCCATCGTCGGGTTCTCGGCGACCAGGTCGACGGCCAGATCCACCAGCGCGGCCAGCGACTGCCAGCGGTCCCGCGCGGCGCCTCCGGGCGGTGGCCGGTGCTCCACCCACCCGGTCGAGGCCAGCACATCACGGATGGTGGGCACCAGTGCGCCCGGCTCGCTGCCGCCCGCCGCGGCACCCCGGAGCAGGACCACCGCCTCGCGCACCTCGGGTCGCTCGAAGAACCGCTCCCCGCCCTTGAGCACGTAGGGGACACCGGCGTCGGTGAGCGCGGCCTCGTAGACCTCGGACTGCGCGTTGATCCGGAACAGCACGGCCATCTCGGCAGCCGGCATCCCCTCGTCGATCAGGGCCCGGCAGCGCGCGGCGACGGCGGCCGCCTCGGCCGGCTCGTCGGGGTACTCGGCGAACCGAGGCTCCACGGCGTCCGGGCGCTGTCCCAGCAGCCGCAGGCCCGGCAGGCCCTTGCGCCTCGGGGCCTGGCCGATCAACCGGTTGGCCAGGCCCACCACCTGCGGGGTCGAGCGGTAGTCCCGCTCGAGTTTGACCACGGTGGAATCGGCGTACCGGTCGGCGAAGCCCAGCAGGTAGTCGGGGTCGGCCCCGGTGAACGAGTAGATCGTCTGGTTCGGATCGCCGACGACGCAGATCTCGGCGCGGCCGCCGAGCCACGCATCGAGCAGACGCTGCTGCAGCGGGTTCACGTCCTGGTACTCGTCGACGACGAAATGCCGGTACTGGGCGCGTACCTCGCGGGCGACGTCCCGGTGTTCCTCGAGTGCATAGGCGGTGACCAGCAGGAGGTCCTCGAAGTCGAGGGCGCCGTCGCGCTGCTTGGCCGACTCGTAGCCGGCGTACACCGACGCGACAGCGGCCGCCTCGAACGGGATCTCCCGCCCGGCCGCTTTCGCGCGGGCCGGGTAGTCCTCCGGGGTGGCCAGCGTCGTCTTGGCCCACTCGATCTCGCTGGCCAGGTCGCGCAGGCTGGTCCGGTCGGTCGACAGGCGCGCCCGGGAGGCCGCCGCCGCGACCAGCCGCAGCTTGTTCTCGACCAGCGAGGGCATCGGGCCACCGAGCACCCGCGGGGCGAAGTACCGCAGCTGCCGCATCGCGGCGGCGTGGAACGTGCGCGCCTGCACCCTGCCGACGTCGAGGGCCGCGAGCCGGCCACGCAGCTCACCGGCGGCGCGCGCGGTGAAGGTGACGGCCAGCACCTGCTCGGGTACGTAGACACCGGTGTGCACGCCGTAGGCGATGCGGTGGGTGATGGTGCGGGTCTTTCCCGTTCCCGCCCCCGCCAGGATGCAGACCGGGCCGGTCACCGCCTGAGCGGCGGCGCGCTGCTCGTCGTCCAGACCGGCGAGCACGGCCTCCGCGCGGGACCCGGCGGCCGCCCCTGCCTCGACCCGCTCCGTGCCGACGCGCTGCACCCCGGCCCCCTCTCGATCGTCTCGATCCCTGTTACCCCGCCGGGCTGCTCGTCCCGGTCGGCTCGATCCTCCCAGTCGCCAGGGACAAGCCCGGGAAGCATCCCCAGGAGGGCCGTGTTGCTCTCCACGTTGGCGTCCACAGCCACGGACCACCCTCCTGGGGGTGGACCCGTTCCCCACGACCAGGGAGGATCCCCTCGATGACCGCGACCCCCGACGCCGCCCCCGACGCCGCCGTGACCATGTACACCACGCCGTGGTGCGGTTACTGCGTCCGCCTCAAGAAGCACATGCAGCGTGAGGGGATCGCCTACGTCGAGATCGACATCGAAGCCGATCCGCAGGCCGCGGAGCTGGTCATGCAGGCCAACGGCGGCAACCAGACCGTCCCCACGCTCGTGTTCCCCGACGGCGTCGCGCTGACCAACCCGAGCATCGACCAGGTCAAGGCCCAGCTGGGCCAGTCGCCGGCGGCGTGATCACGTGATCCCCGGTCCCCGGCCCTCGAAGGCGGATGATCGCCCCGGAGAGGGCCGCGACCGCGGTCACGACGCGCTCCGGTCCCTCCGGCCGGTCATCCCCGCAGAAGCCGGCACTGTGAGCTGCACGCTCGGGGCGGCTCCGGCCGACACCCAACTCACTCCGGTCGCGCTCGCCCGGACCACGCGCGGCTGGGCGGTGGTCTCCCCTGCCGGTGCCGACGCCGTGGCGGGGCTGGTGGAAGGCCTCACCCTCGCTGATCTCGTCGCCGAGGAGTTCGGCGCGCTGCCCGAGCCCGACCGCACCGCGCGCCGCTCGGCACGTGGCCCCGGAGGCGCGGACCGCCAGCCCCCCGACGATCCCGTCGACGCGCGGGTGGCGGCGCTCGAGCGCACCGTCGCGCAACTCGAGCACGCCCTCGCCGCCCGCGTCTCGACCGAGCGGGCCATCGGGGTGCTGGCCGAGCGCCACGGCACCAGTCCCCGGGCAGCGTTCGAGGTACTGCGCCGCGACGCCCGCTCGCAGGGCCGTCCGGTGGCCGACCTCGCTCGCGAGGTCCTCGAGGGGCTCGACGACGCCCCGGCCCCCGGCGAGGACGACGCCGGGACCCCCGACCCCGCCCTCTCCCCCGTCGCCCCGCTCCCCCGCCTTCAGGACGCACCGGAGCCGACGCCGGCCGCCGGGGACGGCCGGTCCTGACCCAGCCGGAGCCGCTCACCCCGCACGCGCTGGCCGACCGGCTGGCGGCCCTTCTCGAGGATCAGGCGCCGGAGCCCGGGGCGACCGCGCTCCGCGTCGCCGTCGACGGTCCGGACGTCGCCGCGCCCGAGATGCTCGCCGCCGCGATCGCCGATCGGCTGCCCGCCCTGGGCCGCCCCGCCGTGATGGTGCCTGCCACCGGGTTCTACCGCCCGGCCTCGGTACGGCTCGAGCACGGACGGACCGATGCCGACGCGCGCTACACCGACTGGCTGGACACCGGGGCGCTGACCCGTGAGGTGCTCGCGCCGGTCGGACCCGGCGGATCCGGGGAGTACCTCCCCGTGCTCTGGGACCTCCAGCGGGACCGCGCAGCCCGCCTGCCGGCCCGGCCGATGCCCGCGGGCGGCGTGCTCCTCGTGCCGGGCGGGCTTCTCCAGGGCGTCGGCCTGCCCTTCGATCTCGTCGTCCACCTGCGGGTGAGCGCCGCGGCGCGGCGGCGGCGCACCGCTTCCGACCGGGCGTGGGAGCTGCCCGCCTACGACCGCTACGACGAGGAGGTCGACCCCATGGCGCTCGCCGACGCCGTCGTCCTGGCCGACCACGTCGACCGCCCGGCCCTGGTGCTGGCCGGCCGCCTCGTCAATTGAGCGGGGTCAGCTGAACTCCCCGGCCACCCAGCGGTCGAGGAGGTGGCGGGCGATGGACACCGGCGGTGGAAGCGCCCGCGGGCCGGCGCCCGAGCGCAGCTCCTCGCGGGTGAACCAGCGGGCCTCCTCGATCTCGTCGGGATCCAGCTCGAGGATGTCGCCCCCCTCGGCGCGGGCGACGAAGCCCAGCATCAGCGACTGCGGGAAGGGCCAGGGCTGGCTGGTGACGTAGCGGATGTCGGTGACCCGCAGGCCGACCTCCTCGGCGACCTCTCGGGCCACCGCGGCCTCGGCCGACTCGCCGGGCTCGACGAATCCGGCCAGGATCGAGAACCGGCCGGGCGGCCAGACGGCCTGGCGGCCGAGCACGACGCGGTCGGCGCCGTCGTGGACGAGCATGATCACGGCCGGGTCGGTGCGCGGGAAGTGCTCGGTCCTGGTGGCCGGGTCGCGCTGCACCCAGCCGGCCCGCTCGATCGTGGTGGGCTCACCGCTGAGCGGGCTGAACCGGTTCCGTTCGTGCCACTCCAGGATGCCGATGGCCTGGGCGAGAAGGCCGGCGTCCAGGTCGCTGAGATCCGCCCCGATCTCGCGCAGCCCGGTCCACCGGTCGACAGGACGACCGTTGACCGTCAGGGCGCGCTCACCACGGACGGCCGCGTGGGGCACCCCGCCCGCCTCGCCGAGATACACCGCCCCGGCCGGGAGCTCCGGCCGCTCGTCCCAGATCAGCCGCGGCCGGTCGGGACCCTCCTCCACCGGCACCGCGCGGTCGCCGTCGACGGTGAGCAGACGCACCGGCCGGCCCCCTGTCGGATCCGGCAGGGCGCGGGCCAGGTGCGCGCGGTCGTGGGCAGCCCGTGAGAGCACCGGGACGCCACCGGTCGTGGCCCTCGTTCCCTCCGGCCAGGCGGCCTCGCTCACGGGGTCCACGTTCGGCGGGTTGTCCGCCGTCGTGCTGCCTCCGGGCGGAACGCTCACTGCCCGATCCCCTGGCCGACGACAACCGGACCCAGCGCCTCGAGGGCCGGGGTGACCCGCTCGGCGTCGCCGACGACGACGGTGGTCAGGGCGGGCACCGCCAGATAGCGGTGGGCCGCTTCCTGGACCTCGTCGAGGGTGACCGTGGCGAGCGCACGCTGGTGGTCGACGAGCCAGACCGGTGGCAGGTCCGCACCCACCAGCGCCGACAACGTGGAGGCCAGCCCCGCGTGGGTGGCAGTGGACAACGCCATGGTGCCGAGCACGTACCGGCGGGCGCCGTCCAGCTCCGCCTCGGTGACGCGCGTCAGCGCCATACGGCCCAGCTCGTACCAGATCTCCAGCAGCGCCGGGCCGGTGACCTCGGTGGCGACGTCGGCCTCGACCACGAAGGACGCACCGGCCGCCTGGTGGTCGACGGAGCTGCGCGGGCTGTAGGTGTAGCCGCGCCGCTCCCGGATGTTCTCGACCAGCCGGGAGGAGAAGTAGCCGCCGAAGACCATGTTGGCCAGCCGGAGGGCGGCGAGGTCCGGGGCGGTGCGGCTGGGCGCGGGGCCGCCGAGGCGGATGTTGGACTGCACAGCTCCGGGGCGGTCGACCAGCTCGATGCCCGGTGCGGCCAGCTCGGGGGCCGGCGGCGCCTCGACCGCATGTCCGGTGGCGGTCCAGCCGTCCAGCGCCTCGGTGACGGCGGCCGTGGCGGCGCGCGGGTCCAGGTCGCCGACCAGCACGAGCGAGCTACCGGCCGGAACCACCCGTTCGCCGTGCAGCCGGCGCAGCGCGGGGGCCCGGACGTCCCGCACGAGCTCGGGGTCGGGCAGCTCGATGCCGTACGGGTGGCTGCCGTACCGCCGCGCGGACAGCGCGGCGCGGGCGATGACCCCCGGCTGCGAGCGGGCGATCGCGATCCGCTCGGCGACCCGCTCCCGTTCGCCCTCTACCTCGTCGGCGGGGTAGCTGGCGCCGGTGAGCAACTCCGCAAGGATGCCCAGCACCGGCTCCAGCCCGTCGGCGAGCAGCGTCGTGGCGAACAGCAGCCGGTCGGGGTCGGAGGAGACGGACAACTCGGCGCCGTATCCCTGCAGCAGCTCGGCGATCGCCGTCTGGTCGTGGGTGGCCGTGCCGAGCAGCACCGCACCGGAGAGCACGGAGGCGCGCGCCGTGTGCACCGCGGCGCCGCGAGAGGTGGGCGCGGCGAAGGGCACCCGCAGGCGCAGCTCGATCAGCGGGACACCCGGGCGTGGCACCACGACCACGTGCAGCCCGTTCGCCAGCGTCGTCTCGTGCGCCGTCGGCACCGGGTTGATGCGTGGCTCGCCCAGGGGCGGGACGAGCGAGAGATCCAGCACCGGCGCGCTCATGCGCGTCCTCCCGTCGCGCGGAGCTCCAGCACCGCGGCGGTGCCCGGATCCAGGTCCCGGGCCGCGGCCTGCACCTGATCGGAGGTCACCGTGGCCAGCCGGGCGGCCAGTTCGCCGGCAAGCTCCGCCCGGTCGTGGACGAGCTCCGCGGCGGCGATGGCGAGGGTGCGGCCGAGTACCGAATCGGCCTGGCGCAGCAGTTGGGCCTCGATGCGGGCCTGCACGCGGCGCAGCTCGTCGGCGCCCACGCCGTCCGTCGCGATCCGCGCCACTTCCTCGTGGACGGCGGTGAGCACCTGTTCGGTGGAGACGGCGGCGGGGTGGTGCACCTGGGTGGTCAGCAAGGTGGCGTCCCGGACGTCGAAGGGGTCGCCGAACAGGCCGACGTAGCTGCTCTGGGCGATGGCGATGCGGTCCTGGTGCACGAGCCGCCGTTCGAGACGGGAGGCGTCACCCTCGCTGAGCATCTCGGCGAGCAGGACCGTGCCCAGGTACCGGTCGAGCTCACCCACCGGGTCGGGCACCCGCCAGCCGAGCGCCACCGCCGGGGCCGGTGCCAGGCGGTCCTCGACGACGGTCGAGCGCACCGAGGTCGGCCACGGCTCGCCTGTGGGCGGGATCGGCGGAACCGGACGACCGGCGACGGACCCGAACCAGCGTTGCACCAGGCGGTGGGTCTCGGCGACGTCGAGATCGCCGCCGATGGCCAGGACGGCGTTGCCCGGGGCGTAGTACCGGGAGAAGAAGTCGGTGGCGTCCTCGACGGTGGAGGACTCGAGGTCGACGAACGAGCCGTAGCCGTCGTGGGTGTTGGCGAAGCTCTCGAACGCGACCTGGGGCAGCTGCAGCCAGGGGAAGGCGCCGTAGGGCCGGTTGAGCACGTTGACCCGGATCTCCTCCTTCACCACGTCGATCTGGTTGCGGAGGTTCTCCTCGGTGATCGCGGGGGTGGCCATCCGGTCGGCCTCGAGGAACAGCGCCCGCTCGAGGCCCTCGGCGGGGAGCACCTCGTAGTAGTTCGTGTAGTCCTGGTGCGTCGAACCGTTGAAGGTGCCTCCGGCGGCCTGCACCAGGCGGGCGTGCTCCATCTTCGGGACGTGCGCGGACCCCTGGAACATCAGGTGTTCGAAGAGGTGGGCGAAACCTGTGCGCCCCTCGGGTTCGTTCCGCATCCCGACGTCGTAGAAGACGCTCACCGCCACGACGGGCACGCTCCGGTCGGGGGCGAGGACGACGCGCAGCCCGTTGTCGAGCGTGAACCGCTCGACCGGGTGCCGCAGAGTCAGTTCGGCACCAGCTGCTGTCACGCTCCCGACCCTAACCGCGCACTGTGGCCCGCCGCCGTCCGGTGCGCCGCTAGATGACGTGGACCGACCTGATCAGCCGGTCGATGATCCCGTAGAGCTCGGCGTGAGTGTTGGGGATGGAGACGTACAGCAGCGCGGGTGTGGGCCGCCCGACGTCGATGAGCAGCAGGGCCGCCCGCTCGCCCGTCGAGTCGTACCCGGCCACATGCCAGGAGAGCTGGAACTCGTAGAGGTGGGCGGCGTGACCGTCCACCGTGCTCGCCTCGTCCCGCATCACCCGCCGCTCGTTGGGGCTCGGGTAGTAGGCCAGGCGAACGAGGTCGGCCACCGACGTCACCGTGCTCTGCAGGCTCGCCTTCCCGCTCCAGCCGTACCCCTCCGACAGTGGCCCCGAGGTGACCTGGGCGATGAACGACCCCTGGTCCGGAGTGTGCTCCTGGGTGGTGAAGTACTCCCCCGCCGTCTGCGTCGTCTCGACCTGCGGGCCGAACGCCCACTCCTTCCAGCCCTCACCGAGATAGGGGTAGGAGATGCCCGCGGCGGCGTCGACGATCCGCACCGTCCCCGGGGGGAACGACGGCAGGGCCGGGGATGACGGAAAGGCCGGAAGCGACGAGGCGGGAGATGGCTCCGCGGCCGTCGGCCGGCTGCCCCCACGGCTGACCAGGAGCCCGACCACGACGGAGCCGATGACGACCAGCGCGAGCAGCGGCACGACCCACGGGCTGCGACGGCGCGGCCCGACGGGCTCCGGCCACGGATCCGACGTGAGAAGTTCCGGGGACCTGGGCGGGGCGAGCACGGGCGACCACTGGACGTCGACGCCCGGTCCGGCCGGCGTGGTCACGTCCGACCAGCCCGAGCCGTCCCACCACCGCACGAACCCCGGCGAGCCGTCGGGGTCGGGGTACCACCCCGGTGCGGGCGCCGGCTGGCTGGGTCCGGTCACCGGATCACAGTAGGACGAGGCCGCGGAAGGAGCCGCAGGCCACGCTGCCCGCGCGGGTACCGTCACCGCTCCCGGCCAGTGGAGGCTCCCGTGACCGCTCACCCGTCGGCGGATCCGGATGCCGCCGTCGTGGCTCGACTGCGCGCCGCGGGCTGCGTGTTCGCGGAGGACGAGGCGCGCCTGCTCCAGGCGGCGGCCGACGACCCGGCCGAGCTGGTGACCATGGTGGACCGACGGGTCGCGGGCCTGCCGTTGGAGCACATTGTCGGCTGGGCGGACTTCTACGGCCTGCGGATCGTGGTGGACGCAGGGGTGTTCGTCCCCCGTCGGCGCACCGAGTTCCTGGTCGACCGCGCAGTGGCGCTCGCGTCGCCCGGTGCCGTCGTCGTCGACCTGTGTTGCGGCTCCGGAGCGCTGGGGGCCGCGCTGGCCGGCACCGTCGACGGCGTCGAACTGCACGCGTCGGACATCGAGCCCGCCGCCGTCGGCTGCGCCCGGCGCAATCTCGCCGCCGTCGGCGGCCGCGTGTACGCCGGTGATCTCTACGAGTCACTCCCGGCCACGTTGCGCGGCCGGGTCGACGTGCTGCTGGCCAACGTGCCGTACGTGCCCACCGAGGCGATCGCGCTGATGCCCCCCGAAGCCCGGGAGCACGAGCCGCACGTCGCCCTCGACGGAGGCGACGACGGTCTGGACGTCGCCCGCCGGGTGACCGCCGAAGCGCGGGACTGGCTGGCGCCGGGCGGGTCACTCCTGTTCGAGACCAGCGAGAGCCAGGCACCGCACGCGGTCGAGATCGTCGCCGCCAGCGGGCTCGTCCCGCAGTCGCTGGAGGATGAGGAACTGGGTGCCACCGTGATCATCGGGACCCGGCGGTAGCCCTCGGCCGAAGGCCGTTCGCCGGGCGCGGACGAGCGGTCAGCGCAGGCGCACGGCCGCCAGTTCACGCCACAGGTGCGCGGCGGCCTCGGCGCCCTTCCAGAGCATCGGCAGGAGAACCCGCTCGTTCGGGGAGTGGATGCGGTCGGTGGGCAGCCCCGCGCCGAGGAACAGCAGGGGCGCCCCCAGCTGCTCGACGAGGTCGGCCTCCGGACCGCTGCCGCCCTCGCGCAGGAACAGGACCTGGTCGGCGTCGGTGTCGAAGGCCTGCGCGATGGCGCTGAGCAGGGCCGCCATGGCCGGCGAGTCGAGATCGCTGGCGCAGGGCGCGACCCCGCCGGGCGGCGCGTGCACGTCGGCCTCGATGCCGGCGGGCAGGTGCGCCTCGACCCAGGCCCGGACCTGGTCCGCCACGTCCTCGGGCCGCTGGTCCGCGACCAGCCGGAACGTCACCTTGGCGTGCGCTTCGGCCGGGATGATCGTCTTGTGGCCGGGACCGGTGTACCCGCCCCACATGCCGTTGACCTCCGCGGTCGGCCGGGCTCCGACGCGCTCGAGGGTGCTGAAGCCCTTCTCACCGGTCGCGATGCGGGAGGCGGCGGGGCCGGCGAGCCACTCCTGCTCGTCGAAGGGAACCCGGGCCATGAGGTCGCGCTCGCGGTCGGTCAGGGGGCGGACCTTGTCGTAGAACCCCGGCAGCGTGACCCGCCCCTGGTCGTCATGCAGCGCCGCGAGGAGCTCGGCCATGGCATGCAGCGGGTTGGGCACTCCACCGCCGAAGGAGCCGGAGTGCAGGTCGACGGCCGGGCCGCGGAGGGTGATCTCGGCGTCGGCCAGCCCGCGCATCGCGGTGACGGCGCTGGGCACGTCGTGCGCGGCCATCCCCGTGTCGCTGACGACGACGACGTCGCAGCGCAGCCGGTCCGCACGCTCGCGGAGCAGGTCGGCGAAGTGCGGCGACCCCGACTCCTCCTCGCCCTCGATGAGCAGCTTGACAGTGACCGCGGGGGTGTCGCGGCCGGTGGCGGCCAGGTGAGCCCGCATCCCGAGCAGGTGGAAGGCGACGTTGCCCTTGTCGTCGATGGCACCGCGGGCGTGCAACTCCGGCCCGTCGGGGGTCTCCACCACGGTGGGCTCGAACGGCGGGTGCTCCCAGAGCTCCAGGGGGTCGACCGGCTGGACGTCGTGGTGCCCGTAGACGAGGGCCACGGGTGCACCCGCGTCTGCGGACGGCCACTCGGCGTACACAGCGGGCGCACCCGGGGTGGGCCAGATCTCCACGATCGGGAAGCCGGTGCGGCGCAGCGCTTCGGCCAGCCACGCGGCGCTCGCGGCGACGTCGGGCGCGTGCGCGGGATCAGCGGAGATCGACGGGATACGCAGCCACGCGCCGAGGTCGGTGTGCAGATCGTCGAGGTGGGCGCGGACGAAAGCACGTTCGGCATTGGCGCGCTCGGGGCTGCTGGTCACGGCTGCCGACGGTAGCGCCGGGCGCGGACCGCGCCGCCCCCGGCTAGCGTCGCACCCATGCCGGGACAGCTGATGCAGGTCGACGTCGGCGATCTGACCTTCGACGTGCGGGTCGACGGACCCGCCGACGGGCCTCCGATCCTGCTGCTGCACGGCTTCCCGGAGACGTCGCTGTCGTGGGCCGCGGTGATGCCGTTGCTCGCGGCGGCCGGGCTACGGATCTACGCACCCGACCAGCTCGGCTACTCCCCCGGCGCCCGGCCGGACGAGGTGGATGCCTATGCCGCGCCGAACCTGGCCCAGGTCACCGCGGACCTGATGACGGCGCTCGAGCTGCCCACCGCGCACGTGGTCGGGCACGACTGGGGCGCGAACGTGGCCTGGACCCTGGGCGCCTGGCACCCCGACCGCGTGCAGACCCTGACCGCGGTGTCGGTGCCGCACCCCGCCGCCTACACCGCCGCCTTCCGCGCCGACCCCGAGCAGAAGGAGCGCTCGGCCTACATCCGGCTGTTCTGGCAGGAGGGCAAGGCGGAGGAGGTGCTGCTCGCCGACGGTGCCCGTCGGCTCCGGCGGATGCTGGGGGCCGAGGCCGACACGGGGATCCCGGCCGAGGCGGTGGACGAGTACGTGGCCGTGCTCTCGGCTCCAGGAGCGCTCACCGCGGCGCTCAACTGGTACCGGGCGATGAGCTCCGGCCCGCGGGTGGACCCGGTCGCCGTGCCGACGACGTACGTGTGGAGCGACGGCGACGTCGCCATCGGCCGCACCGCTGCCGAGGCGTGCGGCGACTTCGTCACGGGTGACTACCGGTTGGTCGAGCTGCCCGGTGTGAGCCACTGGATTCCGGAGCAGGCCCCGCGGCAGCTGGCCGGCGCGATCCTCGACCGGATCGGCTGACCGACTCCGCTCACCCGGTGCCGGCGGCGAGCGCGAGCAGCCCGGCCTCGTCGAGGAGGTCGACCGGGCGCAGCGTCACCCCGGCGGCGACATGGTGGAAACCGGCGCTGACCCGCTCGACGGGCACCCCGGTCAACCGCGACCATCCGAGCCGGTAGGCGGCGAGCTGTACCCCGGCGGCGGTCAGGTCGGCACCGGACGGCGGAGGCCCGGTCTTCCAGTCGATGACCTCGAAACTCCCCTCGGTGTCGGCGTAGACGGCGTCGATCCGGCCGCGGAGGGTCAGTGGGCCCAGCGGCGTCTCGAACGGGACCTCGACCTCGACCGGCTGCCGGTCGGCCCACTCGCTGGCGAGGAAGGCCTCCTGCAGTTCGGCCAGCACGCCGTCGGGCGCCGCGAACTCGTCACCGGAACCGGGCAGCTCGTCGAGATCCAGCAGCCGGGCCGAGCCGAACCGCTCCTCCAGCCACGCATGGAAAGCCGTCCCCCGCCGGGCCTGCGGAGCCGGTGCGGCCGGCATCGGCCGCCGCAGCCGGCGGGCCAGCTCGGCCGGGTCACGGCGGAGGGTGACCAGTGCGGACACCGACAGGTGGGAGGGCAGCGGCACCTCGACGGTGGGACTGGCGGCGCGTGCCCGCTCACGCAGCAGCAGGTCGGCGTCGCGCACCCACTGCTCCACCTGCGGATCGGAGCCGTCCAGCACCAGGTCGGGATCGAGCGGGTGCGGCGCCGCGCCGGACACCAGCTCGGCGGCCGCGGTCAGTGCGCGCCGCCGTCCGGAGGCCAACGGGTCGGCCGGCCACACCCCGATCGGCCACTCCTCCAGTGCCGGGTTGGTCGCATCGTCCGCCGGCGCGTCCGCCCAGTGCACGACGGTGCCGGCACCGTCCTCGCAGGCCCGCCGCGCGGTGAGCAGCAGGGCAGAGGCCCCGCAGGGTTTCACTCCGTCACGCCACCAGCTGCCCGAGCAGATCAGCAGGTGCCGGGCCCGGGTGACCCCGACGTACCCCAGGCGGATCTCCTCGGCGACACCGAAGTCCTTCCACTCCTGGACGTAGTCGTCGAGCGCCTCCTTGACCACCGCCTGGTCGCCGGAACCCGGCACGGGCAGCCGGAGCCGGGGCAGCTCCTCGCGGTCGGTGAGGCGCAGTTCGGCCGGCACGGCGCCGGGGTCCTTGATCCAGGAGTCGCTGGTGTCGGTCTTCGCCGGGAACTGGTCCTTGGTCATCCCGGGGACGGCGACGACGTCCCATTCCAGCCCCTTCGCCGAGTGCCCCGTGAGCAGCTGGACCGCGTCCGGGTTGACCGCCACCTCGCCCGGTTCGAGGCCGCGCTCGCGTTCCTCGGCGTCCCGGAGATAGCCCAGGAACGCCGGGAGGGACGGCAGCTCGGCCAGCCCGGTGAACTCGGCAGCGACCCCGTGCAGGGCGTCGAGGTGCGCTCGCGCGCCGGCCGGGCTCGCGCCTGGCGCACTGGCCAGCTCGGTCTCGAGGCCGAGGGTGCGGGCCACCTCGTCGACCAGATCGGGCAACGACTCGCTCAGCCGGGTGCGCAGGTGGCCCAGCTCGGCACCGAGCCGCCGCAGCCGGCGGTAGCCCGCCGACGAGTACGCGTCCGGGCCCCCGAGGTCGTCGAGCGCCTCGACGATGCTGCCCCGCTCGACGTGGGCCTCCACCGGCTCCGAGCTCTCGGCGGCGGCCGGCCGTCGCGAGTGTGCCAACGCGCGTGCCCGCGCTTCCAGAGCGGCCAGGTCGCGCGGCCCGATCCGCCAGCGCGCACCGGTAAGCAGGCGCCCCAGGGCGTCCCCGGCGGTCGGGTCGACCAGCACGGTGAGCGTCGCGACGACGTCGGAGACCTCGGGGACGTCGAGCAGCCCGCCGAGGCCGACGACCTCCACCGGCACCCCCCGCTCGCGCAGGGCCGCTGCGATACCGGGGAGCTGCTTGCGGGCCCGCACCAGCACCGCGACTGTCGGGCGGCGGCGGTCCCCCCGACGGGGCAGGACCGCATCGGTGTCGTTCCAGCACGCGGCCAGCCGGTCGGCCAGCGCTGCCGTCTCCTCGGCCACGGTTCCGTAGAGCCCGACCGTGACCGAGCCGCGGCCGGCCGTCGGCGCGGGCGCGAGGTCGGGCAGGCTCTGACGGGGCGGCGGCAGCATTCCGGACACGGCGTTGGCGACCGCGAGGACGGCTTCGTCGTTGCGCCAGCTGGTGGCCAGCGTGAGCCGTTCGGGAGGTCGTCCCTCCACCCCGGGAAAGGTGCGGGCGAACCGCTCGATCGTGCCCGCGGAGGCGCCGCGCCAGCCGTAGATCGACTGGCGCGGGTCGCCGACGGCGAGGACCGGATGGCCGGTCGCGCCCCCGAAGAGCGCCTCGAGCATCCGCAGCTGCCCGACGCTGGTGTCCTGGTACTCATCGAGCAGGACGACCTTCCAGCGGGCCCGTTCACGCCTGCCGACCTCGGCGGACGCGACCGCGATGCGTGCCGCATACGCAACCTGGTCCGCGTAGTCGATGGCACCGGCGGCACGCTTGCGCGCCTCGAACGCCTCGACGAGGGGCAGCAGCGCCACCCGGGACCGCTGCCGCGCGAGCATCTCCTTGACCGGGGCGCGGACCCCCTTGGGGCCCTTGGCGGCATCGGCGTATCCGGCGATCTGCGCCTCGAGCCGCGCCGTCCAGAGGCGGAGCCCGGCGGGGCTGATGTCGTGCTCGCCGAGCTCGGTGGCCAGCGCCAGCACGTCCTCGACGGTGGTCAGCAGGGTGAGCGGCACGTCCTTCATGTCGCCGGTCCAGGCGGCCACCACGGTCGCGGCCTGTCCCCAGCACATGGCCGGGCCGAGCACCCCGGCCCCGGGCTCGACGCCGATCCGCAGGCCGTGCTCGGACACCAGCGAGGCGGCGTACCCGTGATAGGTGGACACCGTCGGCTGGGCGATGGCCAGCCTGTCGCGCAGCGCCGGCTCGGTCTGCGGGTGCCGGGCGAGGGCGCCCAGCCGGAGACGCACTCGCTCGTTGAGCTCGCTGGCCGCCTTGCGGGTGAAGGTGAGGCCGAGGATCTCCTCGGGCTCCACGACCCGGTTGGCCACCAGCCACGCCACCCGCGCGGCCATCGTCTCGGTCTTGCCGGAGCCTGCGCCCGCGACCACCACGAGGGGCCGGTCCGGCGGCGCGGACACGACCTGGGCCTGCTCCGGCGACGGGGCGTAGGACAGCCCGCACCGGGCGGCCACCTCGGCGGGGTCGAGCAGCCGCCGGGATGCGACCGGCTCGACCGGTTCGCTCGCGAGAAGGTCGTCGAAGGAGAGCTGTCCGTCGTCCTGCCCGAGCTTCACCCGGTCACCTGCCGGCCGGGTTCCTGGAGGGGACAGCTGCGGCGGGCCGGGCACCGCTGGCAGTGCGACCCGGTGCGCACCTCGAAGGTCGCCGCGCCCATCCCCTCGCCGACGGTCGCCAGCAGCTCCCCTGCCCACGTCTGGTCCAGTGGCACGTCGGCGGGGAGCGGCTCCTGGTGCTGTTCCTTGGCCTTGGCGCCGGTGCCCACCTGCAGGAGGGCGGCCCCTCCGGACACGCTCCCGTGGTCGCCGAAGGCGCCCGCGCCGACGGCGACCTGGTAGGCCGCCAGCTGCCCGTGCTCCTCGGTGTTCTTGGCCGCGGTCCTGCCGGTCTTGAGGTCGACGACGACCAGCCGGCCGTCGGCATCGCGCTCCAGCCGGTCGACCTGGCCGCGGATCCGCGCCCGGCCCAGGACGACGTCGAAGTCCTGCTCGGCGGCGAGCAGCTCTCGTCCGTTCGCGGCGTGCCAGACGAGAAACCGGTCGAGCATCTGCTGCGCGGTGTCCCGCTGCCGCTGGTCGGACCAGCCGGGACCGAGGTCGAGCAGGTCGAGCTCACCGGCCAGGACGGCCGGCGCCTCCACCGGCGGCAGGCCCTCGGCGACCTGCTGCGCGACGGCGTGCACCGCCGATCCCACGGTTCGGGTCGCGTCGGGGGACGCCTCGGCGCCGACCGCCCCGAGCACCCACCGCAGCGGGCAGCGCTGGAAGGTCTCGATCGCCGAGGGCCGCACGCGAACCGGGTCCTCCTCGGGTACCAACGGCGCGTCGTCCGACAGGGGGGCCAGGCCCCACCAGCCGGCCGGCCCGGCACCGGGCACGCCGTCGTCGGCGAGCCGGCGCAGCACCGAGGCGGCGGCGGCGCGCCGGTCCGGCGGGGTCTCCGGGTCGGTCACCGCGCGGCGCAGGTCCGCTACCAGGGCCGGCAGGGTCAGCGACCGGGGCAGCTCGGTGAGCGGCCGGCCGTCTTCCGGTGGAGGGGCGACGAGGTCCAGGAAGCGGGAGGCCGTGGCCCCCGCGTCGGCACCGTCCAGCGCCCCCTCGACGGCGGTCACGACCAGCCGGCGGCGGGCGCGGGTGCAGGCGACGTAGAACAGCCGCCGCTCCTCGGCCAGCGCGAGCGTGCGCCGGTCGACGGCCCTGCCGTCGATACCGGAGGCACGCTCGACCAGCTCCTCGGTACCGAGCAGCGAGGTCCGCTCACGAAGGTCCGGCCAGACCCCCTCCTGTACCCCGGCGACGCAGACCAGGTCCCACTCCAGCCCCTTGGCCGCGTGGGCCGTCAGCAACCGGACGGTCTCCCCCGCCGCGGCCCGGGCGGAGCCGCTGTCGGCGGGCAGTTCCTGGGCGGACAGGTGGGCGACGAAGGCCCGGACGTCGGCCGACGGCAGCCGGTCCACGAAGCCCGCCGCCGCGTCGAAGAGTGCCACGACGGCGTCGAGGTCCCGGTCGGCGACGGCGCCGGAAGGCCCCCCCGAGGCGCTGGCCCTGGCCCACCGGGCGGCCAGGCCACTGCGCTGCCACATCTCCCACAACACGTCCTCGGCGGTGCCGTCCTTCGCCAGGGCGAGCCGTCCGGCGTCGAGGACGTCGGCGACGCGGCGGGCCGGCCGGGAGACGTGCTCGGGCAGCGCGGCCAGGACGGACTCGTCGGTCAGCGCGGTGGCCAGCGGCGCGCCGCGCTCGGCGGCGTCGATGCCCTTCGCGGCCAGGGCGATCCGGACGGCGCGGCGCAGCCGGCGCAGGTCGAGCACGGTCGCCCCGCCGAGCGGTGAGGCCAGCAACGCCTCGGCCGCCGGCTCGTCCATGCGCACGGCCGCACCGTCGGCCTCGGGATCCGAGCCGGCCACCGGCAGCAGGGCGGTGAGCGCGCTGAGCAGCGGCGCGACGCCCGGCTGCGCGGCGAGCGGAAGGTCGTCGGAGGAGACCGCGACCGGCACGCCGGCCGATGCCAGGGCCCGGCGCAGCGAACCCAGCGCCGCGGACGAGCGGACCACGACGGCCATCTGCGACCACGGGACGCCGTCGAGCAGGTGCGCGCGGCGCAGGACGTCGGCGAGGTAGGCCGCTTCGACGGCGGCCGAGCCGAACACGTGCACGTCTGCCTCGCCGGGGTCGGTGGCGTCCCCCGCGGCCAGCCGGCGGTGCTCCCACGGGCCGGGCAGCCCCTCCGCCACCTTCCGGCTGATCGCCAGCAGCTCGGCGCCGGAGCGCCGGCTCACCCCGAGGGACACCCGACCCGCCGGCAGGTCGCCGGTGCGCCGGAACCGCTCGGGGAACTCGACGATCCCGCGCGGATCGGCGCCACGGAAGGCGTAGATGGCCTGATCGGGGTCGCCCACCGCGACGAGGTTGCCGCCCCCGCCGGCCAGGAGCTCGAGCAGCTCCACCTGGGCCGGATCGGTGTCCTGGTATTCGTCGACGAACAGCCAGCGGGCGCGGGCGCGCTCCTGGCGCAGCAGTTCGGCGTCCCCGGCGAGCTCCGCGATCGCCGCTCGGACGAGCTCCGCGGGGTCGTAGCCGGAGGAGTCACCACGCGCGGCGGTGTAGAAGGCCGTGACGCCTTCGTACTGCTCCTGGAACGCCGCCGCGTGCACCCAGTGCGGGCGGCCCGACTCCCGGCCCCAGGCGGCCAGCTGGGCAGAGCTCACTCCCCGCTCGGTGGCCCGCAGCAAGAGCTCGCGCAGTTCCGCACGGAACCCCTCGGTGCCCAGCGCGGGGACGAGGTCGGCCGGCCAGCGGACGGCGCCGTCCTCCTCGGCGTCCCCGCGCAGCAGCTCGGCCACGACGGCGTCCTGCTCGGCGGAGGTCAACAGCCGGGGCGGCGGCTCGCCGCGCAGCAGCGCAGCCCGCCGGAGCACGCCATAGGCGTAGGAGTGGAAGGTCCGTGCCAGCGGCTCTCGGATGGTGCGCGCGACGCGGGCAGTGATCCGCGCACGCAGCTCCGCAGCCGCCTTGCGGCTGAAGGTCAGGACCAGGACGTGCTCGGGGTCGACCCCGGCCTCGATGCGCGCGGCGACCGCCTCCACGATCGTGGTGGTCTTCCCCGTGCCCGGGCCGGCGAGGACCAGCAACGGCCCGCCGGGGTGATCGACCACCGCCTGCTGGGTCGGGTCGAGCCGCGGCAGCGCGAACTCCGCGGCCGCACCGACGACGAGCCGGTAGACCGGCGCCCCGTCACCTCCCCGCTGTGCCACGCCCCGATGGAAGCACGGCCCACCGACAGTTCCGGGACCGGTGGAACGGGTGTCGGAGGCACTGCGCCGGAGCCCCGGCATTCCGGTCAGAGGGATCGGTCAGGGCCAGAGGACGGCGGCGAGGTCGATCCGGCCGCCGCGCACCGGCACGCCCTCCGCGGCCAGGAGTGCCAGTTGCTCGACGCGCACCGGTTCGGCGACGGTCCCGTCGGCCCGCACGACGCGATGCCAGGGCACCGCGCCCCCGCCGCCCCCCGAGAGGGCCCGCGCGACCCGCCGCGGGCCGATGCCGATCAGCCGGCCGATGCCGCCGTAGGTACACACCCGGCCGAACGGGATCCGCTCGACGACGTCGAAGACCGCCTCGTCGACGTCCAGAGATGCGTCGGTCACTCCGCCATGATCAGGCCTTGCGGCCGTACCGGGCGAGCAGCCGGATCAGGGGCGGTGCCGAGTCCGAGACCTCCAGCGGAGGGTCGAACAACCCCGGGACGCCGTCGTCGGGCAGCCGCTCCGCGAAGACCAGGGCCGCGGTGACCAGCTCGAGGTCCAGGTCGGTGTCGCCGTCGGTGGCCCTCGCCAGGTCCCAGGCGTGGACGACGAGGTCGGCCGTCATCTCCTGGATGTACTCGGTGGCCGGCGTCGGGCCCCGGGAGAGGCGCACCGTGCGGATCAGGGCGTCGTCCTCGGCGAAGGCCGACAGCGCGTCGTCGGCGGCGGATTCCCAGCCGGTGAACGGGTCGTCTCCGAGCAGGTCGCTCGTGCCCTCGGGGAAGCGGCCGTCGACCAGCTCGAACGGCTCACCGGCGAGCAGCGGGGGCACCCAGAGCGCCTCGTTCACCAGGTGGGCGACCAGGTCGGCCACGGTCCAGCCGGGCAGCGCCTCGTCCTCCCACTGGTCCGGGGCGACGGCGTCCACCCGGTCGGTGAACTGCGCCTGCGCGCGCTGGAAGAGTTCGAGGAGCTCCACAGGTGAGAAGTCAGCCATGGCTCCAGTCAATAGAAGGACCTCGCCCCTCTCAACCCGAGCAAGCTCGGGCTGAGAGGGGCGAGGCCGATTCGGGCGGGGAGGACGCCCGCCGCTCAGTAGGTGGGCAGCGCCTTGTCGATCCGCGTGGCCCACGCCGTCACGCCGCCCTGGACGTGGACGGCGTCCTTGAAGCCGGCGTTCTTGACGGCGGCGAGGGCCTCGGCGGAGCGGACGCCGGTCTTGCAGTGCAGCACGATCGGCTTGTCGTTCGGCAGCTGCGAGAGCGCCCGGCCGGAGAGGATCTCGTCCTTGGGTATCAGCTTCGCGCCGGGGATCGACACGATCTCGAACTCGTTGGGCTCGCGGACGTCGATCAGCGCGAAGTCCTTGCCAGCGTCCATCATGTCCTTGAGCTCGTCGACGGTGATCGTCGAGCCGGCCGCCGCCTCCTGGGCCTCGACCGAGACGACGCCGCAGAAGGCCTCGTAGTCGATGAGCCCGGTGATCGGCTCACCCTCCGGGTCCTTGCGCACCTTGATCGTGCGGAAGGTCATCTCGAGAGCGTCGTAGACCATCAGCCGGCCGAGCAGAGTCTCGCCGATACCGGTGATGAGCTTGACGGCCTCGGTGGCCTGGATCGCGCCGATGGTGGCGCAGAGGACGCCGAGCACGCCACCCTCGGCACACGAGGGCACCATCCCGGGCGGCGGGGGCACGGGGTAGAGGTCGCGGTAGTTGGGCCCGTGCTCGTTCCAGAAGACCGAGACCTGGCCGTCGAACCGGTAGATCGAGCCCCAGACGTAGGGCTTGTTCAGCAGCACGCAGGCGTCGTTGACCAGGTAGCGCGTGGCGAAGTTGTCCGTGCCGTCGACGATGAGGTCGTACTGGCTGAAGATCTCCTCGACGTTCGAGCTGTCCAGCCGCACCTCGTGCAGACGGACGTCGACGAGCGGGTTGATCTCCTTGATGGAGTCCCGCGCGCTCTCGGCCTTGGACCGGCCGACGTCCGAGGCGCCGTGGATGATCTGGCGCTGGAGGTTGGACTCGTCGACGGTGTCGAACTCGACGATGCCCAGCGTGCCGACACCGGCCGCGGCCAGGTACATGAGCACCGGCGAACCGAGGCCTCCGGCGCCGACGGCGAGCACCTTGGCGTTCTTGAGCCGCTTCTGCCCGTCCATCCCGACGTCCGGGATGATCAGGTGGCGGCTGTACCGGCGGACCTCCTCGATGGACAGGTCGGCAGCGGGCTCCACCAGGGGTGGCAGGGACACGGGTTGCTCCTCAGTTCATCCGACAACGACCCACTTCGGGATCGGCGTTCGTGCGCATAACAGCCTGGCACGCACGCCGATTCCCGCCGCACCCATGGTCGGCGCGGAGCCCGACTACGGATAGGGCCGGCGTTATGGAAAGGGCCACGCGTTATGGAAAGGGCCAGGCGTTCTTGACGCAGCCCTTCAGGCCGAGGGTCTGCTGCTGCATGACCGGTGCGGGCTCTCCGGGACCGGGGCACTGCTCGTGGTGGTGGCCGAGGGCGTGGCCGACCTCGTGGTTCACCACGTAGAGCCGGTAGGTCGCGATGTCGCCCTTGTAGTCGGGGACGGCGGTGGCCCACCGGGCCAGGTTGATGACGGCCCGGTCGCCGTAGCGGCAGGAGGTGTAGCCATCGGTGCCTACCCCGGGGCAGTAGATCTCCATGCTGCCGGGGCTGACCAGCGTGACCTTGAAGTCGTACTGCCTGGCTGCGGCCGCAGCGGCGCCGACCCGCTGGAAGGACATCTGCCCGCCATGGCCCCATGAGCGGGGGTCGGCCAGCGTCGATTCCACGGCGCGCGCGAAAGCGACCCTGTCGACGGCGATCCCGTCCTCGGTCTCGACGACGAAGCGCCGCAGGGGGCCGGTCCCGCGGACCGCGGAGGTCCCATCGACGACGGTGACGGTCCCGGTGCCCTTGTGGACGAAGCTCGCCTCGCCGACCACGGGCGCCGTTTCGGGGGGCCCGGCATCGCCGTCCAGGGACGAGGTCGGGCCCGCCGACGGCGACGCAGCCGAGGTGGCCGCCACCGCCGCGCCGGTCGACCCCCCGGACGGAACCGCAGGTGTGGACGTCACGAGATCGACGAGCGTGACGATCGTCGCGATCGTCAACAGCGGAATGGCGTACGCCCGCCAGCCGTAGCGGTGCACGAAGCGGCGGATCCGGTTGGCATCGGCCGTCGTCGTCCGGGGCCGCGGGCTGGTCTGCAGATGGGGCCTGGCGACGAGCGGCCCCGTCGGCGGCGCACCGCGGCCCGCCGTCCCGGGACGGCGCTCGGCCACCCGCGCACCGGTGGGCCGGCCGTCGGCCGGACGTCCTCCCACTGGCCGCCCTCCTGCTCTGGTCGGTCTGCCGCGTCAGCGGACCAGAGTCTCACGCTCCGTGGCGACTCGGCGACAGCCCGGCGGGTCGGCACGTCCAGCGGGGGTCCGTGCACAGGAGAGCCGGCGGGGATCAGCCCGCGGCGGGCACCGGAGCGGCGCGGCCCTCGACCATTCCGAGCACCAGGCGGGCCGTCGTCTCGGGAGCCTCGAGCATGGCCACGTGCCCCACCCCGTCCAGGACAGCGAGGCGGGCGTTCGGGATCGCGGCGGCCAGGCGGGGCGCCAGCCGTGGATCGACCAGCCGGTCGCTCGCACCCCACAGCACCAGGGTCGGCGGTCGCAGCCCCCGCGCCATCCGCCAGGCGTTCGCGGTGCCGACACGCAGGTAGGACGTGATCAGGCCCCGCATGCTGCGGGTCAGCGCACGGTCCGCCCACGGCTGCCCGGCCCGCTCACGCATCTCCGAGACGGCCTGTTCCACCCGCTCCGGCGGTACCAGTGCGGGGTCCCCGAAGCACATCGTCACCATGGCGCGCACGTGCTCCTCGGGCTCGATCCCGGCCATCCGCCGCTCCGCGAGGGACGGGACGCCAGGAAGGAGGATGAGCAGGAGAGCGCGGCTGAACGCCGCGGGGACCCGGTAGACGGGCATCGCCGGGGAGATCAGCGTGAGGGACGCGACGAGGTCCGGACGGCGGGCGGCCACGAGCACGCTCACCAGACCGCCCAGCGAGTTGCCGAGCAGGTGCACCGGCCGGCCCGCCTCCTCACCTGGCTGGTCCGCGACCCGCTCGAGCACCTCGATCACCGTCTGCACATGGCCGCGGATCGAGTAACGCCCGCGCGGCGGCTGCGAGCGGCCGAAGCCGGGCAGGTCGACGGCCCAGCCGTCGAAACGGACGGCGAGCAGTCCGGCCAGATCGGTCCAGTTGGTGGACGCCCCTCCCAGGCCGTGCACGTACAGCGCCCGTTCGCGTGGCGCGTCGTCGTCCGGCCCGTCGACCGGTCCGGCGTAGGGGGTGCGCCGGACGAAGACCTCTCCCCCCCGGACCGGCCAGGACTCGCCCGGCCAGGGCGGCAGGACGGCGTCCAGCGGAGGCAGCGGCGTCGCGGAGGGAACGGCGGACAAGGTGGTCGGTGCGGGCCCGGGAACCGGGCTCGAGAGTGCGTCGGTCATCGCCTCGAAAGTAATACGCCACGAGCGTCCGGAAATGCGATGCGCGAACCCGCCGGTAACATCGGGGTTGCCATGCAGACCCCAGGCCACGCCACCGAGCCCGCGCGGCGCACGTCCCGCCTTCCGCGGGGTGCGCGCCGGCTCCAGTTGCTCCGGGCGGCGCAGGACGTCTTCGTCGCCCAGGGGTTCCACGCCGCGGCGATGGACGACATCGCCGACCGCGCCGGGGTCAGCAAGCCGGTGCTCTACCAGCACTTCCCCGGCAAGCGGGACCTGTACCTGGCGCTTCTCGAGGAGCACGTCTCCGAACTGGCCGACCGGGTCGGTGAGGCAATGAGCACCACCGATGACAACCGGGCGCGGGTCAACGGCACGGTCGGCGCCTACTACGACTTCATCGACGCCGAGGGCGAGGCGTTCCGCCTGGTCTTCGAGTCCGATCTGCGCAACGACGCCGACGTCCGGGCGATCGTCGACCGCGGCACCGAGGTATGCGTCGAGGCGATCGCGGAGGTCATCGCCGCCGACACCGGCGCCGACCCCGAGCGCGCCCTCCTGCTGGCCTCCGGGCTGACCGGCCTGGCCGAGACGAGCGCCCGCTGGTGGCTGCCCCGTAAGGGCACGGTCTCCCGCGACGAGGCTGTCGCGCTGCTGTCCGCCCTCGCCTGGCGCGGGATCTCCGGCTTCCCGCGCGTCGACGACGGCGAGCACCTCGGTCACTGAGCACCGACGCGGGGCGTTTCGCTGAAGGCGCATCCCCATGACCCGTCCGCGAGAGTCCTGCTGGGCTAGCGTTGGGGACAGTCGCGAACCGAGGAGGCATCGCCCACGTGGAAGTCAAGATCGGCGTCCAGCACTCCCCCCGGGAGCTGGTCATCGACAGCCCCAAGACCCCCGACGAGATCGCCAAGGAGGTGTCGGCAGCGATGTCCGGCACAACCAAGGACGGTCTCCTGACCCTGGTCGACGAGCGAGGCCGCCGGGTCGTCGTCCCGGTTGACCGGATCGCCTACGTGGAGATCGCCCAGCCCGACCAGCGTCGCGTGGGCTTCATCGCCGGCGCCTGAGCCAGAACCCCCGACGGGGCGCCTCCGCACTCGCGGAGGCGCCCCGTCGGCGTTTTCTCCGATGTACC
This sequence comes from Blastococcus sp., assembly GCA_025465355.1. Taxonomy (GTDB): domain Bacteria; phylum Actinomycetota; class Actinomycetes; order Mycobacteriales; family Geodermatophilaceae; genus Blastococcus_B. Next base: position 9,393 of record JAODNN010000129.1, on the reverse strand, counting down.
GACTCCACTCCCACCTGCCGATACATGCACTGACACGTGCCGAATGTCACGTGCTCGCCGTCCCTGGGAGTCCCTGTGAGTGTGAAGACCCGCCTCGTCGTCAGCACCGCTGTGGTGTTAGCCGTGGCGCTGGCCGGGTTGGTCACCGTCATCGCGACCTTGACCACGAACCGGGCACGGGACGACGGGATGCGGTACACCAGCAGCCTGGCAGCCGAGGAGGCACAGAAGGTCGAGACCGGCATCATCCGTCAGATGGGGACGGCGCAGGCCCTCGGACAGACCCTGAGCGTTCTCGCGGCCACCCGGCAGGGCAACCGCGTCATCGCGGACTCGATCGAGCGTGACCTGCTGGCCGCGGACAATTCACTGCTGGCGGTGTGGTCGGCCTTCGAGCCCAACGCCTTCGACAACGGGGACGCCGGCCACGTCGCCGACCCCAGGTCCGATGCCACCGGGCGGTACGTGTCGTACTGGTTCAGGGACGGCGCCCAGATCTCCGTGAGCCCGCTGACCGACTACGAGAAGCCGGGCGCGGGTGACTACTACCTCGTTCCGCGGAACAAGGGAGTCCCCGTCGCCATCGAGCCCTACGAATACCAGGTGGGCGGCAAGACCGTCCTGATGACGTCGCTCACGTCCCCGATCCGGGCGGGCAACCAGGTGATCGGTGTCGCGGGTGTCGACGTCCCGCTCACCAGCGTGGGGCAACAGATCGGGGCGATCCGGCCCGATGGCGTCGGCCGTGCCGCCCTCGTGTCCGACGGCGGCAAGGTCGTCGCCAGCAACCGGCCCGGGGACAAGGCCGGCGCGGCGCCGAGGGGCGCCGCCGCCCGTCTGGCCGCGGACGCGGTGCGCCGCGGCGGCCTGGCGCAGGGGACGGTCGACGGCAGCGTCCTCGTAGCCGCACCGATCACGGTGGGCAAGGGACAGCACTGGTCACTGGTCGTCGACATCCCGGAGGGCGCAATCCTCGCCGGCGCACACTCCCTGCGGTCGGCAATCCTCGTGGGCGCCGTGGTGACGATGCTGCTGGCCGGCCTGGCCACCCTGCTGGTGGCCCGGCGCGTGGTGGCCCCCCTGGACACGCTGCGCCTGCGGATGGAGGAGATCGCCGACGGCGACGGGGACCTCACCGCTCGGGTGGACGAGGCTCGCAAGGACGAGATCGGGCGCCTGGGAGCGGCGTTCAACCGGTTCGTCTCCAAGGTGGCGGACACCGTGTCCGGCATCGGCCGGGCTTCCGACTCCCTGACCGAGGTCTCGGCGGGGATGTCAGGGGTCTCCAACCGGATGGTCGAGTCCGCTGGGCAGACGGCGGCTCAGACCCAGCAGGTGTCGGCCGCAGCCGAGCAGGTGTCGCGCAATGTGCAGACGGTTGCCGCAGGCGCCGAGGAGATGGGCGCGAGCATCCGCGAGATCGCCACCAACGCCAACGAGGCCGCACGGATGGCCGGCGAAGCAGTCACCGTCGCCGTCGAGACCAACGCGACAGTGGCCAAGCTGGGCGAGTCCTCGGCGGAGATCGGCAACGTGGTGAAGGTGATCACGAGCATCGCCGAGCAGACGAATCTGCTGGCGCTGAACGCCACCATCGAGGCGGCGCGGGCCGGGGAGGCGGGCAAGGGCTTCGCGGTGGTCGCCAACGAGGTCAAGGAGCTGGCCCAGGAGACGTCCAAGGCGACCGAGGACATCGTCCGCCGGGTGGAGGCCATCCAGACCGACACCACCCAGGCGATTGCCGCGATCGCCCGGATCGACGAGGTGATCTCCCAGATCAGCGACTACCAGACCACCATCGCCAGTGCGGTCGAGGAGCAGACCGCCACGACCAACGAGATGTCCCGCAGCGTCAGCGAGGCGGCGCAGGGCACCGGCTCGATCGCCGCGTCGATCACCACCATCTCGACGGTCAGCGCCGAGACCGGGGCCGACGCCACCCAGACCCGCGAGGCTGTGGAAGGACTGGCGGACGTCACCGCCGAACTGTCCCGGCTCGTCGGCCAGTTCAAGGTCTAACCGCGAAGCCCGAGCGCCTTCATGCGCGCGGTGTGGGCGTCGGTGATCCGCTCGATCAGGCGGGCTACCCCGCCGACGTCGCCCACGCCCGCCATGATCAGCTCGGCCAGCCGGTCGTGCTCCGCGATCACCGCCTGGGACTGGGTGATCGCCTCCCCCACGAGCCGCCGTCCCCAGAGGGCCAGCCGACCGCCGACCCGGCGGTCCGCCGCTATCGCCGCGCGGACCTCACGGACGGCGAACCCGGCATGCCCGGTGTCGGCGAGCACGTCGAGGACCAGCGCGCGATCGGGGTCGGGCAGGAACGCGGCGATCTCCCGGTAGAAGTCGGTGGCCAGCCCGTCGCCCACGTAGGCCTTGACCAGCCCCTCCAGCCAGGTGTTCGGGCGGGTGCTCTCGTGGAAGGTGTCCAGCGCGGAGACGAACGGGGCCATCGTCTCGGCCGGGTCCACGCCCAGCTCGGTCATCCGCTCGATCAGGCGGACGTGGTGCCCGATCTCCGCTGCCGCCATCCGGGCCAGCGCGGCGCGGCCCTCCAGGGTGGGCGCCATGCGGGCGTCCTCGGCGAGCCGGTCGAACGCGGTCAGTTCGGCGTAGGCGAGCACTCCCAGCAGATCGGCGACGGCACTGGTGTCGACCGGGGTCACACGCATCTCCTGAGCTCGGGGTGGAGCGCGTCTGACCCGGACGGGTGTGACGCAGGTCGCTGGACAGCGCGGCGCGGAGAGGCTAACCGGTAGCCGCGCTAAGATGGGAATCGGTGAGCCGTTCGGTTCGCTTGTATATCTGTGCGCTGACAACCGCTGGACGCCGCCCCTCGGGGCCGGTGATCGAGAGCCCTCCGAGGGCTGTCTCCCGGGTCGATCTCCCCTGACGCCCGGTCTGCTGGCCGCGTCGGCGCTGGAACTGATCCCGCGACAACCGACCCGGGACAGGTCCGACGCGGCGATTCCCGCCGCCGGAGCCGGTCCCCCAGCAGACCAGAGGCGAGACAACTGACCTCCATCGAGAACACCATCCCCGAGATGTCCGGCACGGACCTCGAGCCCACGGCCCTGGAGCACGCCGAGACCGGCGCCCCGGACCCCGAGCAGCTCGAGGAGGCCGTCGAGGAACTCGGCGGCGCTTCCGTCGCCGCGGACAGCCCCCTGTTCAGCGACTTCGACGTCCACCCCGACGTCGTCGCCGCGCTGGCCGAGGTGGGCATCACCCGCACTTTCGCGATCCAGGAACTCACGCTTCCGCTGGCGCTGGCCGGCCACGACCTCATCGGTCAGGCCCGCACCGGCACCGGCAAGACGCTCGGCTTCGGCGTCCCGATGCTGCAGCGCGTCGTTCCCCCGGCCGAGGGCGGCGACGGCGTCCCGCAGGCACTGGTCGTCGTCCCCACCCGCGAGCTCTGCGTGCAGGTCTCCCGTGACCTGGCCGCCGCGGGCGCCAAGCGCGGCATCCGCGTGCAGGCCATCTACGGCGGCCGCGCGTACGAGCCACAGGTCCAGTCGCTGCAGAGCGGCGTCGAGATCGTCGTCGGCACACCCGGCCGGCTCCTGGACCTGGCCCAGCAGGGCCACCTGATCCTGGGCAAGGTCAAGGTGCTCGTCCTCGACGAGGCCGACGAGATGCTCGACCTGGGCTTCCTGCCCGACATCGAGCGGATCCTCGGCATGGTCCCCGACAAGCGTCAGACGATGCTGTTCTCGGCCACCATGCCCGGCCCCATCGTGAACCTGTCCCGCTCGTTCATGAGCCAGCCGACGCACATCCGCGCCCACGGCAACGACGAGGGCTCGACGGTCCCGCAGACCACGCAGTTCATCTACCGGGCCCACAACCTGGACAAGCCGGAACTGCTCTCGCGCGTGCTGCAGTCCCGCGACCGCGGCCTGGTGATGGTCTTCTGCCGCACCAAGCGGACCGCCCAGAAGGTGGCCGACGACCTCGTCGACCGCGGTTTCGCCGCGGCCGCCGTGCACGGTGACCTCGGCCAGGGTGCGCGCGAGCAGGCGCTGCGGGCCTTCCGCAGCGGCAAGGTGGACGTGCTCGTCGCCACCGACGTCGCCGCACGCGGCATCGACGTCACCGGCGTCAGCCACGTCGTGAACTACCAGTGCCCCGAGGACGAGAAGACCTACGTGCACCGCATCGGCCGCACCGGCCGCGCGGGCAACGAGGGTATCGCCGTCACGCTGGTGGACTGGGACGACATCCCGCGGTGGCAGCTGATCAACAAGGCGCTGGACCTGCAGTTCGCGGACCCGCCGGAGACCTACTCCACCTCGCCGTGGGTGTACTCCGACCTCGACGTGCCGGAGACCGCCACCGGCCGGCTGCCGCGGTCGCAGCGGACCCGCGAGGGCCTGGACGCAGAGACCCTCGAGGACCTCGGCGAGACCGGCAAGCGCAACCGCTCGGGCGGCTCCGGCGGTTACGGCGGCTCGCACGAGCGGACCGAGGGCGACCGTCCGGCCGCCTCCCGCAGCGGCTCGCCGCGCCGGCGTACCCGGGGCGGCGGTGGCTCGTCCGCGCCCGCGAGCGGCGAGCAGTCAGCGCCGGCCACGCCGGCCGGTGAGTCCGGTTCGTCCGGCGCACCCCGCCACCGGCGCCGCCGTCGTGGCGGGGCCAACCGCGGCGGCTCCGAGTCCGCCGCCTGATCCCCAGCCCCGTGTGACATCGTCGGGCGCCGTGCCCGGTACGACTCTGCGCCGCCCGCCGCTCCGGGCCTGGATCTGGACGGCGGGCGTGCTGGCGCTCCTGGTGGTCGCCGTCGTGCTGTGGCGGGGCTCCGACGCGCGGGCGACCTCCAGCACCACCGCACCCCGGCCCGCTCCCGCCTCCGGCTCCCCCGCTCGAGCGCTGTCCCAGGCGTGGTCGGTCCCAGGGGACGCGCTGCCGGAGCAGGTGGTGCAGCAGGGCCGGGTGATCGTCGGCTCGGCGCACGGCGTCACCGCCCTGGACCCGGCCACCGGCCGGGAGGTGTGGCACTACACCCGCTCGAACCGGCGGCTCTGCGGCCTCACCGCCACCGACGGCGTGGCCGTCGCCGTGTACGCCACCGGGGACCGGTGCGACCAGGCGGTCGCGCTGGACGCCGGCACGGGGGTCCGGACCTGGAACCGCAACCTGGACCTCCGGCCGGACGTGCGGCTGACCAGCACCACGGGGCACGTGCTCGCGGTCTCCCCGACAGGGGTGGTCGACCTCGACCCGACCGGCGACAACATCCGCTGGGGCCGCCACGCCCCGCAGGGCTGCACGATCGCCGACGCCCGGGCCGGCAGCAGCGGGATGGTGCTGCTGCAGCGCTGCCCGGGCGCGGCGTCCTTCCAGGTGATCCTGCTCGACGGGAGCACCGGGACCCCGCACTGGACGCGCGACCTCCCGGCTCCGGACGGGGCCGACGTTCGGCTGGCCGGCGCGGACGAACTGGTCACGGTCGTCGTGGGCGACGAGTTGCGGGTCCTCGCCGCCGGCGACGGCGCCCAGCGGCAGTCGGTGGGGCTGCCGTCGCAGGACACCGCGGCCGCCCCCACGGAGCTCTCCGTGCCCGGCACCCTTCTCCTGTGGGCCCACGGCACGGTGCTGTCGCTCGACCCGTCGACCGGCGCGGTGCGCTGGACGGGCAGCGCGCTCGGCCTCCCCTCGGTCGAGGGGGGCGGCGGCCAGCTGCCGGCGAACGCCGCCGTCGTCGTCCCCGAGGCCGGTGCGTTCGTCGTCCGCGACCCCGGAACCGGCGCGGAGCGGAGCCGCTCCACCGCCTCCGGTGTGCCCGACGGCGGCATCACTGCCGTGGTCGGCAGCACCGTGGTCTACCGGCTTCCCGGCCAGGTGCTCGGCTACCGCTGACCCTGCCCGGCACGTGCCGGATCCGCGAGGTTGACTGGTCGGCATGGTCCTGCCCGGAGGCCCCGACTCCTCGGTGAATCTCGCCATCAGCTCCACCGACCTCCGCCAGCTCGCCGATCACGATGCGGCGCCCCGCACGTTCCGCGGCCGCGCCGGTCCCCTGGCAGCGCTCGACACCGGCGGCCACGCCGCCCGCGGGACCGCCCTGCTGGTCGCCGGGTTCACCGGCAGCAAGGAGGACTTCGCCCCCGTGCTGGCCCCCCTGACGGCCGCCGGCTTCCGCGTGGTGGCGATCGACCAGCGCGGCCAGTACGAGTCACCCGGACCGGACGATCCGGCCGCCTACGCGGTGGCCGAGCTCGCGGCCGACGTCCTCGCCGTGGCCGACGTCCTGCGCAAGGAGAGCGACGAGCCGCCGCACCTGGTCGGGCACAGCTTCGGCGGCCTGGTGACCCGCGCGGCCGTCCTGGCCGACCCGGGTGCCGTCACGTCGCTGACCCTGCTGGGCTCGGGTCCGTCGCGGCTGACCGGGCGTCGCGCCGAGCTCCTCGATCACCTCGCACCGCTCCTGGCGGCCGGCGGGGTGGAACTCGTACAGGAGGCCATGGATCAGCTGGCCATGACCGACCCGCGAGCCCAGGCCGTGCCGCCACCCACCCGCGAGTTCCTGTCGCGGCGGTTCCTGCGCAATTCGGCGGCCGGGCTGCGCGGCATGGCCGATGCGATGCTCGGTGAGCCCGACCGGGTGGCGGAGCTGGCGGGGACCGGCGTCCCCGTGCTGGTGGCGCACGGGGAGGCGGACGACGCCTGGCTGCCTCACGTGCAGGCGGACATGGCCGCACGGCTCGGTGCCCGCCACGAGGTCATCGACAGGTCCATCCACTCCCCCGCCGTGGACAACCCGCCCCGCACCGCCGAGGTGCTGCTCGACTTCTGGACGTCGGTGACCGGCGGGACGCGGCCATGACCTCGCTGTCGCCCTCGGACTGGACGCCCGCGGAGGACCGGCTCGGTTTCTTCGGCCCCGAGAGCGTGACCTGGCGGATCCACGTGGACCCGACCTTCTCCGTCGCCGGGCTCCGGGCGCTGCTGCTTCAGGCGCTCCATCCGGTCGCCATGGACGGCGTCGCCCGGTTCTCCGACGGCTTCCACAGGGCCCCGTGGCCACGGTTGACCCGCACCGCCGCCTACGTGGACACGCTGACGTTCGGCACCCGCCGGGACGCGCTCCGTGCCGTCCGGCGGGTGCGTGGCGTCCACCACCGGCTGGGCGGCACGGAGGAGACGACCGGCCGGGCCTACCGGGTCGACGACCCCGACCTGCTGCTGTGGGTGCACTGCTGCGAGGTCGACTCGCTGCTCTCGGTCGCCCGCCGGGCCGGCGTGCCGCTGTCCGACGGCGACGCCGACCGGTACGTCTCCGAGCAGGCCACTGCCGCCGCGCTCATCGGCGCGGTCGAGGCCGTTGTGCCGCGGTCGACCGCCGAGCTGGCCGCCTACTTCGAGCGGGCGCGACCACGGTTGGCCGTGACGGCGGCCGCGCGGGACGCCTGCCGGCTGCTGCTGCTCCCGCCGATGCCGGCCTGGGTACGGTTCCTGACCCCCGCGCGTGCAGCCTGGGGCACCCTCGCCGGACTGTCGTTCGCCACCTTGCCCGCCTGGGCCCGGCGGATGTACTCGCTGCCGGGGCTGGGCCTCACCGACGCCGCGGCCACGGCGGGACTGAGGGCCTTCCGGCAGGCCACTCTGCAGCTGCCGCAGCGGGCCCGGCGCTCACCGATCGTGTGGGCCGGCATCGAGCGGGTGGGGGCGACCGCCCGGCTCAGCGCCTGATCAGGCTCACTCGCCCGGCGTCGATTCATCTGCGAGGAAGCTCCACGTCTCGCGCGGGGGGACGGCGGCCTGACCGGCGGGACAGCTCGGGCGGAAGTCGCACCAGCTGCACTGAGGCCCGGTGACCGGCGGGAACGCGACATCGACGTCCTGCCCGTCGGCCAGGGCCGCGGCCGCCGTCTCGATGTCCGCGGCGGTGTCCTCGGCTCGGCGCACATGGTTGGCCAGTGACTTCTCGGTGTGCTCGAAGGCGGCCACGGTGCCCGAGGGCAGGTGGTGCAGCTCGACCCTGCTGCACGCCCGGCGCAGCGTGCGACGCACGCCGAGGACGTAGATGGCCAGCGCGGGTGACCCGCGGGCCTCGTCCTCGGTGCTGGGCACCCTGCCGGTCTTGTAGTCGACGACGACGAGCTCGTCACCGCGCTGATCGATGCGGTCGACCCGGCCGGAGAGGGCGAGCCGGTCGGTGGTCGCCCCGACAGTGCGCTCGGTGCCGGCCGGCTCGTCAAGGGGGTCGAGGCCTGCCACGTAGTCACTAAGCCACCCGGCGGCGCGGGCCCGCCACCGGTCGGCCTGCTCCTCGTCGCGGAAGCCGGTGCGCGACCACACCCCGTAGAGGAGCTGGCGGGCCGCGACCGGTGTGCGCTTCTCGACCGGGAGCTCCCACCACGACCGCATCGCCGCGTGCACCGCGGAACCCACGGTGTTGTGCGCCCACGGCGGCCCCTTGGGGGGCTGCGGCCGCTCGACGTAGGTGAAGCGGTAGCGGCGTGGGCAGTCGCTGAAGCAGGCGAGCTTGCTCGGTGTGGCCTGGAAGAGCCGCTTGGGCATGCCGGGCAGATCGAGCTGCGCGGCGGCCGGGCCGCCGCTGCCCTGCCCGCCGGCCGTCATGTCGACACGGTAACGGCCGGGACCGACGGTTCCGGATCAGTCGCGGAAGGGCGCGCTGCCGGTTCCCGCGGCCAGCAGGGCCTCGAACTGGTCCGGCTCGGTGAGACAGGCGCCGATCGGCGTCGTCTTGTTGGTCCCGTGGTAGTCGCTGGAGCCGGTGGCGAGCAGGCCGAGGCGGCCGGCCAGGGCGCGGAGATGCTCGCGCTCGTCGGGGCTGTGGTCCGGGTGATCGACCTCGAGCCCCAGCAGCCCGGCGTCTGCCATCGCGATGATCGCGGCGTCCCCCACCACGCGGCCGCGCTTTCTGGCCAGGCCGTGCGCGAACACCGGCACCCCGCCCGCGGCGCGCACGAGGGCGATGCCCTCGACGACGTCGGTGTCGATCTTGGCCACGTAATAGGGGCTGCGGTGGTTCAACAGCGTGGCGAAGGCCTGGTCGACCGACTCGACGACGCCGGCGGCGACCAGGGCGCGGGCGACGTGCGGTCGCCCGACGACGCCGCCCTCGGAGGCCTCCACGATGCGGTCCCAGGTCACCGGGTAGCCGGCGGCGGCGAGGCCGCCGACCATGCGCTCGCCTCGGCTCAGGCGCTCCTGCCGCAAGCGGGTCCGCTCGGCGAGCAGCGCCGGGTGCCCGGGATCGAAGAGGTAGGCGAGCAGGTGGACGCTGATCGGCGGCTGGTCCCCCGGCATCCAGCGGCAGGACAGCTCCATGCCCGGGACGACCATCAGGCCCGGGCGGCGCGCGGCCGCCGCAGCGGTCCAGCCATCGGTGGTGTCGTGGTCGGTGAGTGCGACGACGTCGAG
>JAODNN010000103.1 GCA_025465355.1 Blastococcus sp. | reverse complement strand
TCGTTCTGGGCGGCCTCGAGACCGTGGGACAGCAGCAGCTCGGTGGCGTCGGCGGCCTCGACCACGAGGAGGTCGAGCTCCTTGCGCTCGGTCGCGGAGAAGTCCTTGAGGACGAAGTCGGCGGCCTCCTGCCGGCCCGGCGGCCGGCCGATGCCGACGCGTACCCGCAGGTAGTCCTTCGTGCCGGTGGAACGGGTGATCGAGCGCAGCCCGTTGTGGCCACCCTCGCCCCCGCCCCGCTTGAGCCTGACGGACGAGAAGGGGATGTCCAGCTCGTCGTGCAGGACGACGAGGTCAGTGGCGGGCAGGTGGTGGTAGTCGAGCAACCCGCGCACGGGGCCGCCGGACTCGTTCATGTACGTGGCCGGGCGGGCGAGGACCACGCGCCGACCGGCCAGCCGACCTTCACCGAAGAGCGCGCGGGCGCGGGACCCCTTTCCCGGGGACAGCTTGATGCCGGCGCGGGCAGCCAGCTCCTCGAGGACCATGGCGCCGACGTTGTGCCGGTTCCCGGCGTACCCCGGGCCGGGGTTCCCGAGCCCCACCACCAGGAAGGGCCCCTCGGACACGGGCCCCTCGGGCGTGGACGTGCCGGGGGCGCCGGCAGTGCCGACGCCCCCGGAGGTCGTGCTCTCGCTCAGCGGATGCCGCTCAGGACTCGTCGGCCGAGCCGGAGCCGCCCTCGGCGCCGGACTCCTCGCCCTCGGCGGCAGCCGCGGTCTCCTCGGTGCCGGCCTCCTCCTTCTCGATGCCGGCCCCGGCCTCGGCCTCGGCGAGCTCGGCCTCCAGCGCCTCGGCCGTGGGGGCGCCGAGGAAGCCGATGACGAGGGCGTCGGGGTCGGTGACGAGGGTCGAGCCCGCGGGGAGGACCAGCTCGCCGGCGGTGATGCCCTGGCCGGCGGTCCGGCCGGTGATGTCGGCCTCGATGCTGTCGGGCAGCTTGGTCGCGTCGGCCTCGATGGCGACGGTGTTCAGCTGGTGGTTCGGGATCGTGTCGGGCGCGGGCTCGCCGACGATGACGATCGGCACCTCGACCGTGGTCTTCTCGCCACGGCGGACCACCAGCAGGTCGGCGTGCTCGTGCAGGCGCGTCAGCGCGTCGCGCTGCACGGCCTTGGTGAGCGCGAGCTGCTCCTTGCCGTCCAGCACGATGGTCAGCAGGGCGTTGCCGCCGCCGTTGCGCAGCGCGGCAGCGAACTCACGGCCGGGCAGCGACAGGTGGACGGTGTCCTGGCCGTGCCCGTAGAGGACGGCGGGGATGCGACCGGCGCGGCGGAGACGGCGGGCACTGCCCTTGCCGAACTCGGTGCGGGGCTCGGCGGCGAGGCGGAAGTCGGCCACGGTGGTGTGCTCCTCAAGAGGTGGATCGGGTCTGCGGCCGGCGCACGAGCGCGGCACACCCCTGAGGGCAGGACGCACGTCGATCACGGAGTACGGAGACCGTCTCCCTCGCCGGGCGGGGCCACCTTACCTCGCCGCAGGCGAGGTACCGCGGCCAGGTGCCGTTCCCCTGCTGCGCGGGGCAGGACCGATCAGCTGTTCCCGTCGAAGAGGCTGGTGACCGAGCCGTCCTCGAAGACCTCCTTGATCGCCCGGGCGAGCAGGGGGGCGATCGAGAGCACGGTCAGCTTGTCGAACTGGCGGGCCGGGTCGATCGGCAGCGTGTTGGTCACGATGACCTCGCTGACCCGGCTGTTCTTCAGACGGTCGACAGCGGGACCGGACAGCACGCCGTGGGTGGCGGTGACGATGACGTCCGCGGCGCCTGCGTCGAAGAGGGTCTCGGCGGCCTTCACGATCGTGCCCCCGGTGTCGATCATGTCGTCGACCAGGATGCAGACCCGGCCCTCCACCTCGCCGACGACGCGGTTGGCCTTGACCTCGTTCGGCCGCAGCGGGTCGCGTGTCTTGTGGATGAACGCGAGCGGGGTCCCGCCGAGCTTGTCGGTCCACCGCTCGGCCACGCGGACCCGGCCCGAGTCCGGCGAGACGACCGTCAGATCGCGGTCGCTCCACCGCTCGCGTACATGGTTGACGAGCAGGTCGAGGGCGAAGAGGTGGTCGACCGGGCCGTCGAAGAAGCCCTGGATCTGGGCGGTGTGCAGGTCCACGGCCATCAACCGGTCGGCCCCGGCGGTCTTGAACATGTCCGCGACCAGGCGCGCGGAGATGGGCTCGCGGCCGCGGTGCTTCTTGTCCTGGCGGGCGTACGGGAAGAACGGGGCCACCACGGTGATCCGCTTGGCCGAGGCGCGCTTGAGCGCGTCGACCATGATCAGCTGCTCCATGAGCCAGGTGTTGATCGGCGCCGTGTGGCTCTGCACCACGAAGGCGTCGGACCCGCGGACCGACTCCTCGAACCGGACGAAGAGCTCGCCGTTGGCGAACTCGTACGCGGCGGTGGGCGTCGGGGTCACGCCGAGGTGCCCGGCGATCTCATCGGTCAGCTCCGGGTACGCCCGCCCGGAGAAGAGCATGAGGCTCTTGCTGTTCGCCTGCCGGATCACGCTCATCGGCTTGTAGTCCCCTACTGCTCGGTGTCCGTCCCGGAGGCCTCGGATCGGCCCTCTCCGGCCGCCGCCGCGCTGCTCTGGGCGGCGGCCGCGGCTTCCGCCGCGGGCGTCCCGGAGCGGCGACGGCCCACCCAGCCTGCCACATTCCGCTGACGCGCCCGCGCGATGGCCATGGCCCCGGGGGGAACATCCGTGGTGATCACCGAGCCCGCGGCGGTGTACGCGCCGTCCCCCACCGTGACCGGCGCCACCAGCATGCTGTCCGACCCGATGCGCACGTGGTCGCCGATCGTCGTGCGGTGCTTGGCCACGCCGTCGTAGTTGACGAACACCGTTGCGGCGCCGATGTTCGCGCCACGGCCGATGGTGGCGTCGCCGACGTAGGACAGGTGCGGCACCTTCGAGTCCTCGCCCACCTCGGCGTTCTTCGTCTCGACGAACGCGCCCACCTTGCTCCCGCGGGACAGCCGGGTACCTGGCCGCAGGTAGCTGAACGGGCCGACCGAGGCGTCCGGGCCGATCTCTGCCCCCAGGCAGTGCGAGCGGACGACGGACGCCCCCGCATCGACCGTGGTGTCGACGAGCGTGGTGTCGGGGCCGACCGTCGCGCCGGGGCCGACGGACGTGCTGCCGAGGATCTGGGTGCCCGGCTGCAGCACGGCGTCGGCGGCTACGGACGCGGTGACATCGACCCAGGTGGTCATCGGGTCGACGACGGTCACCCCGGCGCGCATGAGGTCGTCGAGCACACGGTCGTTGAGGGTGCGGCGACGGGCGGCGAGCTCGCGCTGGTCGTTGCACCCCAGCACGTCGTCCGCCTCCGCCGCGGGCACGCCGCCGACCGGCGCACCCTCGGCGACCAACCGCGCGAGGACGTCGGTGAGGTACTGCTCGCCCTGGTCGTTGTCCTGACCGAGGCCGGCCAGCGCCCGGCGCAGCGCGGCCGCGTCACCGATGTAGACCCCGGCATTGATCTCGTGGACGGCGCGCTGCTCGGCGGTGGCGTCGCGCTCCTCGACGATGGCCCGCACCGCGCCGCCGGCGTCCCGGACGATGCGGCCGAGACCGGTGGGGTCCTGCACCTCGGCGGTCAGCACCGTGAGCACGTTGCCGGCAGCTCGGTGCGCGTCGACCAGCGCGGTCACCGTCTCGACCCGGAGCAGCGGGGCGTCGCCGTTGACCAGCAGGACCGGGCCCTGGACGTCGGGGATCGCGGCCAGCGCCACGGCCGCTGCGTGGCCGGAACCCCGCTGCTGGTCCTGGACGACCGGCAGCGCGTCCGGGGCGACCTGGGTGAGGTGCTCCTCGACCGCCGCCCGGCCGGAGCCGACCACGACCACGGTGGAGCCGGCGTCCAGGGGCGCCGTCGCTGCCAGGACGTGACCGAGCATCGACCGCCCGCCGAAGGAGTGCAGCACCTTGGGGGTGGCCGAACGCATGCGCGTGCCCTGACCTGCGGCGAGGACGACGACGGCGGCGACTCCGCTCTCCCCGCCCTCCCCGACCCCAGCGGTGGACACCGATTGCTCCTGCGCGACCACGGATCTCCTCGGAAGGCTGCGTGTTCTGGCTGTCGTTCTGGCTGGGGGACTCGGACTCGAACCGAGACTGCACGGCTCCAAAGGCCGGCGGGCTGCCGATTACCCCATCCCCCACCCCCGGCGCCGGACATCGCGCCGCGGGGGCTCCGCGTTGGACGGCGCCCAGGGCGAGCCTATTGCGAGCGGGCACTCGGGGCACGCGCCGGCACCGGACGGGTGAGCGATCAGCGGGTTCCACCCGGCTCGCCACCTTCCCTACGCTGCCGTAGGTTACGGCCACCGACCCGATTCGCTCAGGAGATCATTTGTCCGCTCCCGCCCTGACCCGGCCGACCGCACCCCCTCGCCCGGCCGACCCGAACGCCGGGCTGCCGGCCAACGCTCTCGGCAAGGAGAAGGGCGCGCTCGAGCAGATCACCCTGTACGTGTTCGTCGTGGTCCCCTTCGCCGCCCTCGCCGCGGTCGTCCCCGCCGCGTGGGGGTGGGGGCTGTCGTGGCTGGACGTCGGGCTTTTCGTGGGCTTCTACTTCCTGACGCTGCTCGGGGTGACCGTCGGCTATCACCGGTACTTCACCCATGGGTCGTTCAAGGCCGTCCGGCCGCTGCGGATCGCTCTCGCGATCGTCGGTTGCATGGCGATCCAGGGGCCCGTGGTGCAGTGGGTCGCCGACCACCGCCGCCACCACGCCTTCAGCGACCGCGAGGGCGACCCGCACTCGCCGTGGCGTTACGGCACCGACACCCGCGCCCTGGTCAAGGGCATGTTCCACGCACATCTGGGCTGGCTGTTCGACCGGCGGCAGACCAACGCCGAGCGCTACGCGCCCGACCTGCTCAAGGACACCGGCCTGCGCATGACCAGCCGGCTGTTCATCGTCTGGGCCTTCCTCAGCTTGGCGCTGCCCGCGGTCATCGGCGGCCTGGTCACCATGAGCTGGGCCGGCGGCTGGACGGCGTTCTTCTGGGCGGGGCTGGTCAGGGTGGCACTGCTGCACCACGTGACCTGGTCGATCAACTCGGTGTGCCACGTCGTGGGCAACCGGCCCTTCACCTCACGGGACAAGGCGACCAACTTCTGGCCGCTGGCCATCCTCAGCGGCGGTGAGTCGTGGCACAACCTGCACCACGCCGACCCGACCTGCGCCCGCCACGGCGTGCTGCGCGGGCAGATCGACATGAGCGCCCGGGTCATCTGGCTGTTCGAGAAGCTCCGCTGGGTCCGGGACGTGAAGTGGCCCGACCCCGTCCGGCTCGCCGCGAAGCGGTGCCGGCCCGTGCCGGCGTCGAACTGAGCGGGGCCACGCTCCCGACTCGTCCTTCCCGACCGCGCCGGTGAGAACGCGATGAGCAGCGGCCAGGCGCGGTCACGGGTCCGGATGACCGGTCCCGAGCGACACCGGCAGCTGCTGGACATCGGCCGCGAGCTGTTCGCCCAGAAGGGCTTCGCGGCGACCTCGATCGAGGAGATCGCCGCCCGCGCGGACGTCAGCAAGCCGGTCGTGTACGAGCACTTCGGCGGCAAGGAGAGGCTCTACGCCGTCGTCGTGGATCGCGAGATGCAACTCCTGCTGGACCGCTTCAACTCGGCGTTGTCCGCCCCCGGCCACCCGCGGGACCTGCTGGAGCGGGCTGCGATGGTCCTGCTGGACTACATCGAGGCCGACACCGACGGTTTCCGGGTGCTCACCAGGGACGCGCCGGTGACCAGTAGCGGAGGCACGTTCTCCTCGCTGATCGGTGAGGTGGCGGGCAAGGTCGAGCACATCCTCGCCCGCCAGTTCGACTCCCGCGGATACGAGCCGCAGATGGCCGTCGTCTACAGCCAGGCCCTGGTCGGCATGGTGGCCCTCGTCGGGCAGTGGTGGCTGGACAACCGGTCGCTGGACAAGCACGAGGTGGCCGCGCACCTGGTCAACCTGGCCTACAACGGCCTCTCCCACCTCGACCACGAGCCGGAACTGCTCGACGAGGCTGCGGCTGTCCCCCCGGCAGAGGACTGAGCTCAGCCGACCAGACGGGCGCCGGCCACGGGCCCGTGGACGGCGCGCACCGTGCGGAAGAGCCCCTCGCCGGCCAGCGCCGCCGTCAGCCGGACCGCGGCGGCCTCGTCGCGGGCCAGGGCGGCGACGGTGGGACCGGAGCCACTGACCAGCGCCGCGGCCGCGCCGGCGTCGGTGGCCGCGCGCAGGGCCCGCCGGAGATCGCCCCGCAGGCTGAGGGCGGGCGCCTCGAGGTCGTTGCTCAGAACCGCGGCCAGCGCCTGGAGCGGACCGCTGCGGAGCGCGGCGATCACCGGATCCGGGGGCGCGAGCTCACCGCCGTCCGGGATGCGGCCCGCAGCGCGCATCCGGTCCAGCTCCGCGTAGACCGCTGGTGTGGACAGCCCCTCCCTCGCCATCCCCAGCACCCAATGCCAACGCCCGCGGGCGAGCACCGGGGTGAGCTGTTCACCGCGGCCCGCGCCGAGGGCGATCCCGCCGAGCAGGCTGAACGGGACGTCGCTGCCCAGCCGCGCCGCGAGCTCGACCAGGTCCGCGCGGGAGGCGCGGGTGTCCCACAGTGCATCCAGGGCCACGAGCGCGGCCGCGGCGTCGGCGCTGCCACCGGCGAGACCGGCGGCGGCCGGGATGGACTTGCGGATGTCGACCGTGGCGTCGGCCGGCACACCCGCATGCTGCGCGAGCAGCTCGGCAGCCCGCCAGACGAGGTTGCTCCGATCGACCGGAACGCGACTCGCGCCGCCGGCCGCCCCCGTGCCCTCCCCCGACACCGTGAGCGCGATGCCCTCCCCCGGACCGACCGTCACGGTGTCGAACAGGGACACCGCCAGATAGACCGTGGACAGCTCGTGGAAACCGTCAGGACGCGCCGGCCCGACGGCGAGGTGCACGTTGATCTTCGCGGGCGCCCGGGCGACGACGACGTCCTCGTCCGGAAGATTCGCGGTCACGGGACGACCGGCTCGGTCGCCGCGAGCCGGGCGAAGTCGGTGACCGCGAGCTTCTCACCCCGGGTGGCGGGGTCGATGCCTGCGGCGCGCAGCCGGGTCTCGGCGGCGGCGGGGCTGCCGGCCCACGACGCGAGAGCCGCCCGTAGACCCTTGCGACGGGTGGCGAAGGCGGCGTCGACGACGGCGAAGGTGGCCCGGCGATCACCCTCGGGGGGCGGCCGCCGGATCAGGGAGACCAGCCCGGAGTCGACGTTGGGCTCCGGCCAGAAGACCCGCCGGCCGACGGCGCCGGCGCGACGCACCTCGCCGTACCAGGCGGCCTTGACCGACGGGATGCCGTAGGCGGAGCTACCGGGGGGCGCGGCCAGTCGCTCGGCCACCTCGGCCTGGACGAGCACCAGGGCGCGATCGAGGGTGGGAATCAGCTCGAGCAGGTGCAGCAGCACGGGTACGGCCACGTTGTACGGGAGGTTGGCCACCAGCGCGGTCGGGGGTGGGCCGGGGAGTTCGCGCACCCGGAGCGCATCGGCCTCCACGACGGTCAGCCGGTCGGCGAGCTGCGGAGCACGGGCGGCGACGGTCACGGGCAGCAAAGCGGCGAGCCGCGGATCGATCTCCACGGCGGTCACGTGCCCCGCGGCCGGGAGCAGCCCGAGCGTGAGCGAGCCCAGCCCGGGGCCGACCTCGAGGACGACGTCCTCGGGACGCAGCCCCGCGGTCCGCACGATCCGCCGGATCGTGTTCGCGTCGTGCAGGAAGTTCTGCCCGAGCGTCTTGGTGGGACGCAGGTCGAGCTGCTGGGCGAGCTCGCGGATGACGGCCGGGCCCAGCAGCCCGCCGCCCTGCTCGGGTGTGCCGCTCAGGAGGACTCGCTCAGTCGAAGAGGTGGGAGCCGCAGCCCCACTGGCCGGCACCGGACCGCTGGTAGAGCAACTGGGCCCGGTAGGTCTGTTCCTGGGGCGTCGCCGCCGCCGGGTCGCCGGTCCCGCCCACGCCCGCCCACGCCGACCGGGAGAACTGGTACATGCCGCGGTACTTGCCGCTCGCGCTGACGGCGTTCGGGCGGCCACCGGACTCGCAGTTCGCCAGCGCTGCCCAGTTCAGGCCGTCCGCGGAGGGGGTGTTGGCCGGCCGCGGCTTCAGGCCGACCGTGACGAGCTCGGGGACGGCCTGACGGGTCACCGAGGTGTGCAGGGCGTTCCGACCGGTGACGACCCCGTCGGTACGCGTGATGCGGAACGTGGTGACCTGCTGGCCGGGCACGCCGGGCCGGGTCACCGTCGTCTGATCGACGAAGGCGTTCGGGTCCTTGGTCTCGATCTTCGGGGGCGTGATGGACGTGGTCGCTGTCTCCTCGGAGATCACGACCCGGAATACCTGCAGGCGCATCCGGGGAAGCAGCGCCTGCTGCGGGAAGAGGCTGGTGCGGTCGGTCTTGCCCAGCGTGATGCCCTGCTCCGCGAGCAGATCGCCCGCGGTGGCCGCTGTCGTCCTGACGACCGTCTGCCTGCCGTCGACCACCAGCACGATGTCCTTCGGCGTGGTGATCGTCAGCTGCATGCCCTCGAGCGGAAGACGCTCGCTACGGCTGGCGGACAGGACGAGGCCTTCGGCGCGAAAGCCGAGCTGGGCCAGCGCGTCGTCCACCGACAGCGCGGTCACGTACACCTCGCGCTGGACGCCGTCGACATCGAGCTTCAGCGGCCTGGCCCGGTTGAGGATGACGGCGTCCCCCGTGGAGACCGGCTGCCCTGCCGACGGCAGGAGCACGTCGTGCGCGCCCGGCTTCAGACCTTCCTCGTCCAGCACCTCGCCGACCGTACCGGCGTACGTGCCGACATGGCGCACCTGTCCGTCGACGGTCAGCGTCACGGACTTCTGGGCGAGGAAATAGGTCAGCACGCCGCCCACGAGGCCCACGAGGACCAGGGCGAACAGGCTGAGCTGGAGCGAGCGGCGCACGGCACTTCCAGGGGTTCACAGAACCCGGGCAGGAGAAACGGGCCTGCCGTCCGGGGACGACCTGCCCGCCACGGTGCCGACACGGGACAGCATCCAGCCGGAGCGAACTCCGGGCCGATGGACGCCGCCCGGGTCGCTCTCCACCCCGGCTGTCAGTCACGACACGATAACGAAGAAGGTTCGAGTGGCAACCTGCATCGCGAGTGAAGCAGAGAGCCTCAAGTGCGGCCCGTGGGCACGCCGACACCCACTGTTACAGCCGTGCCGGACGGGACTGCTGTGACGACTGAGTCGACTCGTCACCGACGGTGACGAGCGCCACAGGGTGATTCCTGCGGGTGCCGAGCAGGAAAAGGGACGTCCGCGCCTGCCGGGCGGGCGTTCAGCCGGCGAGGGCGCGCGCGCTCGAACGGACCGGTCGCAGCCAGGTGAGCAGGAAGGCCGCAACGGCAACCCCCGCGACGATCGCGGAGAAGCCGCCGGCCACGAGCGCGACCGGCCGGAGGTCGATCCCCTCGGAATTACGGTTCCCGAGCTCGATCCCGGCCACGAGCAGGAGGCTGCCCAGGGGCAGGTGCGTCAGCACGCTCGCGGCCGCGGTGACCAGGTGCGCGGTCCAGGTCCGCAGTGCCTCGTCGACCGGCACGTCCGCACCTTCAGCCGGCAACGGGCGGAGCAGCGCCCGCAGCATCGCGAGCTCGGCGAGCAGCCAGGCCAGGACCGGCACGGCCAGCGCGATCCGTGCCACGCCGGGGCGCAACTCCCCCGCCGACCACAACGCCGCCGCCACGACCACCACGGCGGCGGTGGACGCCCGCATGGTCCACACCAGCCAGCCCGAGATCTGCTCCCGGCGCCGCGGCCGCCGCACCGGAACGGCGACCTTCCACCGCGGTCGCGGTCGGGTGGCCTCGGCGACCAGGACGCCGGCCAGCAGTCCGACCGCCAGCGCCGGCACCCAGAGGAAGACCGAAGCCTCGGCGAACAGGACGACACTGCCGATCACTCCGGCGATCCCGAGCAGGAGCCCGAGCCGACGGATCCGCCGTCCGTGCTGCGCCTGCCGGTACAGCGTCGCCATCCCCTCGGCGGTCGGCTCGGCCATCTCCACCGCGCCCTCGGCCACCGCCCGGCGCCCGGCGGCCAGGCCCCACGCCCGCGCCAGGAGCCCGCCGGGAACCAGCACGGCGATGAAGAGGAGTACGGCGATGAGACGGCCCACGATTCCCATTGTCGTCCTCCGGACGACACCGCCACCAATTGCCGCTCCCCTGTTGCGCTGAGCGCCTTCCCTCGCGCCGGCGCGGAGCCCTCCGGGCCCCACTCGGCGCGACCGTTTCGCGGGGCTGCTCCCGTCGTTCCTCGGGGGGACGCTCCGCCCCCCTCGTCACGACACCTCGGGGGCGTCGTCCTCCCACGTACCGAAGACTCGTTGCGCGGTTGTGGTCAGGGCGTGGCAGAGCTCGGCGAGGTCGATGTCCTTCAGCTCGGCGAGGGCTCGCACCGTGTAGGGCACCAGGCGGGAGGTGTTGGGGCGGCCTCGGTACGGCATGGGGGTGAGGAAGGGCGCGTCGGTCTCGACCAGCAGCTGACCGACCGGCGTCAGGGCTGCCGCCTCGCGCAGGTAGCCGGCGTTGCCGAACGTCAGGGTGCCGGCGAACGAGAGCACGTAGCCGCGCTCCACGCACCGGCGGGCGAAGTCGGCGTCCCCGGAGAAGCAATGGAAGACGGTGCGCTCGGGCGCGCCCTCGTCCTCGAGCACCTGGAGGATCTCCTCGTGGGCATCGCGGTCGTGGATGACCAGGGCGATCCCGTGGTCCTTCGCGATGCGGATGTGCGCGCGGAACGACTCCTCCTGGGCCGCCCATCCTTCCGGGCCGGTGCGGAAGCGGTCGAGCCCGGTCTCGCCGATGGCCCGCACCCGCGGCAGGGCTGCCAGCCGGTCGATCTCGGCGAGCGCCTCGTCGTCGACACGACCCTCACCGGCCTCGTTCGGATGGATCGCCACCGCGGCGAGGACGGCCGGGTGGCGGGCGGCGAGGTCGGCCGACCAGCGGGACGAGGGGACGTCCACCCCGACCTGGACCAGACGCGGGATCCCGACGGCGGCCGCGGCCGCGATCTCGGCGTCGACCTCGTTCGCGGGCGGCCAGCCCTCGTCGCCGGCACCGTGCGCGGGCCGCTCCCCCACGACGATGTCGAGGTGCGTGTGGCTGTCCACCGCCGGGGACGGCAACGGCTCCGGGGACGGCGGCGGCTCGCCCCGCCGGTTCGCGCGGGAGGACGCCGACCGACTCACTCGCCGCCCTCCTCCAGGCGCCGGAGCTCCTCGTCGACGACCGACGGGTCGAGCTTGGTGAAGATCGGCTTCGGCGGGGCCAGCGGCGTGCCCGGCGGCGGCAGCGGCGTCGAGGCCCAGACCGCCTGCCCCCGGTCGTAGGGGCCGGTGATGATCGGGTACGGCGAGCCGTCGTCGAGGTCGGTGACCTCGTGGATCTCCGGCGCGACCGACCAGACCCCGGTGCCGCCGAGGAGCTCGTGCACCTGCTGGGAGGAGTGCGGGAGGAACGGCGTCAGCAGCGCGTTGCAGTCCTTGATCGCCTGCAGCGCGGTGTGCAGGACGGTGTCCCGGCGGGCAGGGTCCTCCTTGAGCTTCCACGGCGCCTGGTCCGACAGGTACTTGTTCGCCTCGCCCACGACGCGCATGGCCTCGGTGATCGCGGCCTTCTGCCGGTTCCGCGACAGCAGGTCTCCCACGCCGGTGAACGCGCCGGACGTCGTCGCCAGCAGCGCCCGGTCGGCGTCGGTGAGCTCGCCCGGGGTCGGCACGGCACCCACGTTCTTCGCCGCCATCGACACCGAGCGGTTGACCAGGTTGCCCCAGCCGGCGACCAGCTCGTCGTTGTTGCGGCGCAGGAACTCCGCCCAGGTGAAGTCGGTGTCCTGGTTCTCGGGCCCGGCGACGGCGATGAAGTAGCGCAGCGCGTCGGCGTCGTACCGGGCGAGGAAGTCGCGCACGTAGATGACGACGTTGCGCGACGAGGAGAACTTGCGCCCCTCCATCGTCAGGAACTCACTCGACACCACCTCGGTGGGCAGGTTCAGCCGCCCCAGATCACCGGGGGTACCGCCCTTGTCGCCCTCGCCGTTGTATCCGAGCAGCTGCGCGGGCCAGATCTCGGAGTGGAAGACGATGTTGTCCTTGCCCATGAAGTAGTAGGCGTCGGAGTCCGGCGTCTGCCACCACTGCCGCCACGCCTCCGGGTCGCCCGACCGGCGGGCCCACTCGATGGACGCCGACAGGTAGCCGACGACGGCGTCGAACCACACGTAGATCCGCTTGTCGTGCCGGTCGATCCAGCCCTCCAGCGGCACGCGCACGCCCCAGTCGATGTCCCGGGTGTAGCTGCGCGGCTTGAGGTCGTGGAGCAGGTTGACGCTGAAGTTCAGGACGTTGGGCCGCCAGCTCTTGCGGGTGGCCAGCCAGTCGCCGAGCGCCCGGGCGAAGGCCGGCAGGTCCAGGAAGTAGTGCTCCTCCTCGACGAACTTCGGCGTCTCGCCGTTGATCTTGCTGACCGGGTTGATCAGGTCGATGGGGTCGAGCTGGTTGCCGCAGTTGTCGCACTGGTCGCCGCGGGCGCCGTCGTAACCGCAGATCGGGCAGGTGCCCTCGATGTAGCGGTCGGGCA
Source organism: Blastococcus sp. (assembly GCA_025465355.1). Classification (GTDB taxonomy): domain Bacteria; phylum Actinomycetota; class Actinomycetes; order Mycobacteriales; family Geodermatophilaceae; genus Blastococcus_B. The sequence goes on along the minus strand of JAODNN010000103.1, from coordinate 27,705 downwards.
GGGTGCGCCCGGTGGACGGGCTGATCGCGCCGAGCGTCGTCTTGGGGAAGACGTACCCGTTCTTCAGCAGGCCGAGGAAGATCTCCTGGCTGATCGCGGCGTGGTTGCCCGTCGTCGTCCGCGTGAACAGGTCGTAACTCAGGCCCAGGCTGGCCAGATCGCCGACGATGATCCGGTTGTTCCGGTCGGCGATCTCGCGCGGCGACACGCCCTCGGCGTCGGCCGCGACGGTGATCGGCGTCCCGTGCTCGTCGGTGCCGCTGACCATCAGCACCTTGTCGCCGGCCATGCGGTGGTAGCGACTGAAGACGTCCGAGGGGACGCCGAAGCCGGAGACGTGTCCGATGTGCCGCGGGCCGTTGGCGTAGGGCCAGGCGACTGCGGTCAGGATGTGCCGATCACTCACGACACGAGACTAGTGAGCGGCGTCGACCGGCTTTGCCCGGCAGCCGGGACAGCGCAGCGGCGCGCCCGCGATCAGCCGTGGAAAACGGCGTCGGAGGCCGTCATGCCCGGGCCTGCGTCGCCGGCCTGGACCGGGGCGAGCACGGCGACCGCGGCGAGCCCGAGGCCGATGACCCCCAGGGTCACGGTGGCCAGCAGCCGATGGGCGGCGACCGGATCGGGACGGCGCTCGCGGGTGCGGGGCCCCTGTGCCACCCACGCGGTGGCGGACGGTGAACCGGCGAGCAGCAGCTTGCCGACGGGGACGGCGAGGGCCATGAGCACCAGCAGCGGCAGCGGGATTCCGGCGGGCAGGCCCGCGAACAGCGGCGTGGCCGTCGCGACCACGGCCACGAGCGCGATCAGGGCGATCTCGCCGTAGGCGAGGTTGACCAGCATCGTGCGGCCGGCACCGTCGATCAGGGCGGCACCCGTGCCGGCGCACAGCACGATCCAGCCGGCGAGCACGAGGAGACCCACGGCCACCATCCAGCCCTCGGGCCGGAGCGGGGTCTTCAGGGCGTTGTCGATCCCGGTGAGCGCGGTAGCCATCAGGCCGACCGCCTGGAGGATCCCGATGGCGCCGGCGGCCAGGACGGCGAGCGGCGGGCGGCGGGTGGTGACCGGGGACGAGGCGGTCGGAGCAGCGGGGACGACGGTGAGGGCAGGGCGCTGCGGCGCGCGGACGTGCGACGGCGCGAACGTGTCGCGGACGTCGAGGACGCTGATCGCCACGGAGCTCTCCCTGACCGGTTGCGGGTATCACCGGTCAGCTCGGCCCGTTCCGGGCGCCGCTGTAGACCCGTCCGCGGAACCTCACCCGGAGGGGTGAGGGCGGATCAGCGCCGGCGGGCGGCGTTCGCGGCCGAGGCGTCCTCCCGGCCCCCGGGGATGGTGAACCTGCTGTGGCGCCGGCCGTAGAGCCCGTAGACCACGATCCCGACGGCCATCCAGATGACGAACCGGAGCCAGGTCTCGCCCGGCAGGTTGAGCATCAGGTAGAAGGACGCCAGCGCCGAGAGGATCGGGAGCACTGGCACCAGCGGCACCCGGAACGATCGGGGCAGCTCAGGGCGGGTGCGGCGCAGGATCCACACCCCGATAGAGACCAGCACGAACGCGAACAGCGTGCCGATGTTGACCAGATCCGCCAGCGTCGTCAGCGGGATGAACCCGGCCAGCGCGGCCACCACGACGCCGGTGATCATGGTGATCTTGTACGGCGTGCCGTAGCGCGGATGGACGGTGCCCAGGGCCGGTGGCAGCAGGTGATCACGGCTCATCGCGAAGAGCACCCGGGACTGGCCCAGCATCAGGATGAGCACCACCGAGGTGAGCCCGGCGAGCGCGCCCACCGAGATGACGCCGGAGAAGAACGGCAACCCCACGCTGCGGAAGGCGTCCGCGAGCGGGGCGGTCGTGGACAGCTCGGTGTAGTGCTGCATGCCGACCACGACCAGCGAGACCGCGACGTAGAGGAAGGTGCAGATGACCAGCGAGCCGATGATCCCGCGGGGCAGGTCCTTCTTCGGGTTCTTCGTCTCCTCCGCCGCCGTCGCGACGATGTCGAAGCCGATGAACGCGAAGAAGACGATGGCCGCGCCGGCGAAGATGCCGCCGACCCCGAAGGTGGTCGGCGTGAACCCGAAGAGCGTCTGGATGAGTGGGGCGGCGAGCCCGCTGCCGGCCTTGCCGGGCTGGGCCGGCGGCACGAACGGGTGGTAGTTCGCGGCCTTGACGTAGAAGATGCCGACCACGATCACCAGCACGACGATCACCAGCTTGATCGCCACGATGATCGCCGTGACGCGGGACGACAGCTTGATGCCGAGGATGAGCACCCCGGTCATCACCAGGGCGATGACGATGGCCGGGATGTTCACCGTCGCCGTCTCGCCCGCGATCGAGGTCGGCAGCGGGATCCCCAGGTCGCCGAGCAGCTGATTGAGGTAGCCCGACCAGCCCACCGAGACGGTCGCCGCACCGAGCGCGAGCTCCAGGACGAGGTCCCAGCCGATGATCCAGGCGACGAACTCACCCAGGGTGGCGTAGGAGAAGGTGTAGGCCGAGCCGGCCACCGGCACCGTCGAGGCGAACTCGGCGTAGCAGAGCGCCGCGAGGCCGCAGACGACGCCGGCGACGACGAACGAGATCGCGACGGCCGGCCCGGCCACGGTCTTGGCCACGACGCCGGTGAGCACGAAGATCCCGGTGCCGATGATGACGCCGACACCGAACACGGTGAGGTCCAGCGCCGAGAGGTTCCTCCGGAGCTGGTGCTCGGGTTCCTCGGTGTCGCGGATGGAGTCCTCGACGGACTTGATACGGCGTGTGCCAGCGGTCACGACGTCCTCCTCGATCGCCGGCGCACACCGGCTCCGTCGTCGTCCAGGGCAGCGTCGCACGGTCCCCGCGTCCCCGCATGCCTAGGCTGACGAGGACCGACCTGTTGAGAGGGGGCTCCGTGACCGGCGCCGGCACGGCTGATGCGCCCAGCGACACCCCGGCCCGGCGGCGGCCCCGTGTGCGTCCCCGCCCCGTCGGCGCCCCGCGGCCCGCGCCCCGCTCCATCGGCGAGGCCGTCGTCGGATGCGGTGTCTACGTCGACGGACGACGTCAGGAGGAGGTCGCTCCCGAGGACGCCCTGCAGATGGCGACCGACCGCGGCGGCTTCGTGTGGCTGGGCCTGTACGAGCCCACCGAGGCCGAGCTCGGGGCCATCGCCCAGCGGTACGGCCTGCACCCTCTCGCCGTCGAGGACGCGGTGTACGCCCATCAGCGACCCAAGCTCGAGCAGTACGACGACGACATCTTCATGGTGCTGAAGACGGCCACCTACGTCGAGCACGAGCACCTCACCGCCACCAGCGAGGTCGTCGACACCGGGGAGGTGATGGTCTTCCTCGGCCCCCACTACGTCATCACCGTGCGGCACGGGCAGCACGGTGGGCTCACGGAGCTGCGCAGCCGCCTCGAGGAGCAGCCGGACCTGCTCTGCCTCGGCCCCGCCGCGGTGCTCTACTCGGTCGCCGACCTGGTGGTGGACACCTTCGTGGAGGTCGCCACCGCCGTGGACGAGGACGTCGACGAACTCGAGGCCTCCGTGTTCAGTCCCCAGCGCACCGATGACATCGGCCGGATCTACCAGCTCAAGCGCGAGCTGATGCAACTGCGCCGCGCGGTGGGGCCGCTGGAGGTCCCGCTGCAGAAGCTCGCCGAACGTGACATCCAGGGCATCCCCGCAGCGATCCGGTCCTACTTCCGTGATGTGCTCGACCACACGATCCGCGTCCGCGATCAGGTGGCCTCGCTCGACGAGCTGCTCTCCTCGATCCTGCAGGCCTCGCTCGCCCGCACCTCGCTGGCCGACAACGAGGACACCCGCAAGATCTCGGCGTGGGCGGCCATGATCGCCGTACCGACGCTGATCACCGGCGTGTACGGGATGAACTTCGCCTACATGCCGGAGCGGGACTGGCACTACGGCTATCCGCTGGTGCTCGCCGTCATCGCCTTCGTCTGCTGGATGCTCTACCGCGGCTTCAGGCGCAACGGCTGGCTCTGAGGGCCCACCGTCGTCGGGGTCAGGGGGTCTTGGCGGCGAGGACGGCGTCGTAGACGGTGCGCTTGGGCAGGCCGGTGCGGTCGACGACAGCGCGGATGGCGTCCTTGCGGGTGGCGCCCATGTCCTCCTCGGCAGCGACCGCGGCGGCCAGCTCCGCGGGCTCGAGCGAGACCGGCCGGTCGGGCGCGCCGGCGACCACCAGCGTGATCTCCCCGCGTACGCCCTCGGCCGCCCATTCGGCGAGCTCGGCCAGCGGGCCGCGGCGGACCTCTTCGTGCGTCTTGGTCAGCTCACGGCAGACCGCCGCCTCGCGCGCCTCCCCGAAGGCGCCCACCGCGTCCGCCAGCGCATCGGCCAGCCGGTGCGGCGACTCGAAGAAGACCATCGTGCGCCGCTCGTCGGCCAGCGCGGCCAGCGTCGACCTTCGCTCACCGCCCTTGCGGGGCAAGAAGCCCTCGAAGCAGAACCGGTCCACCGGCAGGCCGGACACCGCGAGCGCCGTCGTCACCGCCGACGGCCCCGGCACCGACGTCACGTGCACGCCGGCGTGGATCGCCGCCCGCACGAGCGTGTAGCCGGGGTCGGAGACCGACGGCATGCCGGCGTCGGTGAGCAGCAGCACGGTCGCGCCGTCGGCCATCGCGGCCATCAGCCCCGGCAGCCGCGCCTTCTCCACGGACTCGTGGAAGGTCACCACCCGGCCGGTGAAGGTGACGCCGAGGTCGGCGGCCAGCCGATGCAGGCGGCGGGTGTCCTCCACGGCGAGGACGTCGGCCGACTCCATCACCTCGCGCAGCCGCGGGCCGACGTCGCCGGGTTGCCCGAGTGGTGCGCCGCCGAGAACCAGCCGTCCGCTCACGTGTCCGAGCCTGTCACGGCCGGCCGGCCCGGCCCGCCTGCAGGGGCCCGCCGCGAGCGCGCGAGTGTCGGGGGGCAGGCGGGTCCTTTGTCTACCCTGGCCGCATGGCGGCGGTACTGGCTCCCGAGCGGGCGGAGCAGGAGTCGACCCCCGTGGCCCGGGTCTGGCGCCGCCCGCTCCCCCGCCGCCGGCGCGACGTTCCGCCAGCCCTTCCGGACGACCGCCGCCTGTCGTGGACCCTCACGGCCGCGCTCGGCGTGCTCACGCTCATCAGCCGGCTCTGGGGCATCACGTACCCCAAGGCGCTGCTGTTCGACGAGGCGTACTACCCGCCCGAGGCGCACGACCTGCTCACGTGGGGCCACGAGTACAACCGCGGCTACACGTTCATCGTCCATCCCCCGCTGGGCAAGTGGCTCATCGCGCTCGGCGAGCAGGCGTTCGGCTACAACTCGCTCGGCTGGCGCTTCCCTTCGGCGGTCGCCGGCACCGTCGCCGTCGTCGTGCTGGCGCGCCTGGGCCGCCGGCTGACCGGCTCCACCTTCCTCGGCCTGCTGGCCGGACTGCTCCTCGCCGTCGACGGCTTCTCCTTCACCCTGGCCCGCATCGGCCTGCTCGACGTCTTCCTCCAGATGTTCGTCGTCGCCGCCGTCGCCTGCCTGGTGGTCGACCGGGACCGGGTGCGGGAGCGGGTGCGCGCGGCGGGGGACATCGCGACCGGCTTCCGGCTCGGCCCGCGCGGCTGGCGGATCGCGGCGGGGGTCCTGTTCGGCTGCGCCTGCGCGGTCAAGTGGAGCGGGGTCTGGTTCCTCGCCTTCTTCGCCGTCCTGGCCCTGTGCTGGGACCGCGCCGCCTGGCGGGAAGCCGGCGTCGCCCGGCCCACCCGCACCGCCCTGCGCCGCGGCCTGCCCGGCGCGGTCTGGGCGCTGGGAGTCGCCCCGGTGCTGACCTACCTGGCCTCCTTCACGGGGTGGTTCCTCGGCGAGACCTCGCAGGGCAAGGCCTGGGCTCAGCAGCACCCCCACACCGCGTTCCCCTTCATCCCGGACGCGCTGCGATCCCTGTGGCACCAGCACGCCGAGTGGCTGACCTTCCACAACGGGCTGTCCAGCCCGCACCCGTGGCAGTCCAACCCGTGGTCCTGGGTCGTGGACGGGCGGCCCATCCTGCTGTGGAACCCGCAGGGCCTCGCCGCCCCCGGCGGCGAGCAGATCGTGCGGTACATCCTGATGGTGGGGACGCCGACCCTCTGGTTCGCCTTCGTCCCTGCGCTGCTGTGGCTGGGCTGGCGGACAGTCGCCCGGCGCGATCCCGCGGCGATCGTGCTCCTGGTGGCCATCGCCGCCGGCTGGCTGACCTGGTTCATGAACCTCGAGCGGACGATGTTCATCTTCTACATCGCGCCGGCAGTGCCGTTCTTCGTGCTCGCGGTGACCCTGGCCCTGCAGGACACGCTCGGCCGCCCCGGCGCCACGCCGTTGCGGCGCCAGATCGGCCTGGGCGTGGTCTGCGTCTACGTCGCGATCGTCGTGGCCACCTTCGTCTTCTTCTATCCGATCCTCGCCGGTCAGCCGCTCCTTCACTCGGAATGGTTACGCCGGATGTGGTTCCCGTCATGGTTCTGAGCGCCGTCTGGCCAAATACATAGTTGTCCTGTACAACCGAATGTGTGCACTCTTCCGCTGCCGCGCTGGTCGATGACCTCGCCGCGGTCATCCTCCAGCTCGGCACCCTCGGCGCCCCGCGCCAGGAGCTGAGCCGTACCGCCGCGGCGACCCTCGCCCGCATCCAGCGGAACGGGCCGGCGCGACTGACGGAACTGGCCATCGCCGAGGGGGTCACGCAGCCCTCGATGAGCACCCTCGTCGCCCGTCTGGTCGACCAGGGCCTGCTGCGGCGCGGCGGGGATCCCCAGGACGCGCGCGTCGTCGTGCTGGACCTGACCCCCGCCGGCGCGGAACTGCTGGCGCAGCGTCGCGCCGACCGCGCCGACCGCTTGACCCGTGCGCTGGCCGACCTCTCCCCCGCCGACGCGTCGCGCATCGACGACGCACTCCCGGCACTCGCCCGCCTGGCCGACGCCCTGCGCCGGTCGTCCACATCTCCGGAGGTGAACCGGTGAGCACTGCCACCGGCTCGAGCATGTTCAAGCAGCCGAAGGCGGTCTACGCCGTGGCCTTCGCCTGCGTCGTCAGCTTCATGGGCATCGGCCTCGTCGACCCCATCCTGCCCGCGCTGGCCACCCAGCTGCATGCGACAGCGAGCCAGGTGACCCTGCTGTTCACCAGCTACCTGGTGGTCACGGCGGTGGCGATGCTGGGCACCAACTGGGTGTCCAGCCGGCTCGGCGCCAAGCGCACGCTGATCGCCGGCCTGACGATCATCGTCATCTTCGCCGCGCTGGCCGGGTCGTCCGGCTCGATCGGCGGCATCGTCGGCTTCCGGGCCGGCTGGGGCCTGGGCAACGCGCTGTTCATCGCCACCTCGCTCGCGGTCATCGTCGCGTCGGCGTCCGGCGGCTTCGCGGGCGCGATCGTGCTCTACGAGGCCGCCCTGGGGCTGGGCATCGCCGCCGGCCCGCTCGTCGGCGGCCTGCTCGGCGACATCAGCTGGCGGGGACCGTTCTTCGGCGTCGCGGTGCTGATGGCGATCGCGCTCGTCGCCACCGCCGTCCTCCTCGACAAGACCCCGAAGCCGGCGCACCCGACGTCGCTGGGCGCCCCGCTGCGCGCGCTGCGGCACCGCGGGCTGCTGACGATGAGCATCACCGCGCTGCTCTACAACTGGGGCTTCTTCACGATGCTGGGCTATGCGCCGTTCCCCATGAAGCTCTCCGCGATCCAGCTCGGCTTCGTCTTCTTCGGCTGGGGCCTGCTGGTGGCCTTCTTCTCCGTGATCGGCGCGCCGCGGCTGCAGGCCCGCTTCGGCACCGCCCGCTCGCTCTACGGCGCGCTGGGCTTCTTCGCCGTCGACCTGCTGATCATCGGCCTGTTCGTCGACCATCGGGCCGTGTTGATCACCTGCGTGATCGCAGCCGGCATCTTCATCGGCATCAACAACACGCTGACCACCCAGGCGGTCATGCTCGTCTCCCCGGTCGAGCGGCCGGTGGCCTCGGCGGCCTACGGCTTCGTCCGCTTCCTCGGCGGCGGCCTGGCGCCCTTCGTCGCCGGCAAGCTGGTCGACGCCTTCGACCTGCACGTGCCCTTCTACGTGGGTGCGGGCACCGTCCTCCTCGCCGTGCTGGTCCTCTCCACCGGACACCGGATGCTGGGTGCGGCGGACGCCGGTCTCGACGAGAACGGTCACGCCGCCTCCGACCACGGCCGGCTGGACGACGTGGCGGGAGAGGTCGCCGACGAGTTCGGCGGCGCCGCTGCCGCGATCGACAGCGAGCTGCAGACCGAGGCCTCCGGACGGCACTGACGGCCTGACGAAGAGCCCGGTGCCGCCCCGACGGTGGGGCGGCACCGGGCTCTCCTAGGAACGGGACGCCGGCGTGATCAGCCCTCCAGCTCCACGCGCTCAGCCGGCCTTCCGTTCACGGCGCCCCGCTCGGCCGCCGGAGAACTCGTCGCACGCCTGTCCAGCCCGTCGAGCACGGTCCGCAGGACCGTTGCCCCCTGGGCGGCCATCGACGCGACAGTCTCGTTGAGGCCCTCGGCGCCGTTGAGCACCGTGAGGTTGGCGCCCTGCAAACCCTGCGCCGCGGCCCGGACCAGCTCCGGCAACTGGGCGATCACCGCCTGGTCCAAGGCGATCCGGTTCGAGCTCGCGGCGGCCTCGGCGGCCAGCCGGGTGGCATCGGCCTGCGCCTCGGCCGCGATGCGCACCCGCTCGGCCTCTGCCCGGGCGGGCTTGACCACCTCGGCCTGCAGCTGGGCCTCCCGCAGCTCGGCGTTCCGCTGCGCCACCTTGGCCTGCTCGGCGAGGACGGCCTGCTGCGCCCGGGCCGACGCCAGCGGACCGGCCTGGGCCGCCTCCTGCTGCGCGCGGTCGATCTCGGCCTGGTACTGGGCGCGGGCGATCGCGGTCTGCCGGGCGTACTCGGCCTGATTGCGGTCGCTCTCCTGCCGGGCCTGGGCGGCGGCCTGGTCGGCGATCGACTGGGCGATGTGCGCCGCCTGGTTGACCGACGCCTGGTGCGGAGCGGCGAGCGCAGCGATGTAGCCGCTGCCGCGGTCGTCGATCTGGCTGATCTGCAACGAGTCGACGGCGAGGCCGATCCGGGCCATCTCCAGCTTCGACGCGTCGAGGATGGCCTCACCGAGGCGCTGCTGGTCCCGGATGATGCTCTCCACGGTCATGCTGCCGATGATCGACCGGAGATGGCCGCTGAAGATGCGCCCCACGAGAGCCGCCATCTGCCGCTGGTCGGCCTGGAAGCGGCGTGCCGCCGCGCTGATGCTCTCCGGGTCGTCACCGACCTTGAAGGCGATGACCGCTTGCACCCCGAGCGTCAGGCCCTGCTGGGTGTAGCAATCCTCGACCACCTCGGCCTCCTGCATGGCCAGGGTCAGGAAGGACGCCTTGCGGACGATGGGCAGGACGAACGCGCCGTGCCCCACCACGATGCGGAAGGACAGCTCGTCGGAGGTACTCCGCTTCCCACCGGAGATGAGCAGCGCCTCGTTGGGTGCCGGCACTCGATAGCCGAACATTGGTTCCTCTTCTCATATCCCGGCGGCGCCGACGGCACCGGTCGCCCGGGAAGTCACAGCGCGGCCCATGGGGCGGGCTCCACGTCGACCGCGCGGTTGCCGCGGGAGTGGAACACCAGCACCGTCTCGTGCCGCTCGACCGGAGTGTCGCTGTAGGCGATGAACGTCTCGTGGGCTCCGCGGACCGTCACGCGGACCTCGCCGGGCAGGTCTCCGCCGCGGATGCGGGTGACCACCATCCCGACCTTGCCGACCACCTCGCGGTCCACCTGCGCCCGCCTCCTCGCGGCCGGCCCGGTCCTCCGCCTGCGGCGGTGACCAATCAGCGATGATGCCCCTCGGAACTGTGTCGGCGCATCCTGCAGGTCGCCGCCCGGAACGACGAACGCCGCCGGGGCGGATGCCCCGACGGCGTCGGTGTCGTGCGGTGAAGGTGTGGAGCTGAGGGGAGTTGAACCCCTGACCCCCTCGATGCGAACGAGGTGCGCTACCGGACTGCGCCACAGCCCCTTCGCCGGACAGCTTACCGCCCGGCACCTCCGGCACCGCGCAGGGGCGGCGCCGGAGGGGTCACGTCAGGCGTTGGCCACCCGCCGCGGCTGGTAGACGTCGATGTCGGCGAATCCGATGTCGTCGTCGTCCAGGCCGACGACGGCGCTCTGCTGCCAACCGGCCGGTGTCGGCGTCCGTGCCACCACCACCCGGCCCGGGCGCAGCGGGTGCACGGGAGCGAGCGGAACGCTCGGGTGCGGAAGCTGCGGCACGACGGTCTCGTGCACCGCTGCATCCGGCGCGGCGACCGGGGCGGTACGCGGCACGGGGACCTGACGCGGCGACCGCAGTGCCTCGCGGGCGGCGGCACGAGCGGCCCGGCGGGCGGCCAGGCGTTCCCGCCGCGCGACCTTGCGCAGCACCAGCAGGTAGCCGACGACGGCGACGTCGAGGACGAGGTTCGCCGTCCACACCCAGGGGCTGTAGAGGAGCGCCCCGGCCAGCGACAGGACGGCGAGGGTGACCAGACCTGCGAGCGTGCGCCGCCGGAAGGCGTGCACGTCCACCCGCAGCTCGCCACTGGTGCGCAGCAGGTCACGATCGACCGAGACGCGCTCGGTGTCGGCATGGACCACGGGGTCCACCGTCCGGCGCCGTTGCAGCGTTCGGCCCGAGTCGGCCAGTTCCGCGCGGCCTCCCTGCGTGTCGCCGCGGGTCACCACCATGGGCACCAGCACGACGAACCAGAGAACGACCAGAGCGGCCAAGAGCACGCCCGATCCCATTCGAACACCACCTGTCACATCAGTCACTCGCGACGGCAGGTTATGCAGGAACAACCCCCGAATGAGGGAGGCGCGCGGTGTGTCGTCGAGGTCGCGTGTGGCCGGTGTGACGAGGGTCGGCGTGTCGACAAGACGCTCCGCCCCCACCCGGGTTCAGCGTGCTAGCCGCTCCCGCCAGCGGGCCAGCACGCCACCGGGCACGTCCTCGGCCAGCAGCGCATACGCGAGGTGGTCACGCCAGTCTCCGTCGATGTCCAGGTACCGGCGGAGCCGGCCCTCCTGGCGGAACCCCAGCCGCTCGACCAGCCGCTGGCTCGGCAGGTTCTCCGGGCGGATGTCGGCCTGCAGCCGGTGCAGCCCGACCTGGCCGAACGCGTGGTCGCACACCAGCGCCACGGCCAGCGACCCCATGCCCCGGCCGGCGACCGCGCGGTCGATCCAGTAACCCAGATAACCCGAGCGGAGTGCGCCGCGGACGATGTTGTCCACGGTCACCTGGCCGGCGAGGCGACCGTCCACTCGAATGGCGAAGGGCACCGACGTGCCCAGCCGCGCCCGGCGGGCCACCGCCCGCCGCATGGCGCGGTAGGCGACGGGGGTGTGCCGATCCCGCCAGGGCAGGGCCGCGGTCGGCTCCCACGGGCTGAGCCAGTCCTCATTGGCCTGCCGCAGCCGACTCCATTCGACGGCATCGCGACGGCGCAGCGGGTGCACCTCGACCGGCCCCCAGGTGAGCCGCGCCGGCCAGCCCGGGTGCAGGACGGAGTCGGAGGCAGGAATCGTCAGCCACCGAGCAACAGGGGCATCACGGTGACCAGACCGCCGGCGGCCACCTCCGTGACGTCCTCGTCGATGACGATCAGGCAGTTGGCCCGCGCCATCCGTGCCAGCAGTGCCTCGGTGCCGTCGCCGACCGGCTCGACGACGTAGCCGCCGTCCGGATGCCGCATGACGGTGCCGTGGAGGTACTGGCGGTAGCCCAGCGGGGAGATCAGCGACTGGCCGGCGATCGCCTGCACGGTGCGCCGGAAGAGCTGCCGCTTGCCGAGCATCAGCCGGATGGCGGGCCGGACGAACACCTCGAAGGACACCAGCGCGGCCACCGGCTCACCGGGCACGCAGATGACAGGCACCTCGTCCCGGCCCAGCCGCCCGAATCCCTGCGCCGGCCCGGGGTGCATCGTGACCTGGCGGAAGCGCATCTGGCCGAGCTCGGCCAGGACCTCCTGCACCATGTCGAACCTGCTACCGGACAAGGTGCCGGCGATCAGCACCAGGTCGCTGCGCAGCAGCTGGCTCTCGATGACCTCGGTCATCCGCCGCTTGTCCGACGGCAGGATGCCCGAGCGGTAGGCGTCGGCCCCGGCGTCGCGGGCGGCGGCGGCGAGCGCGTAGCTGTTCACGTCCACGACCTGGCCCGGGGCAGGCACAGTGCCGACGTCGACCAGCTCGCTGCCCGCGCAGACCACGGCGATCCGCGGCCGCGGTCGCACCAGCACACGCTCCCGCCCGACGGCGGCCAGCAGGCTGATCTGAGCCGGCCCGATGGGGGTGCCGATCTGGACGGCCGGGTCACCCGGCGCCACGTCGTCCCCGGTTCGACGGACGTAGCTCCCGGCCGGCGGACCGGCCTGCACGGCTACCCGGACCGGCCCCTGGTCGGTCCAGACGGCCGGGACGACGACGTCGGCGCCGCTCGGCAGCATCGCGCCCGCGGAAACCTTCAGGGCCAGGCCGGGCCCGATCGACGACGGCGCATCGGCCCCGGCAACGCTCTCCCCCACGACCGCGAGCTCCACCGGTGCCTCGACGGTCGCCCGGACGACGTCCTCGGACCGGGCGGCGTAACCATCGAGCGCGGCCTGGTCGAACGCCGGGAGAGCCCGCTGGCTGACGACCTCCTCGGCGCAGAGCAGCCCCTGCGCGTCGAGGACGGCGAGCTCGATCGGATCGGGCTGGGGCACCGCGGCGAGGATCTCGTCCAGGTGCCGTTCCACCGTGCGCACCGGCTCGGAGAGGGGTGGCCGCTCGCCCGTGGCCGCGGGGATCGGCTCCTCGCCGGCCCCCCTGCGTGAGGGCAGCGGGCCGGACTGCGGTCGCGGAACCGGCCCGGCGGCCGTGGGCGGCGGCGGCGCGCCCACGACCTGGGTGTCACGGCCGGCTGCCGGCGCCCCGGGATGCCCCAGGCCCTGCCGGATGTCCAGCTGGGCGGTGTCCCGCTGCCCGTCGAACGCGCCGCCCGTGCTGTCCTGGCCGTTCATGTGCGGACCCTCCCCACCACCGTCGTCGCTCTGCCACGCCGCTCACCGATCGCCGGCAGCAGCCCTCGGCGGTCGATGGTGCCCCTCCGGTGCCCGCTCAGGACGACGACGCGCCCTCTGCGGGCAGGTCGGCGACGAACTCGTGCAGCCACGCACGCAGCGGCGGACCGAGATCATCGCGTTCACTGGCCAGCCGGATCACGGCCTTCAGGTAGTCCAGCCGGTCGCCGGTGTCGTAACGCCGGCCGCTGAAGACGACGCCGTGGACGGGCCGGCCCCGCTCGACGAGGGTGGCCAGCGCGTCGGTCAACTGGATCTCGTCGCCGCGCCCGGGGGCGGTCTCCCGCAGCACCGCGAAGATCTGCGGCTCCAGCACGTAGCGCCCGATGATCGCCAGGCTGCTGGGCGCCTCGTCGACCGGGGGCTTCTCCACCAGGCCGGTGACGAGAACGACCTCGTCGCCCGAGGCAGCAGCGGCGTCCGGCCGCGGCTCGACGGCGACCGCGCCGTACTTGTCGATGTTCTCCCGGCCGACGTCGAGCAGCGCGATCACCGAACCGCCGTGCTCGGCCTGGACGGCGAGCATCTGCTCGAGCAGGTGGTCGCGCTCGTCGATGAGGTCGTCGCCCAGCAGGACGGCGAACGGCTCGTCGCCCACGAACGCCGCGGCCTGCAGGACCGCGTGGCCCAGGCCGCGGGCCTCCCCCTGCCGGACGAAGTACACCTGGGCGACGTCGGTGGAGGCGCGCACCTCGGCCAGCCGGTCGGCGTCGCCCTTCTTCTCCAGGGCGGCCTCGAGCTCGGGGGTGCGGTCGAAGAAGTCCTCGATCGCCCCCTTGTTGCGGCCGGTGACCATGAGCACCTCGGGCAGGCCCGCGCGGGCGGCCTCCTCGACGATGTACGCGAGCGCGGGCCGGTCGACGACCGGGAGCAGTTCCTTGGGCACGGCCTTCGTGGCCGGCAGGAACCGGGTGCCCATTCCCGCAACGGGGATGACGGCCTTGGTCGCCGGACGGGCGCTGGGGCTCGACATGGCGGCAGCCTAGCTAGCCTTCCTCGTGTGACCCTTCCGACCCAGGTCGGCGCCGCCAAGTCGGCACTGCGCGGCCGCCTGCTGACTCGTCGCCGGGAGCGGCCGGTGGCCGAGCGGGCCGCTGCCGCGGCGGCGGTCACGACGACGCTGCTGCGCGGGCTGGCGGCCGCCCGCACCATCGCCGCGTTCGTGCCGGACGAGATCGAGCCCGGGCACGGCCGGCTGCCGGCCGCCTACACCCAGCTCGGTGTCCGGGTGCTGCTTCCCGTGGTGCCCGAAGCCGGCCACGGCCTGCACTGGGCGGTGGACTCGGGGCGGCTCGCACCGGGTCGTTTCGGCTTGCTCGAACCGGTAGGGCCGCGGCTGGGCACGACCGCCCTGAGCGCCGCCGACGTCGTCGTCGTCCCCGCTCTGGCCGTGGGCCGGGACGGGTCGCGGCTCGGGCGCGGCGGTGGCTACTACGACCGGGCGCTGCGGCATGCGCGGCCCGACGCCGTGCTGATCGCGCTGGTGTTCGACGACGAGCTCGTCGAGGACCTGCCCGTGGAGGCGCACGATCGCCGCGTGACCGCCGTGATCACGCCGTCCGGGGGCTGGCAGAACCTGCCGGCCAGGTCACCCTGGCCGAAATTGCCTTAGTGCTGAGATACTCGCGCTCCGACTTCGCAGCCAGAGGAGTACCCGCATGACCGGACCCCAGAGCGGCCCACTCGAGGGCATCCTCGTCGTCGACCTGACGCGGGCCCTGGCGGGGCCGCACGCCGGGATGATGCTCGGCGACCTCGGCGCGCGCGTGATCAAGGTGGAGAACCCCGGGAGCGGCGACGACACCCGGGGATGGGGGCCGCCCTTCGTCCAGCCCGAAGCGGCCGGTCGTGAGTCGACGTACTTCCTGTCGGCCAACCGCAACAAGGAGTCGATCACCCTCGACCTGAAGGACGACGCGGACAAGGCGGTGCTCACCGAGCTGCTCCGCCGGGCCGACGTGCTGCTCGAGAACTTCCGCCCCGGCACGCTGGCCCGCCTCGGATTCGGCACCGATGTGCTGGAGGCGCTCAACCCCCGGCTGGTCACCCTGGCCATCAGCGGTTTCGGGCACGACGGCCCGGAGGGCGGCCGCGCCGGCTACGACCAGATCGCCCAGGGCGAGGGCGGCCTGATGTCGCTCACCGGGTCGGGCCCCGACGACCCGCAGCGGGTCGGCGTCCCGATCGGGGACCTGCTGGCCGGCATGTACGGCGCCTACGGCGTGCTCGCCGCCCTGCTCGAGCGCGAGCGGACCGGGCGCGGACAGGTGGTGCGGACCTCGCTGCTCGCCGCGATCGTCGGCGTGCACGCCTTCCAGGGGACGGCGTGGACGGTGGCCGGGAAGGTCGGGCAGGCACAGGGCAACCACCACCCCTCCATCGCACCCTATGGGCTGTTCCGCTGTGCGGGCGGCAGCGTGCAGCTCTCCTGCGGCTCGGAATCGCTGTGGCGGAAGCTGTGCGCCGAGTTCGGGCTGGACCCGGACGCGCCCGGCCTGGCGACCAACAGCGAGCGTGTCGAGCGCCGGCAGCAGGTCATCGAACTGCTGGAGGCCGCCTTCGCCGACATCTCCCCCGGGGACCTGCTGGCCCGGCTGGCCAGCGCCGGCATCCCGGCCGGCAAGGTCCGCACCCTCGACGAGGTCTACGGCTGGGACCAGACGCTCTCCCAGGGGCTGCTGGTCGAGGTCGAGCACGAGACGCTGGGCCGGCTGTCCCTTCCCGGACCACCGCTGCGGTTCTTCGCAGCGGGCCCGGACGGCGAGGTGGAGACGACCCGCCGCGAGCATGCCGCTCCCCCGGTCCTCGGTTCCGACGGCGACGCGATCCGCGCCTGGTTGTCAGGTGGCGCCGACGGCTTTCCCCAGCCGGCCACGGACGACGTCGAGGACGGGCACGCCACGTGAGCGCGCCCGAGGCCGCCCCCAGCCGCATGGACGCGCGGACGCTGCGCGACCTCGTCCTCGACCCCGGGTCGTGGACCTCCTGGGACTCCCCCGTGCCGGTCCGGGAGGTCACCGAGCAGTACCGCCGCGAGTTGGTGGCCGCCGCGGAGAAGAGCCGGCAGGACGAGTCGATCATCACCGGCGAGGGCCGGCTGCGCGGGCGCCGCGTCGCGGTGGTCGCCGGCGAGTTCGGCTTCCTCGCGGGCTCCATCGGGGTGGCCGCGGCGGATCGCCTCATCGCGGCCGTCGAGCGGGCCACCGAGGAAGGGCTGCCGCTGCTGGCCGCCCCTGTCTCCGGCGGAACCCGGATGCAGGAGGGCACCGTCGCCTTCCTCCAGATGATCGGCATCACCGCGGCCATCGCCCGCCACAAGGAGGCCGGGCTCCCCTACCTGGTCTACCTGCGCAACCCCACCTTCGGCGGGGTGCTGGCGTCGTGGGGATCGCTCGGCCACGTGACCATCGCCGAGCCAGGGGCCTCGATCGGGTTCCTGGGGCCGCGGGTCTACCAGTCGCTGTACGGCGAGAAGTTTCCCGAGGGCGTGCAGACCGCCGAGCACATGGCCGAGCACGGCCTGCTCGACGCCGTCGTCCCGCACGAGCAGATCGCCGAGGTCGCCGACCGGGCGCTGCGGGTGCTGGCCGCGCGACAGACCTGGCACCTCGACGTCAGCGGTGCCGAGCGGCCGCGGCCGGAGGACGGCACCGACGCCGACGATCCGGAGGACCACCGCAGCGCCTGGGACGTCGTCACCGCGTCGCGGCGCACCGACCGGCCGGGGGCGCGCGGCCTGCTGCGGGTCGCGGCCACCGACGTCGTCGGGCTCAGCGGAACCGGCGCCGGCGAGAAGGACCCGGGCCTGCTGCTGGCACTGGCCCGCTTCGGCGGCGCCCCCTGCGTCGTCCTCGGCCAGGACCGGCGCGGCCAGTCGCTCTCGGCCCCGCTCGGGCCGGCGGCGCTGCGGGAGGCCCGGCGCGGCATGCACCTGGCCGCCGAACTGCGGCTGCCTCTCGTCACGCTCATCGACACCCCCGGGGCGGCGCTCTCGAGGGAGGCCGAGGAGGGCGGGCTGGCCGGTGAGATCGCCCGGTGCCTGCAGGACCTCGTGATGCTCAAGGCCCCGACCCTGGCGGTGCTCCTGGGTCAGGGCACCGGCGGAGGGGCGCTGGCGCTCGTGCCGGCCGACCGGGTGCTGGCCGCGGCGAACGGCTGGCTCGGCCCGCTGCCGCCCGAGGGGGCGAGCGCCATCGTCCACCGGGACATCGACCACGCCGATGAGATGGCCGCCGCCCAGGGGGTGCGGGCCACCGATCTGTGGCGGGCCGGGATCATCGACCGGGTGGTGCCCGAGCGTCCGGATGCCGCCGACGAGCCGGTCGAGTTCTGCCTGCGCCTCGGGCGGGTGCTCGGCGAAGAGCTGGCCGGGCTGCTCGGCCGGGACGACAACGAGCGCTTCCGCAGCCGGCTGCACCGCTACCGCCACCTCGGCCGCTGAGGTCTCGCTCGGCCCCTACTCGGAGCTCTGGCCCTCCGGACCGTCGTACTCCACGCGCAGGCTCCGGTCGGGATCCAGCCGCTCGAGGACGGCGTCGAGTGCCTCGCCGACCACCCGGGTCTGCTCGCTGGTCATCGACGCGAACAGGGCGTCCCTGACGGCCGCCGCGTGACCCGGCGCCGCCGCCCGGACGACGTCCCAGCCGGCGTCGGTCAGCACGGCGCGGTTGCCCCGGCCGTCCTCCGCGGCCCGCTCGCGGCGGACCCAGCCGCGCTCCTCCAGCCGCGCGATCGTGTGCGACAGACGGCTCTGCGACTGGTTGGCCCGGCGGGCGAGGTCACTCATCCGGCGGCTGCGGTCGGGTGACTCCGACAGCATCGCGAGGACGACGTAGGCGGCGTGGCTGATGCCGGCGTCCCGCTGCAACTGCGCATCCAGGGTCCGCGGGAGCAGTTCGGCGACGGTGAGCCAGGACCGCCAGGTCCGTTGCTGATCATCGTCGAGCCACTGCTGCGCCACGGGTCGGACGGTACTGGGACCGCCGCAGCCGTCAGGAGCGGTGCGCTCAGGCACCGGACGAGGGTGGGGCGCACCCGTCGCGCGGACCGATGGCCCGCTGGATGCGCGCCCCGATGTCGCTGAGCTGCCGCGCCTGCGCCTTCGTGAGCGGATCGAAGACCAGGCGGCGGACCTCCGCGACGTGCCCGGGCGCGGTCTGCACCACCTTGTCCCAGCCGGCGTCGGTGAGGACAGCCAGCGTGTAGCGGCCGTCGGTCGGGTCCGGTCGCCGGCACACCCAGCCGCGCTTGCTCAGCCGATCGACGGCGCGGGACAGCCGGGTCAACGAGCCGTTGGCGAGCTCGGCCACTTCACTCATCCGCCGGGTGCGGTCGGGCGACATCGACAGCATCGCCATCACCTGATACTCGAAGTGACTGAGACCGGCGTCGCGCTGCAGTTGCGCGTCGAGTGCGTCGGGAAGCCACACCAGCATGCCGGCGAGCGCGAGCCAGGACTGCGACTCGTCGTCGTCGAGCCAACGCGGCTCCGCGGGCGCTTCCACGGGCCGAGCATAGCGGGGCATGACACGTCTTCCTTGTCCCTCGATCGCTTGACAGTGCAAGGAAGCACGCCCGAGCTTCGCTTGCAGTGTCAAGTGAGCACAGACTGTGCGGTGCGTCAGTGCGCTTCGGCCAGGCGCAGCACGAGTGCCCGTTCCTCCGGCCCGAACCAGGGCGGCGACCCCGCGGCGGCGTTCTCCTGAAGCCGTTCGGGATGGGCCGTCGCGGCCAGCGAGACGTGGACGCGCGGATCGCTCAGGCCCCACTTGATAAGGGCCTGCACCCAGGTGGTCACCCCGAAGGGGCGCAGCGGCGCGAGCTCGGCCGCGCCGGGCTGACGGCGCACGAGGCGTCCCTCACCGAGCGGGCGCATGAGCAGGACGCCGAGCCCGAGATCGTCAGCGAGCGGCAGGATCGTGCGCTCGACCTCGCGCTGCATCGGGTTGTAGGGCACCTGGATGGTGTCGATGCGGCCGGTGGACATGACCTCCGCGAGTTCGGGGAAGGCCGCCGTCGAGTAGTGGGTGGCACCGATGAGGCCGACCAGCCCCTGGGCCCGGGCGGCCTCGAGCATCGGGAGGTGCGCAGCCCACGCCACGAGGTTGTGGATCTGCATGAGATCGACGCGGCCGCCGTACCAGTCGACGGCGCGGGCCAGCTGCGCCACGCCCTCCTCCGGCGACGGCGTCCAGACCTTGTCGGCGATGACGACCTGCTCGCGCGTGCCGTCGAGCGCCTCGGCGAGCAGTCGCTCGGCGGAGCCGTACATCGGTGAGGTGTCGACGAGCCGGATGCCGACCGCGAGGGCGGTGTCGATGAGCTCCCGGTGCCGGCCGGCCGCGGCGGCGGCCTCGAGCCGCCGCCAGGTGCCGAGCCCGACCACCGGCACGCTGACGCTACCTCGGCCCAGGTTCCGGTTCTCCATGTCTGCCACCCTCGCTCGGTCGGTCCCCGCCCCGGTGTCTTGGTGCCCACCGTCACCGCCGTCGAACGCGCGGGCGGCCGGCACAGGAACGTGGTGCCGCCCCTGAACCGGGGCGAACCGGAACGCCAGCCGTTGGCACGAACAACCGCCCGGGCGTGTAATGCAGATCACATATAGTCCTGCGACGAGAGGACGGCGCGAGATGGCCGCACACGCCGAACTGGCTGCCGATTCGGGAGGGGCCGCCAACGCTGCCGAGTGGGCCTCGGAGAGCGCCCGGTCCATCGCCGACCCCGCTCCCCTGGGCCTCTCGGCATTCGCACTGACGACGTTCCTGCTCAGCCTGGTCAACGCCGGCCTGATCCCCACGGCCGCCGAACCGGTCGTGTTCGGCCTCGCGCTGGCCTACGGCGGGGTGGGGCAGTTCGCGGCCGGCATGTGGGAGTTCCGCAAGGGCAACACCTTCGGCGCGACCGCGTTCGGCTCGTACGGCGCGTTCTGGCTGTCCTACTGGGCCCTGGTCACGTTCTACGTGAAGAGCCTGGGCACCAGCGCTCCCACCGCCATCGGCTGGTTCCTCATCTCGTGGGGCATCTTCACGACGATCATGTTGGTGGCGTCGCTGCGGACGACCGCGGCGCTGGTCGCTCTCTTCGTCCTACTTGCGGCCACGTTCTACTTCCTCGGCGCCGGCGCGCTGAACGCCTCGGCGACCGTGACCAAGATCGGTGGCTGGCTGGGGATCATCACGGCCGCGGTCGCCTGGTACACGGCACTGGCCGGGGTGGTCGCGTCGACCTTCGGGAGGCCGGTCCTGCCCAATCCGCCCCTCGGCCGGCGCTGAGAGCTCCTCGCGCCCCGCAACGGTGGCCCTCGCCGACCGGCGTTGTCGGCGAGCGTCACCTTTGCGGGCGTGACGAGCGCCAGCGCAATCTCGGTGTGCATCCAAGTGCGGCGGCGAGCGTGGGATTGCGCCGCGGCGTGCGTGAGATTGCGGCGATGAGCGTGAGATTGCGGCCGGGACGCGGGCCGACGGCCAGCAGTCAGGGCCGAGTGCCTCGCCGGTCGAGGAGCTTGAACGCGTTCGCAAGCAGGCCATGGGCGCACAGGTAGGAGTTCGCGAGGGCGTCGATGCTGCCGCCGGCGTGGAACGTGGCTATCCCGTGGGCGTCCGCGGCCCCCGCTTGGCGGGTTTCCTGACGACCGAGCAGTGACCACGGCAGGCCGTGTGCCGCGCCGGATCCCCGTCGCCACTCCACCCGCGCCTCCGTCGCCATCTCGCGGCTGCCCCACGTGGCGAGGACCGCCTGCTGGATGACGTCCGTGGCGTTCAGGGGCAACGACCCCTGCCCGGCAGCTGCCCGGAGGTCAGCCAGTTCAGCCCGCCGCTGGGCGGCGTGACGCTCGACCGCGTCGGTGGCCGCGTGCGGGGTGGGCGACAGGGCTTGCACATCGCGCAGGAACGCCAGGTGCTGTTTGAGGTTCTCGAGGGCGAACGTGCGGGCTCTTTGGAGCCGCTCTTTGCGGTCGTCGGGCGCGAGGACCCATACCGCCTGGGCCGCAGCGAGGATGGCCGCGCGGAGCAGGGTCTGCTGGGCAAACGGGAAGAACTCGTCGGCCTCGACGTGGACGCGGACCGCCTGGAGGTGATCCCGCGCTGCGCCCATGCCCAAGAACGCGACCTGACTGACCGGCGTCCACTGCCAGTCGGTGTCGTCCTCGGCTAGTTCGCTGCCCGGTTCGGGCACGAACGGGGTGCGGAAGCGCTGACCCCACTGGTCGAGATGCGGGAAGGTGTTCCGGACCTTCGTCTCGTATCGGCTCGAGGGCACCCGCGCAGTGTGCCCCGGCGCGGTGCGGGTGCGGTCAGTACCAGGTGACTTCGGCAGTTGGTGTTGATCTGGGTGCCTGATCCGGGGGCCGCCAAGCCGTGCCACCGCCACCTCCACCGAGGAGGTCGCCGCCATCGTCGGCGTGGAAGAGGCGCAGGCCGAGCCCTGGACCGACTACTACACCTGCTTCGAGCCGGGCTCGATGCTCCTCGTCGACAGCACCTGGAGGCTGCCGACGACCAGCACCGAAGGCACGATCAGTCTGCGTCTGCACCGGCTCGACCTGGCCAGCGTCGACGGGGCACAGGGCATCGGGTTCCTGCACGGCGCGGTGTTCACCATCGCCGACGAGCACGGCCTGCCCCTCTTACGGTCGGGGTGAGATGGCGGCGTCCCGCCGATGCAACACCCACGGGCCGGCACCGCGTCAGGTGACGTTCGCCTTGAGCGGCCCCGCTCCGAGCGACTGGGACCTGCCCTGGGGATCGGCTCGCTCGCGGACGCAGGAATCCGGCATGCGGTCGTCGATCAGGTGGGCGCGGCCAGCTGCGGGGGGATGCGGAGCCCGGTGCGGACCGCGGACACGGTGGCGGCGGTCAGGTTTGGGGTCGCCAGCGCGCTCGGGATGGCGTGGAGGGCGTCGGCCGCGGTGCGCTCGTCGACGTCGAGGGCCGCCGCGATGGCCGGGATGTGAGTCGCTCCCTCGACCAGTAGCCCGAGCAGCCGGAGGTCCAGCGGAGTAAGGCCGCGCAGGTCCCCCGGCGGGGAGAGGAGCACCGCGGCGGACAGGTGGTCCAGGGTCGGGCGGGCGCAGTCCAGCGCGGTGACCCGGACCAGCCGCCCGTCGTCGTCGGGCTGGGTCGTGGGGGCGAGGAAGGTGGTGTAGGTGTCGCTGTCGGTCAGCTCCTGCGCGGCCGCGGCGAGGATCGGCGAGCCGGGGGCCAGCAGGCGGTGGCCGGGCAGCCCGGGCAGCGGCAGGGTGTCCCCGCCGCGGGTGAGCACGACGCCGGCGCGGGCGGCCTCGATGATCCGGGCGATCTCGGCGATCTCCCGGGTGCGGTCCAGGCCGTGTGCGATGACCTGCGTGACCTCGGCGATCATGTCCCGGTCGGCCGGGCCGGGCCGGGCCGGGTCCTCGCTGAGGAAACTGAGGAAGCCGATGTGCCGCCCGCCGGGGGTGAACAGGCCGGCGGCCAGGCCGCCGCGGAACCCGGCCGGCAGCAGGTACTCCGCCCAGGACCGGGACTCGGTGAGAGGAACCGGATACTCGCTGGCCAGCATCGGGGGCCGGTGGCGGTTGAGTCCGAGCTGCTCGACCTCGTCGTCGGCCTCCGAGGTCTGGAAGTTGCGGCGCAGCGGCTCGGCCGCGCCGGCGGTGGCCAGCGGCGTGTGCAGGCCGTGCTCGGGGTCGCGGACGGCGAGCCAGGCGGCGTCGGAGGGCAGGACCTCTCCCAGCACCGACAGCATTGCCGCTGCCCGCTCCGGGAGGGGGTCCGGGGTGACGGCGATCCGGGCCAGTTGTTGCCGCAGCCGCGCCAGCTGCGGGTTCCACGTCCTCATGGTGGGGGCTGTCCCTCCGCGTCGTCCTACGCGGTCTGTACCCCGGTCCCATCTGGCATGTCAGCTGGGGACGCCGAGCAGCGAGGATGGCACGAACAACCCCAGCCGCAGGGCCCGCGCGGCGGCGGCGGTGCGGGAGGAGGCGGCGAGCTTCGCCAGCAGGTGGCCGACGTGCACCTCGACGGTGCGGGCGGTGATGCTCAGGCCCAGCGCGATCCGCTCGTTGGACGCGCCGGTGACCAGCCACCCGAGCACCTGCAGCTCGCGGCGGCTGAGCCCGTGCAGGTCCGGCGCCGGGGAGAGCAGGACCACCGCGGCGGCGAAGGCCCGCAGGTCCGACGGGGCGGCCAGCACCGTGACCCGGACGTGGGTCTCCCCGCCCTCCGCGCCCTCGGCGTCCGGCAGTGGGGCGACGAACGAGGCGTACGGACCGTCGCCGGCCAGCTGCGCCGCGGCCGCCGCGAGGACGCCGGACCCGGGCGTGAGCAGCCGGTGCTGGGGTAGGCCGGGCAGGGACAGCACCGCACCGGATGGGGCGAGCACGATCCCCGCGGCGGCCCGCTGAACCAGCCCGGCGATCGTCGCCAGGGAGCACAGCGGGTCCACCGCGACCGCGACCTGGGGCGCGATCAGCTCGATCAAGCCGAGGTTCGCCTCGTTCACAGGAGGCTCGCTCGCGGTGTGCATGCCCAGGACGCCCAGGTAGCGGCCGTCGGGCGTGAACAACCCGACGGCGAAGGAGTCCCGGAAGCCCGCCGGCTCGAGGTACTCGGCCCAGCCCGGGATCTCGGCCATTGGCACGGGGCTGTCGCTGTTCTGCATCAGGCGCCGGGAGCGGGTCAGGCCGAGGAGTTCGATGTCTTCGAGCATGCTCGTGCCGTCCATGTAGCCCTCGACGCGGTCTCCATAGCCGTGCCTGCCCATCGCTACGTGCGCGCCCTCACCTGGGCGTAGCACGGCAATGAAGCTGGCCTCGAACGGGACGACCCGCTCCACCTGGGCCAGCAAGGCCTCGGCCCGCTCGGCCAACGCGCCGGGCTCCGCGGCGATGCCGGTCACCTCGCGGAGGATCTCGGCGGTGTTCGGCGGCCGACCGTTTGCACCCGGCTCTGACGACATCGGCACTCCCCGCGCCATCGCCGACGGCCGCCCGCAGCGGACCCGCCACCCCGACACGCCCGGTGCGCGTGGACCGCTGCTACGCGGCGTCGGCCGAAACAGTCATCCTTCACCCCGGGACCCCGCCACGGCCAGACATCCCGATCGGGCCGGCCAGGCCCTGCCGGACTGGCGAGCCATCTCACCCCAACCGTAAGGGGGGCCGGCCCTGAGCCAGCGACACGGAAGCCCGTGAGGTGGCGACCCGGCACGCAATCTGACGCACACGGCCGCAAATCTCGCGCTCGCGGGCGCAATCCCATGCTCACCGCCCCGCAATCTCCCGCTCGCCGGCGCACTTGGACGCACACGGAGATTGCGCTCGCGCTCACCACGCCCGCAACGGTGGCCCTCGCCGACCGGCGTGGACGCACCGTGGGCCGATGGCGCACAATTGGCAGTCGCCGGGGTCGAGTGCCAGCCCGGCCGAAACCGACCTCCGCGCGACCAGGGAGCCCAGCACCCGTGCCCACGTACCAGTACGCCTGCACCAACCCCGAGGGCAAGCACGAGTTCGAGCGCGTGCAGTCGTTCACCGACGCACCCGTGAGCGAGTGCCCGGTGTGCGGTGCCCCGGTGCGGAAGGTCTACGGGTCCGTCGGCGTCGTCTTCAAGGGATCGGGCTTCTACCGGACGGACAGCCGCCAGGCGGCGAGCGCCGCCCACAGCGCCTCGGGCGACGGCGGTTCCAAGGCGAAGGACTCCTCGTCGTCGTCCTCCACCTCGTCGTCCTCGTCGGCCTCGCCTGCCTCGACGAGCTCGTCCTCGGGCAGCGCCGGTTCGACCGCTGCCGGCTGAGGCAGCGCGGCCGTCCACAACGGGACGGGCTGTCCACAACCTGACGCCGTACGCGTTCCCGCCCGGCTGACGGGGCCATTCTCGGGAGATGCCGCGCCTCCCCCGCCTCCGATCTCCGGTGCACGCGCTGCGCCGGGTCGCCGCGGCCCTGCTCGCGGCCACAGCCCTCGCCCTCGCGCTGCGCCCGGCTCCCGTTCCGGCTGCTGCCCGCGGACCGGCCCTCGTCCCCGTCGCGGTAGCCGCTACGGATCTGGCTCCTGGCACGGAGCTCACCGAGGAGCGCCTTACCGTGGCCCGGCTCCCGGGGGACGCCGTCCCCGACGGCAGTTCGGCGAGTGCGCAACCGCTGCTCGGCAGGGTCCTGGCCGGGAGCGTGCGGGCCGGGGAACCCGTGACCGACGTCCGACTGGTGGGTCCGGGGCTCACTGACCTGCTGCCTGCCGGTCAGGTAGCGGCACCGGTCCGGCTGGCCGACCTCGCGGTCGCGGCCCTGGTGCACGCCGGTGACCGGGTGGACGTGCTCGCCACCGCGCCGGACGCCGGCCGGGCGGAGGTCGAGGCCGCCGGAGCGCTCGTCCTGGCCGTGGACCGGCCCCACGATGCCGGGGCGGAAGCCGGCGGCGGCCTGCTGCTGATCGCGGTGGACAGGGGGACTGCCGCGCGGCTGGCCGCCGCAGCCACCACCTCGACCCTGACCGTCAACCTCCCCCGGCCGTGACCGGCGGGGGGCGCCCGGGCGGCGGGGCGGCTGGCAGCCGCACGCCCCGGTATGGCTGGATGTCGGGGTGTCTTATGGCTTCAATGGATTCCGCGACCTCCGAGAGATCCGCGACCTCCGCGAGTTCCCGGGTTTCACGGGCCTCTCCGGCTTCAAGAAGTTCCTGCTGCGCGGCAACGTGGTGGATCTCGCGGTCGCGGTCGTCATCGGCACCGCGTTCACCAGCGTCGTCAACTCGTTCGCGAGCTCCTTCCTCAAGCCCCTCATCGCGCTGGTCGGTGGCGGGGGTCAGCTGGGCGGCGAGCTCGTGGTGAACAACCAGCGCTTCCTCTGGGGTGCGTTCGTCAGCCAGGTGATCACGTTCGTGCTGACCGCGGCGACCGTGTATTTCCTCGTCGTGCTGCCGACCCACAAGCTGCTGGAACGACGTGCCAAGGGTGCCGAACCCGGGCCGGCCGGGCCCACGGAGGTCGAGCTTCTGGTCGAGATCCGTGACCTGCTGCGCGCCCAGCAGGGCCTGGCACCCCCGGATCAGGGCGCCGGGCGGCACGGCACGAGCTGACCGCGGAGGCGGTCAGTCGCTCCCCCAGTGCGGCGGCCTGTCCTCCAGGAAGCGCCGATCGTCGTCGTCCGGCTCCGGCGGCCGCTCGCCCCACCCGACGTCGGTGTCGTCAGGTGCCCGCTGGGGCACCGGCTCGGGCGCCGGCGGCGAGACCGGCACCGGCCGGCCCAGCCCGTGGAGCACAACGGCCGCGGGCAGGGCGGCCAGCACCGATCCAGCAACCGCCAGCTTGCTGCCGCGGGTGCCCGATCCGATGACGACCAGGTCGGCGGCCGCGACGGCGGCGTCCACCAGCACCGGCCACGACGGCGGGAGCCCGACCGGCGTGATCCCGCCGTAGGCCATCCCGGTCTCGGCGACGGCGACGTCCTGCGGTGCGAAGGATGCCTTGCGGGCGCCCAGGTGGCGGCGCACCAGCCCGTTGACGTCGGCCCGGGTGGTGGCCAGCACCAGGCACGCGACCAGCGCGGTCTCTCCTGCTCGCCGCGTCGCGACGACGACGCAGTTCGCCGATGCCTCGGGCGGCACTCCGTAGGCGTCGGTGAATGCGGCGGTGTCGGCCAGGTCCCCGTCGATGGCGGCCACCCACGCGGGTCCCTCCAGCGAGGACAAGGCGGCGGCGACCGGCTCACCCAGCAGGTCCGGCCGATCGGCTGCCGGGATCCAGGTCAGCGAACCGAGCTGCGGAGCGGTCATCGGGCGGTGGCGGGGAGGACGGGCACGCACCGATCCTGCGACATTCCCTTGGGGTGTCGCCGGTCGGGTCCGCCCGCCAGGATGGGGTCCATGATCGGCCAGCTGCACTCCGTCGTCCTCGACGCACCGGACCCGCACTCCCTCGCGACCTTCTACGCCCGTCTGCTCGACATGGAGGTGAAGGGCGCACCGGGTGACCGGTGGGTCGTGGCCACCGGAGCCGGTTACCGGATCGCCTTCCAGGAGGCGCCGGACCTGCAGGCCCCCGACTGGCCCGATCCTGACCGTCCCCAGCAGTTCCATCTCAACTGCGATACAGGTTCCCGTGACCTGCGGAGATCCGGCGACACACCGTCTGACCAGGGGAAACACCTTCCGACACTTGCCAACTCCTGCCGGAGACTTTCACCGTCCTGTGCCATGGATGTGCCATCCGAGCGCCCCTTGGTGCGACACGCCAAGACGACTTTCGAGCGACACGCCGCTTAGGGCTTGGCTTCCGGCTTGGCTTCGGGCAGGGTCTCCAGCGTGACGCCGGAGGAGAAGGTCAGAGACAACCGGCTTCGCCGGGTCGCCGAACGACGGGGCATGAAGTTGACCCGCTCTCGCCGCCGCGACCCCAAGGCCCTGGACTACGGCCTCTACTGGCTGACCGACGCACGGACCGGCGAGACGGTGTCGCCGGAGGTCGGCGTCGACATCGACGAGATCGAGAGGAGGTTCCTCGCGTAAAGCAAGGCGGCCCCGCCCGGTGTTCGCGCACCGGACGAGGCCTTGATCCCCAACCCTCCCAAGAAGGGCAAGAGACCCATGAGTAACGCTACGGA
>JAODNN010000095.1 GCA_025465355.1 Blastococcus sp. | reverse complement strand
TCCGGTCCTCGGTGGTCACCGCCGGAGCCGTACGGCCGCGGTTGGCCTCGTGCAGCAGCCAGGAGTCGTACTCGTCGCGGATGAGCTTCTTGGTCAGTTCTCGTCGCGGACCGGTCGCGTAGTTCTTGTCCTCCGCCGTCAGGCGCGTCGACACCCGGTCGCGCAGCTCCGCCACGACGCAGTACTCGGCCTCGCTGAGTTCCGCGGCGTCGGACGGAGCGGCCTTCGCTTGTTGCACCTGCCCGGAGTGGTCCTGTGGCGGCGCCAGGATCGGCGACCACGGTGGCCGTGGGTCCGTGAGGCTCACCCGGCCACCGCCTCGACAACTGAGGACGCTCCGCTGGAGTCACCGAGCTTTCCGGCCAGGGACGACGCCGCCCGCATCAAGGCCGCGCGCCGCAGTGCCTTCGGGCTCGACAGGGCACCGTCGGAGAGGATCTCCGCGGCGGTGCGGTCGTAGGGCAGCACGCCGCCTAGGGGGAGCTGCAGCGCCCGGGCGACCTCCCCCGCCGCATACGGCCCGTCCCCGACCACCAGTGCGGCCACCTTCTCGAGATCGCCGAGCTCGTGACGCAGCCGTTGCACCGCGTCGTGCGCCGCGTGGACCGACCGCACGCTGGGCCGCACCGCGAGGAGCACCTGATCGGAGGCTCGCAGCTCCGGCCAGCACCCGCGGTCGGTGACCAGCCGTCCGGCGTCCACCAGGACGTCCCGGCCGGTAGCCACCGCTGAGCGCTCCAGCGCCAGCGCGAGCCGTTCCCACGTCTCCGGGGTGAACGACGTGCCCTGCGTGGCCGTCGCGAAGCCGGGAATCAGCGAGACCTGCGGTCGCTCCGGCACCTCCACGGCGTGCTCGGCGAGCAGCGTGGCGGTCGCCGTCGCGGGCAAGCCACGGCGAGCGGCCGTCGACCAGGACAGCAGGCCGCGGTCGAGGCTGACCCGGCCGGCGAGCAGCCCCGGCGCCATGTCCCCGCCGGCCGGATCGCAGTCGGCGACCATCAGCGGTCGGGGCCAGGACAGGGCCAGCGCCCACGTGGACGTGGTCACGCCGGGAGACGCCTTGCCCGAGGCCACGACGGTGAGCATCCAGTCACCGCCCCGCCGGCAGCAGGATCAGCGCCAGGCGGCCGGTGGAGGCCAGCTGGGCGACTGTCGGTCCGTCGGCTTGGCGGACGCGGACGTCGACGACCGTCACCTGGGTGGTCGGGTTCGCCAGGCCTACCTCGGCGACGGTCCCCTCGACCGGCTGACCGGGCGTCCCGGCCGTGGCGGCCCCGCTGGTCGAGCCCGTGCTTGCGGGTGTCGGGACGATCAGCACCTGTTGCCCGGGAGTCAGGCCGCGGGCCGGGAACTGCCCTTCCTTCAATGGCACGGCGATCAGAAGCTCCCCCGCCTTGAGGTCACTACCCATGCCGACCTGGGCACGGGTCAACAGCTCGCCGCGGGTCAGCGGCGCCTGCGCGACCATCCCGACGACCTGGGACTGCTGGGCTGCCGGGATAGGCGACAGATTCGGGTCCGAAGGAAC
Organism: Blastococcus sp.; assembly: GCA_025465355.1. Classification (GTDB taxonomy): domain Bacteria; phylum Actinomycetota; class Actinomycetes; order Mycobacteriales; family Geodermatophilaceae; genus Blastococcus_B. The sequence continues at coordinate 5,256 of JAODNN010000095.1, read as the reverse complement.
GTTCGCGACCGTCAGGTCATCGGCTGTGATCGTCGAGCCCACCTGCACGTCCCGGGCGACGGCGAGTACCGCGGTGTGGGCGGTCAGCATCTGGCCGGCGGAGAAGGCGATCACGCCACCGAGTAGAACAACGAGCACGCTCAGGACCAGTGACCTGCGGCTGGTGCGCCGCCTTGCCGCGGCACTGCGCAGTGGAGCCGCTGGTGGCGGAGGTGCGATCCGCGGCGAGGGAGCCGCCGAGTGTCCGGCCGGCGTCGCCTCTTCCTCAACCCGGGCAGTCACCTGGTCACCACCGCTTCCGCCTCCGCCACCGCGAACGTCGCGTCCGCCGTCGTCGTCAGATCCGGCAGAGTGCCGCCTGCCCCCGTCGACGACGTCCAGGTGACCGACCAGCGGATGCTGTAGGTAGCCGTCACCCGCCGGTCCGGCTGGTGGATCGACGAGTGCGGATAGCGGTAGTCACAGCCCGCCGGGGACGGCGCCCACACGCCGTCACTGGGCTGCCAGCCCACTCCGGGACCCGGGCACGACACCGCGGCCGCGCCGTCGCCCGGGGTGAACGACAATGCGGTCGGCGTCACTGTCACCTGCGCCCACACGCCGCCGGCGTCCGCGCGAGCGGTCAACTGCCGGAACGATGCCGGATCGGTCCAGAACCACGTGTAGGCGTTCACCACGGTGAACGGCTGGCCGTCCTGCATGGTCCCTCCCGGGTACCGGCCGGTCGTCGGCGCGGGAACCGTCAAGGTCCGCAGCGCCTGCTGAGCGAGCTCCGCTGGGTCGACCGCGGCCGGGCCCGCCGGCGCAGTCGCCGCCCAGAAGGCCAAGCCGTTCGTGCCGGGGAACGACCGGCCACCGGTGTAGAACGTGCACAGGTAGATGGCGCCGTCTCTGTGACCGCCCCATTCGGGCGAGTCCTTCGGAGGTTGCTGGGCGATCGCTTCCGCGTAGCACTGCATGTCCTGCACCCACCACGCCTGGCCCTGCTGGCAGGGAATGACCGTGCCGGAAGGCGTCAGCGTGCAGGTGGCCGACGGGCTCGGGGTTTCACCGTCACGGCCAGTCGCGGCTGGCTGGGTCGCTGTCCCGCCACCATTTCCGGGAGTCTGCGCCCCGACGACGCAGAGGCCGTGCGAGTCGTACAGCTGGCACGACGCGGGATCAGCCGAAGCCATCGCCGCGGAGGCGCACACGCACAGCAGAGCAGCCGCCAGAGCAAGGACTACCCGCCGCACGACCGCTCCTGCCTGTTCGAAGCCGTGCTCACCCGCCACGAGGACGGGTCGGGATAGTGCGGGTTCACCACCGTCAGCTGCTCGACGAGGTACCGCGGTCGGCCGGAAGGAACGATCGACTGCCCGGTGGCATCAACCGCGTCTACCTGGCTGACGTCCACACAGGCGGTGACGACGACGGACGGAAGAACCGGTGACGGCGAGGCGGCAGAACTATTCGTGAGATCGAGGCTGCCGGCAGACGCCGACACGAGCCGCATCCGACCGGTCTGCCGGTAGCCCTGTGCGCGGAACTTCCCGATCGCGGTCGCCTCCGCCACGGCGTCGGGCGCCACGGCGATCTGATAGATGTCATCGAGGGTCCGCGACGGGTCGAGGTAGAGGTCGTCGATCGTCCCGAGGTAGGTGGGGACCAAGGCGACCGCCTGAGACTGTGGGTTCTGGGACGCGTCCGCCGGGGTGGGTGCAGCGCCCGACGACAGCGGACCTGAGAGCGTAGCTGTCGGCGCCTTCGAGGAGGCATCGCCGGAAGACGAGCAGCCCGCGACCATCAACCCGAGCACCGCCGCGGCCGCTGCCGCCGTTGCCCGTGTTACCGCCACGCCTGAGCACCTCCGCTTACGTCGCTGTGGGTGAATCGAGACTCCCTGTTCCGTAGGGACGCTGAGTGACGCCCGACACCTTGTCACCCCATCGAGTGACCCTGGGTCGCTCGACTTTCGCGTTCTGTGCACGAACGGGTGTATCGCAGCGCTCTGTCAGGGTTCGGCGTCGCAGACTCCGAACCCGCCTGCACATCGGCATGTCGGGCGAGTGAGCGGCGGGGTGACAGCCGCTCGTGGTCCGGTGAGGAGGCAGCTGGCGGCACATGGTCGGGAGCTGGATGGGCGCCAGCCTTGTCGCAGCGCTGATCGGAACCGTGACCACCCCGGTGCTCGCTACGCGGGGGCTGGCGCAGTTGGCGCGTCAGGACGCCGCGACCAGAAGTCTCCGTCTGGCAGCTGCTCTCGGCGGCGGCGCGGCCGGGACGGCCGCAACCGCGACGTCGCACCGCGCGGGAACCTGGTGGCTACTACCGGCCCTGCTGGTCTGGGGATGCGCACTCGTCGCCGCGGCCTGCTGCGACGCGGTCACCCAGCGCGTCCCGACTCCACTTGTCCGGCAGGCCGGCAGCTTCACCTGCGTGCTGTTGCCCGTCGGGCTAGCCGTCCAGGGTGACTGGACCGGGCTAATGATCAGCGGCGTCGCTGCGTTGGTGTCAGGGCTGACGTTGCTCCTGTGCTGGCGGTTCGCGGGAGCAGGCTTTGGCGACGTCCGCCTAGCCACGCTCGGCGGCCTCGGGCTGGGCCACGCCACTTTTCGAGACCTCCTTCTGGCTGCAGCCGCATTCTGCGTAATCATTCTTGTGCAGGCCATTGCCAGCCTGACGCGAGGGGGCAATCGCCACAGTCGCCTTCCGTTCGGCCCCGCCCTCGCCTCGGCCTTCCTTGTCGCGGCTGCGCTCTAGCGACCTTGATCACGTCTTTGCGGCACGGTGGCAGGGCAATGGGCCGGATCAGGGGGACAGCGACCTTCACCGACGTACGAGCCGGCCCTCAGGCGCTTCTTTCGCCCGGGACGTCGTAGATGCGCGGACCTGCTACGGGTACATAACCGTGACAGGGGAGCTGTCACTATTGACGCTGGATTGGCGCCTTCTCTCCCATGGGTCAGCGCGATGACGACGCACGTCGCCAAGCCAAGGCGTGCGGCATAGCCTCCCCGTCGGGAGGAGCGAGCAACGGGGGCACAGGCTGTCCGAGCAGCGGAAGCACAGGTCCGAGTGGTCGCATAGGCAGAGTCGGCCGCAGTGAGGACCGTGCGAGCTTTCTGGCCGGCTGGGCCGCCGGCCAGGCAGCCGCCGCATCCTGTGGACCCTTGCCAGACGAGATCGCTCGTGACGTGGTGCAGCTCCTCGAGACCACCACACCCGCTCGCACCTTGCTGCGTCGGCCACGTGACAAAGTCAAAGACGCGGGATGACCACCAGCCGGTCGGCTACTGGTCCGCGACCAGGCTGCGCGTCGATGCGAGTGACCACCCGTGCCAGAAGGTGGCGCTTTGGGCCGAGGGGCATCTCTGGCCAACGGGCGGCGAGATCAGCGTTGGAGGCGACCGGAAGGTCGTCGACGGATACCGCGTCGAGCCGGCCTTGCAACTTGTCGATTCGGGCCTGGACATCCGCCAGTAAGCCGACCAACACACTGACCATCGCGCCCCTAAATTTGTCGCTGCCTTGCTGCACCAACAGAGCATCGCGTTCAGCGCGGGCCTCATCCAGCTGGGTAACGATGCTGTTGTTCGGATGGTCAGCCCCGCGTGCGGCTTCGTACTCGGCCCGAGCCTTGGCCAGCCGCTCGTTGGAGAGATAGGCGAACAACCAGCCTTCCACAAACGCCTCGGCCTTGTCCGCTTGCATCGTGACGGCTTTGCCACAGGTAGCGCGACCTTCGCGGCGGTTGACTTGACATCGGTAGACGTAGCTCCGCACGGACTCTCCGTCGGCGTGCTTGTAGTTCTTCTGATTACCGTATAGCCGATTGCCGCACTGACAGAACAGCAACCCTGTCAACAGCCATTCGCGCGAGCCCCACGGTTGCCTGGTATCTGATCTAGACGCCTCACTTAGGACTCGCTGCATGCGCATCCAGGTCACGCGGTCGCACACTGGCTCTTGCCCGATGACCGGCTGCCCGCTCGCGTCACGGGCGATGTAGTCGAGCAGGTCGATTCTCACGCCACGCTGGTGCTCCGGTACCTTCCGCATCCGGTAACCCACCATCCGTGGCGAGACCAGGGCCCGTCGCACGTTGCCTTCGTACATCGGCGAGCCAGCCGCAGTCGTGATTCCAAACTCCTCCACCCAGTGGCGCGACACGGTCATGAGGCTGGCCCCGGATAGCACCATCGGCACCGCCGCCCGCAACGCCGCGAACTCCACCGGGTGCGGCACCAACCGCACTCCCGACCGGCCCAACGCGTCGGTCTCGCGCGGGCCGGACATCCACCCGAATGGCCTCGTCCCGCCGTGATTGAAGCCCGCCTCGGCGGCATGAGCCTTGGCCGCGCGCTGGCGTTCGCTCATCGTGTCGGTCTCCACTTCGGCCAGCAGCGCTTTAATCCCGGTGACCAACTTCGCGCCGGCAGTCGCAGTGTTTAGCTCGTCTGAGGCGTCTTGATGCGATACCAGCGCAACGCCGCGCCGCTGGCACTCAGCGATCCATTCGATGCACCGGGCCGCAACCCGGTTGGTGCGGTCCAGCTTCCAGAAGGCCACCGCCGTCACCACGCCAGCGTCGATATCCGAGTTCAGCGCATGCCAGCCCTTCCGGGAGCGGACCGCCGACGCTGAGGCGGAGTCGTTGTCGACGTACTCACCAACGATGGTCCAGCTGCTCTCGCCGGCCAGCTTCCGAGTCAAGTCGATGCGCTGACGTTCGATCGCATCCTGGCCGTCCTTGTGGTACTTCGACAAGCGCAGATAGAGCCAGATCGGTTGCGTTCCCGCCGCGCAGGACACGCCCTCATAGGCACGAAACGCCGGATATGACACCGCACGCGTCAGACGCCCCGGTCTCCGGAAATTCGGCCGTTGATCGCCCGTGTCCGGGTCACCCGCCGGGCGTTCCGGCATGCCATCCGTCCGAGTCGTCATGGGGGCACTTTCTATCACTCGACTCGTCCAGAAAGAGAACGCCGCGGTGGGCCCGGCAGAGCGCGCCGGGCCGGATCTGCCCGGAGCCGCCGCCGATCAGGGCGGCCACCGTCGCCGAGTGGTGCGGCGCCTCGAAGGTCGGTCGCCTGACCAGCGGCGCCTCGGGCGGCAACGTACCGGCGATGGAGTGGATCGCGGTCACCTCCAGGGCTGCCTGCTCGTCCAGCGGGGGCAGCAGACCGGGGAGACGCTCGGCGAGCATGGTCTTACCGGCTCCGGGCGGCCCGGCCAGGAACAGGTGGTGACCTCCGGCGGCGGCCACCTCCA
>JAODNN010000036.1 GCA_025465355.1 Blastococcus sp. | reverse complement strand
CGGTGAGGAGACCCCTTGTGAGCGCGACCCCTGCCCTGCTGCATCGCCCCTCGACCGAGGGCCGGCAGCTTCCGCGGGAGGAGCGGCCGTGCTCCTGATCTGGCCGACTGTGGCGGTGCTGGGCTTCGTCACGCTCACCGGGCTGGTCGTCGCTCTGGGTATGAGCTCGACTGCCCGCTACGAGTTCGGGGGCAACCACGTGCGGGACAGGCAGGAGGTGACCGCCGGCGCCGGGGCGGCCGGGCGACCCCGGGCGAGGGGGAGCTTCTCGGGAGAGACCGACGGGAGCGCCCCCTGGCCGGGGGAGCCGGAACTTCGTGACTCGGTGACCGTCGGCATGGCCGGTCACCCCGCGGGGAAGCTGGCCGCGGGGCGCGGGACTGCGGTCGGGTGGTGGCTGGTCGTCGAGGCCGGCGACCCGCCGGGCGACGGCGCCGGTGGGCAGGTGGTGGCCGGCCCGTTCCCCGAGCGGATGGAGGCGGACTGGGCCGCCCTGGCGAGTGGGCTCCCGGCGTCGGCGGTGTACGGCGCCCGTCGGCCCGGTCAGGAGCTGGTCCGGCGTCCGGCGCCGCACGAGCGCGCCTGGCTGGCCGAACTCGGACAACAGTTGGACCGGCTCGCAGAGGACTGGGATCCGCTGCTGTCGGACACGAACCCGCTGGCCACGCTGGTGGTGGAGGCGGCGGCCGCCCTGGTCGATGCGGGACTTCCGCTGCACGACTGCGACTCGCGGAGCCCCGGCGGGGGTTCCGCGGGTGGGGTCTGTCTGACCCCCGCCGCCGGCTCGGACGGCATCGTGGTGACCTGGCGACAGCACGACCGGGTGACCCTGCAGCAGGTGCGCGGCGCAGGCATCGATGCGGCCGTACAGCAGACGATGAACGCCGCCATTGCCGAGGTCCTGGTGCACGTGGGTTTCGCGGTCGAGCCGTTCGGCCCGAGCGGCTGCCATCTCGTCACAGCCGGGTAGCGGCGAGGTGGGGGCACCGCACGGACTTCCCCCCACCAGACCCGGACACGATGGGTGGCCACCCGGCCCCGCGCGGACAGCCCCGCCGGACTCCAGGCCGAGCTGGATGTGTTCCGCGGCTACTACGACGACGTTCGGCCGCAATGACGTTCGGCGACACCGTGCCCGGGGCCGCCGCACACCGGCCGAGGCCTACACCGCCCGACCCCACGGCCTGCGCCTCCGGAGTCCCGTTGACCGACGGCCACGTCCGCGTCCGCCACGACACGATCGATTCGAACGGCAGCCTCTCCGTTCGCCACAACAGCAGCCTGCACCACGTCGGACTCGACCGACGCCTTGCGGGCACCTCCGCTGCTCAGCACCAGCGGACAGCTACGCCGGGATCCGGCCCTCGACCCCAGCCGGGAGCACCGATCGAAGACCCGAACGTGAATGATGTCCCGAGACACCTGTGAACGGTGTCTCGGGACATCGCAGTGGAGCGGGTGAAGGGAATCGAACCCTCACTGTCAGCTTGGGAAGCTGACGTCAGCTTGGGTGTTTGTGCAGCTCAGTGGCGTGTGAGGACGCGAAAATCGAGCCTCATGACCTACACGTGACCTAACGCGTCTGTCGCCGGGTGCGGCGAGCGGCCGCGGAGGCCCGTAGATCTTAACTACGATCCGCTATAGTGCAGCGCGTGCCGCTCATCGAATCAGCGGGCGAACTGCTGCGAGAGGCTCGCCGACGTGCGGGCATGACGCAGGTGCAGTTGGCGACGCATGCCGGCACGACCCAGAGCGTGGTCAGCGCCTACGAGAGCGGACGTCGCGAGCCCTCCCTTCCGGTCCTGCTCGGCCTCCTCGCGGCGACCGGCCACTCCCTCCAGGGGTCGCTGGTGGCGTCCCCGCCCGATGAGTCGTCGTCGCCGCTCTCGGGCCCCCTCGGGAGGCGGGTGCGCCGGCACCGCGCGCGAATCAAGGACGTCGCCGCCTCCTACGGCGCCGGCAACGTGCGCGTGATCGGGAGCGTCGCCCGCGGCGCCGAGAGCGCTGACAGCGACGTCGACCTGCTGCTGGACCTACCCGCCGGGGTCGGCCTGTTCACGCTCGGGCGCCTTCGCCAGGACCTGGAAGACCTGCTGCACGCTCGAGTCGATCTCGTGCCCGCGGACGGCCTGAAGCCCGAGGTTCGCGCGAACGTCGAGTCCGGCCTCGTGCCCCTGTGACCCGATTCCGGCGGCAGCGCCTGCTGGACGTGCAAGCCGCCCTGGACGCCATCGACGCCCATCTCCGGCGGGGCGACCTGTCCGACGGGCTGGTGTTCGACGCGGTCCGCGTCCGGCTGATCGAGATCGGGGAGGCGGTCAAGGCGCTGCCCACCGATCTCCTGGAGACCCAGCCCGGCCTGCCGTGGTCTGAGATCGCCCGGATGCGTGATCACCTGGCGCATCGCTACTTCGACACCACCCACGCGATCGTCGCCGCGACCGTGACGCACGACCTCCCTCAGCTGAGGCAGGCCGTCACGCGCCTGCTCGATACGGTCGGCGAGGACTGACTCCGGTACTGCGCGAAGGTCGGACAGGCGCACTCGACGGCCAGGCGGCGGCACTCACCAGTGAGCGCGATCATCTCGTGAGCGGCCTCCCGGTACTACGCCCGTGCGCCCTCGGAGAGCGCGGACGCGGTTCCAATCATGGCGTCGAGCGCCCGCGCGATTTGGCTGTCCCGCTCATCCGCTGCGTGCTGGTAGATCAGCGCGGCAGCGGCCGAGGAGTGGCCGAGGCGGCGCATGAGTTCCTTGGTGCTCGCGCCGGTGGCGGCGGCCAGGGTGGCGCCGGTGTGCCGGAGCTCGTGCGGGCGGACCGGTGGCAGGCCGACCGCCTCGGCGACCCGTCGGAACGTCTGGCCGAAGTTGGCCGAGTGCAGGAACGTTCCAGCGCGGGTGCCGAACACCAGCGCATCGGTTGAATCGGGGACGAACCTCTCCAGATGGTCGGCCAGCGCGGCCGCGACGGCGGCGGGTAGGGAGACGGTGCGGCGACCCGCGTCGGTCTTGGGCTCCCCGACCAGCCATCGGCCATCGAAGAAGCGAACCGAGCGCTCCACCCGTAGCCGGGCGCCATCGTCCAGGACGTCACGGCGACGGAGGGCGGTCGCCTCGCCGAACCGCAGGCCGCCGAACGCCAGGACCAGGACGAGCGCCCGGTACCTCGCCGTCCGTCCGTCCCGTCCCAGGCGGTCGGCGAGCGCCTGGGTCTCGGCGGCGGTCAGCGCTCGCGATGGCCGCGCGGCCTTCGGTGTGCCGGCGTTGCGGAGCTTGCAGGGGTTCGAGGGGATCACCTCGTCGGCCACCGCTACCCCGAGGATCGAGCGCAGCAGCCGGTAGCTCTGCGCGAGTGCCGTCGGCCCGGTCGTCGTCGCCGCAGCCGTGTGCCACGCGCGCACCTTCGCGGGGGTGACATCGCCGACCGGCGTCGAACCCCAGTGGTCGGCGAGATGCAACCGCCAGAGCCCCGCGTACAGCGAGCGCGTCGACTCGCGGAGGTCGCCGCGGATGAGGTAGTCGGCCGCGTATGCGCCCACCGTCCGCAGCCCGGCCTCCGGCGCCCGCCAGACCTTCCTGACCGCGTCCGCCTGCTGGGTGGCGAGCCACGCGCGCGCGTCGCTCTTGGCGCCGAACGTCGCGGTCCGACGTCTCCCGTCCGGGCCGGTGTAGCGAGCGCGCCAGCGCCCCGACGGCAGCTTGTCGACGGCACCGAATCCCGCTCGCGACGTCATGCCGTGACCTTCTCCTGACCTTGGGAGCTGACGGGTGCGGCTGTCCACAGGTGCGGCGCCCTGTCGCCCGACTGTGGACATCGGGGGCTGGAAGCGGTCAGCGTCGGAGGGATGGCTCGTTGATCGGCTCGACGGTTCGCGCGTCGAGGTAGGCGTCGAGGTCTGATTGCCAGAAGCGCAGGGAGCGGCCGGCCTTGGTGAACGTGATCTTGCGTTCGGCGACGAGGCGGTAGATGAGGCGCCGGCCGCAGCGGAGGTAGTCCGCGGCGCTGTCGACGTCGTGTAGCCGGTCGGTCGACTCGACCGGCGGGCGGGAAGGGCGCGAGGTCACGCTGGCTCCTTACAGGGCGGGGGGTTGGTCCGAAACCGGCGTGAACGCCACCGACTCCGGATGCCGGGGTCGTCGTCCGGCCCGGCAAAGGAGAAGGCGCCTTTTCGAACCGCTTGGTGACACCACCGGGACAGAAATTCGGTCGATCGCGGCGGTCGGACGCTGCGGTGGGTGCGCCTGGGGAGGGTCATCGGCGGATCCGCCGCCCGTGTTCGCGGTCGCGGTGGTAGGCGCGGGCGAGCTGGGGGTCGTGCTCGGGCACCGGGGTCCGGCCCAGCGCGCGCTGGGGATCGCCATGGCGGGCGGGCCCAGTCGAGCGGGCGGGGTGGCCGGTAACTAGGCGGCGGGGCAGGTCCGCGCCGATGTGTGGCCGCAGCTGGCTGTCCAGGTCGGCGCGGACGGCCGGGGTGGGGCAGGCGCCCGGGCCGAGGGGGTGGGGGTCGTCGGTGATGCCGGTGGCGGCGCGCCAGACGGCCAGCCGGCGGGCCAGGTCGGGGTCGGCCTCGCGCAGCCGGTGGCCCCATTCGGTGGCGGGCAGGTCGGCGTCGGTGATGGTGCCGGCGAGGGCGTGCACGAGGTCGGCGCGCCGCTGCACGTATGCGGCCAGCTCGCCGTTGTCGGGGTCGGGTGGGGGTGGCAGCCAGGGCAGCGGCCCGCCGGTCTCGCCCGGCTTTGCCGCGCCGGGGGTGCGGGTGGTGTGCAGGGTGTGCGCGTCGAGGTAACGCTCGACCGCCGTCTGCAGCCGCAGGCCGGGGTCGGCAGCGTCGGCGAGGGCGCTGTTGGCCGAGGGCCGCTGGTCGGAGCGTTCCAGCACCTGCCGCACGAGATCCAGTGGATCGGTGGGGCCGCTGTCGGAGCGGGCGAGGGCCGGGTGCGCGGGGTCGTCGTCGCCGACCGGGCCGCCCGCGAGGTGCACGTGGTTGGCCGCCCGGCCGCGGGAGAGGGCCACGTAGAGCTGCTCGCGGGACTCGCCGCCGGTGAGCACGGTGTGCGTGGTGTCGACGGTGGTGCCCTGGGCGAGGTGGATAGTGGCGGCGTAGCCGAGCTGCAGGTGCTCGGTGACGTAGCCGGCGGGCAGGGTCAAGCGGCGGCGGCTGGGGACGTGCCGCACCTCGAGGCCGCCGTCGTCGGTGAGGGCGACGACGGTGAACCGGTCGCCGTTCTTCACCGACTCGGTTTCGGTGATCCGCAGGGCCGGCTCGTTGCGGCGGGCGATGATCAGGTCGCCGGGCGAGGCCGCGGTGCCGTCCCGCAGCCGCACCTCGGGCGGGCTTGGGTTCCGGCTGGTGAGGAGGCGCGTATTGCGGGCGCGGGCGTTCAGCTCGGCGACGGTGTGGTTGCTGCCGGCCAGCAGCAGGCTGTCGCATCCGGCGGCGCGGTCGGCGGCCCACCCGGCCAACGCCGAATCCAGCGCCTCGCCGACGGAGTCGCGCCCGGGGCGGCCCTCGCCTGTGGCGTCGTCCGCGTCGGCGTGCGCCCCGCCTGGCGTGTGGATCCGGCCATGGGTGACGTAGAAGTCCAGGCCGGTCGGGTCGCCGGCGCGGAAGGACAAAGTGGCAGCGGCCTCGGCCGGGTCGGTGAACCGGACCGGGGTGTCCAGCTCGACCGCGCCGTGCGTGCGGACCAGGTCGCGCAGGATCCCGCCCGCGGCCGGGGACGCGAGCTGGCCGGTGTCGCCGACCAGCCGCACCGAGCCGCCCGCGGCGGTGACTTCGTCGATGACGGCGGCGAGGTCGGCGGTGGCGGCCATCCCGGCCTCGTCGACGAGGACCAGCAGGCCGGGGCCGACGGGCACCCCGCCGGGGTCGCGGCCTCGGTTGAGGCGGTGGAGGGCGGCGGCGAGGGTGATCGCGGGGGTCCCGGTGGCTTCAGCGAGCGCTGCGGCGGCGACCGCGGAGGGAGCGGTGCCGAGAACCACTCCTCCGCCGTCGGTCCAGGCGCGGGCGAGCATGCCGAGGGCGGTGGTCTTGCCGGTGCCGGCCGGGGCGAGGGCGACCTGCACCCGCCGGCCGGAGCAGGCCAGCTCGCGGACCATCGCCTGCTGGCCGGGGTTGAGCGGCCGGCCGGCGTCGCGGGCCTCGAGCAGCGCCAGCTCGACCAGGCCGGCCGGTACCCGCCGCCCGTCGCCGCGGTCGGCGGCGGCGAGGATCCGGTTTTCCGCGTCGAGCACCGCGGGCGTCGTGTAGAGCTGGGTGTGCGCGGCGGTGTAGACGCTGGCCCCGTCGCGTCGCCGCAGCTGTGCCGGCTCGACCGCCCCCATCGTGATGTCGCTCGCGGGAACGGCGGGGTCGGGGTCGCGGTTGAGGCGGACGGACAGCTCGTTGGACAGCGCGATGCGCAGGGCCTGCTCGATGCCCGGGTCCAGGGCGCGCAGCGGGACGCGGTCGGCGCGGGCGATGCGTTCGAGCTCGGCGCGGACGTGGTGGGTGGAGAAGACCGCCCGCTCGGCCGACACGGTCGCGATGGCGGTGCGGGCGGCATGTCCCGCCCAGCCCGGAGAGGCCACCGGCGACGGCCGGCTGCAGTGCAGGGCCCGGTCGACCACTCGGGCGGCGGCACCGGCGCCGAGGAGCTGCTCGGCCTGCGCCTGCCAGGTGCGGCGCTGTTCCTCGGCGCTGCGCGGGGCGTGCTTGCCCGGCCGGGTGGCCAGGGTGGCCTGCTGGGTCAGCGCCTGTGCCTCGGCGGGGGTGGGCTCCCGCCGGTAGGTGCTCCGGAAGCGGTCGAGCAGCTCGGCCTGCCGGTCGACGATGCGCGCCCGCCGCGCCGACCAGGCGTCGAGCAGCGGCTCGGGCACGCCGGCCAGTTCGCGCACCGGCCGCGCCCCGGGCCGGGTCGCCCGGTCGCGGAAGGTGACGCCGAGCCGGTCGACCAGCTGCGCCTCCAGCCGGGTGTTGTACCGCTCCGAGGCCGCGACGATCGCCGCGTACAAGGCGCGCCCGTCGAGCGCCCGCCATCGCCCGTCGGCGGTGGCGACCTTGTTTGAGATCGCGACGTGGGTGTGCAGGTCCGGATCGCCGGCCCGGGAGTCGCGGTGGGTGAACGCCACGGCCAGCAGCCCGGTGACGTCGACCTGGCGCAGCCCGCCGGTCCCGAGCCGGGTGTAGACGGCGGTGCGCTCCAGCCAGCCGATCGTGTCGGCGACCGCCGCATGGTGGGCCGCCTCGATCTGCGCCGCGACGGCCGGGTCGGCTAGCGCCCACAGCGCCGAGACACTCTTCACCGGGGAGAAGGTCAGGTCGTAGCCGGCCACCGAGACCCGCGGCACTTCGGTGACGAACGGCGTCCCCAGCGCTGTCACCCCGGGCCCGCCGTCAGCCGGACGGCCGTACACGGGGGCGTTGGGATGGTGGCCGTGGCCGAACAGCGCCACCATCTGCGCCTCCGACACCGGGTCCCCCGGCCGCGGGCCGCCCTCCAGCGATCCCAGGCCTGAGCCGAGCCAGACGCCGGGGGACTCGCCGCGCTCGGCGTAGTAGCCGCCGAGTGAGCCGCGGCCGCGGGCGGTGACATCGCCGGCGGCCACCTGCCGGGTCAGGTACGTGTAGCCGGACCCCGCCGAGAGCTTGTGCAGCGACATCACCGCACCCACCACCTCCCCGCCGCCGTCACCTGTGACTCGAGGCTCCTCAGCAAGGTTCGACGAACCGTGACCCCGCAGGTCAGCGCGCTGTCCAGGGCAGCCCGGGAACGCTCGGCGACGGCGAACGGGCGCGGTGTCGGGTCGTCCCGACAAGGGGTGACATTTCCGTAGAACGTGTCGGGCAGGGGTGACGCTGCATCGACGCCCGGCGACCGACCCCGCGGCGCTTTGCCTGCTCCCGCCGCCTGATGATCGCGGTCGGGGACGCCGCCGGAAGGGCACTTCGTGTCCCTTCGGGATGGGCCTCCGGCCCACCCTTCCCCCGGCGTCCCCGACCGCGGAACGGGCAGCTACGAGAAGCAGCCCCCGGTGCGGGCCCAGTTTGCGGGGTTGGGCTCCTCTACGCCTCGGCGTCGCCTCGCCCCCCACCTGCAGGCTGACATCTCACCAAGCCGCGTCCTTCTACTGACGCCACGGCATCACCGACATCGCCGCCGCCGCCTGACCTGACCGGGCCGCAACGACGTCACCCCGGCCCGGTAAAAGTCAGCACACCTTTTGCACGGCCCCGGAGGAGTGCGCACCTCCGACGCAACCGGCTACGCAACCGGCCACGCGACAACCTCCCGCTGGACATCGTGGGTGGCGTCGATCCGTCCGGGAACGGGTGCCGCCGGGAGTGCTCTGGGATTGGGGCGACAGATCCATCGCGGTCGCCGCGACACGCCCGTCGCAAGGACAGCCGACCCGTGGGCTGCCGAAATCAGACCGAACAGGTTCCGAGCCTGCGGCTGAGGTGAAGGGGCTCCCGTGGCCTGACTCGGCGCGTGATCGCCGGAACGGCCACCCCCGCACTCTCGCTGACGTTCGATAGTTGCGTCACTACGCTATGTAGTTACAACGAGGTAACGACACTCCGCAGTGTCGTTGTGGAGCAGAACTGGATCGGGCCACGCTCCGGCCTCGACCGCGCCATGGAGGCCGGGTCGCACAGCTGGTGCTCGCTGGTCCGCGTCTCCTTCTGGGGTGTGTTGTGGCGGTTCCGTTCCTGTCCTCTCGTCGTCCGACTCGCTCCACCGTTCGCCGTCGGCGCCGGCTGTTCCCTGCCAATTTCCGTCGGCTGGCGGTGGTGACGTCGGCGGGCTCGGCGCTGCTGGTGGGGGTGGCCTCCACGGCGTTCGCGACGCCGGCGTATGCGCCGACGGCGTCGGTGTTCGTCTCGGAGATGATCCAGCCCTGGCTGCACGGGGTGTCGAACTCCGCGGGCAGCGGCGGGGCGCACACGCTGCACTTCTACGCCCGCACCGTGGGCTCGGCCACCTGGGATCTGCTCAACGACCAGCAGGTGACCGGTACCGACGAGTACGCGCAGGTGACCGACGGGCAGCTGTCGATCGGGCAGGCGTTCGAATACCAGGTCAAGGACTGCGACTCGACCGGCTGCCTGTCCTCGGCGGTGCAGACCGGCCACGTCTCCCCGGCCCTAGGCGCCGGCGAGCGGTCCGGCGCCACCAGGGTTCCGTTCACCATCGGGGACAAGATCGCCGCCCAGGTCGACGTCGGCTCGGGCAACCTGCTGGTGACCACGACCCAGTTCTCGCTGCCGCGCCGCAACGGCTCGACCCTCGACGTCGGCCTGGCCTACAACTCGGTGACCCGCACCAACCAGGGTGAGTTCGACGGGTCCATCTCCGACGGTTGGCGGCTATCGACCGCCGCGGACATCCGGCTGGCCGAGCGGGGGCAGCTGACCGTGACCTACTACGGTCCCAACGGGCTGACCGGCACCTTCTGGCGCGACGACCCCAACGGCGCCTGGACACCACCCCCCGGCTTCAAGATGGACCTCACCGCGGTCTCGGCGGCTGGACGCTGACCGATCACGACAGCGGCGACACCATGCACTTCACCAGCGCCGGGGTGCTGACCAGCCTGACCGACCGGAACAACAACACCAGCACCTTCACCTACAACACCGCCGGGGTGCTGACCTCGATCGCCACCGACGTGGCCGGCACCGGGGCGAAGACGCTGACGGTCAACCACGCCTCCTCCGGCTCTCCGCAGATCACCGGGTTCACCCAGACCCCGGACGGCTACACGGTGTCTGCCCGGTCGGTCAGCTACTCCTACGACTCCTCAACGGGTTACCTGTCCTCGATCACCGACACGCTCGGCCGGACCACCAGCTTCGGCTACGGCGCGAACAACAACCTCAACACCATCACCGCGCCCGGCGGGGCGCAGACCTCGTTCACCTACGACGACCTCGGCCGCGTGCAGACCATCACCCAGCCCACCGGCACGTCCGGGGTGTCCGCGGTCACCCGGTTCCTCTACAACACCGGCGAGACGCTGGTCGCCGACCCGAACAGCAACCAGTCCCAGACCGTCGACATCGCCGCGCACACCACCTACGACCTCACCGATGATGGCCAGCTGCTCGTCTCGCAGGCCACCGACCCGGCCGGAAAGGTCCGCTCGACGACATACACGCCGTTCAACGACGTCGCCACCGCCACCGACCCGGCCGGCACCACCACCGCCGCCCACGACAGCGGCGTCAACGGCGGGGAGTCACTGACCGGCATCACCAGCCCCACCGGCGCCGGGAACTCCTTCGCCTACAGCAACTCCGCCGCGGCCCAATTCCAGCCCTCCTCCTCCACCGACGGGCAGGGCAACCAGTCGACCTTCAGCTACGACGGCGCCGGCAACGGCCTGTCGGCCACCGACGCCGGCAACAATGCCGCGTCCGTGACCCGCAATTCCGACGGTACCGTGGCCACCTCCACCGCCCCGTCCGGGGCGGTCACCTCCTACGCCTACAACACCCTCGGCCAGAAGACCTCGATGACCCCACCGACCGGCACCAGCCTCGGCTCCCGCTCCTACACCTACGACGGGTTCGGCCGGCTCTCCACCCTCACCGACGGCCGCGGCATCACCACCACCTACAGCTACGACGCCGGGGACCGGCTCACCCAGGTGTCCTACTCCGACGCCACCCACTCGGTCGCCTACACGTACTACACCGCCGGCGAGGTGCACACCCGCGTCGACGCCTCGGGCACCACCACCTACGTCTACGACCCGCTCGCCCGTCTGACCTCGCGCTCGAACACCGCCAACGCCGGCGGCGTCTCCTACAGCTACGACAAGGCCGGCAACCTCGCGACGGCGACCAACGCCGCCGGCACCACCAGCTACGCCTACGACAGCCGCGAGCTGCTGACCTCCATGACCGACCCGGCCAGCCGGGTGATCCGGTTCGCCAACGACGACTCCGGCCGGCGCACCGACACCTGGTTCAACGCCAACAGCGCGCACACCACCTTCGCCGCCCACACCCACACCGACTACGACGCCTCCAGCCGCGTCACCGAGGTGTGGACCAGCGAGAACAGCGACGACGCCAGCAAGGTCGCTGACCTGGTCTACTCCTACGCCTCACCCGGCGGCGGATCGGCGAGCTTCTGCCCGCAGGCCACCACCACCGAGGACACCGACACCAGCCTGCGCTGGATCGCCCACGACAACGTCACAGGCGCCGAAAACGACTACTGCTACGACAGCTCCAACCGACTGATCGCGGTCACGCCGTCCGACGCCTACTACCTGACCTACAGCTACAACGCCGACGGCAACCGCACCCAAAGCACCAGCAACGGATCGGTTTCCCAAACTCAGACCGTGAACGCCGCCGACCAGCTCACCATGGCCGGCTACCACTACGACGGCAACGGCAACGCCACCAACAACAACTACGGTGCCGAGACCTACAACGCCGCCAACCAGATGACCAGCCTCACCAACAACTCCGGCACCCACACCTACAGCTACGCCGGCACCGACCAGACCGAGATCATCACCGACGGCGCCGGCCGCAGCTACACCTACGGGCGCACCGCCGACACGGGCCTGCCACTGGTCGAGTCCTACAGCACCGGCGGCAGCACCTTCTCCTACCTCTACGACCCCTCCGGCACCCCGCTGGCCATTGAGGGCAGCAACGCCCACTACCTCGCCCTCGACGGCCTCGGCTCCATCATCGCCACCATCAACCAAAACGGCACCACCACCGCCACCTACACCTACGACCCGTGGGGCACCCAAACCGCCACGGCCCAAAACGGCAGCGGCATCGTCGACCTGCAGATCTACGGCTACACCGGCGGCATCACAGACTCCACCACCAACCTCGTCCACCTCGGCCACCGCTGGTATGACCCCGAGAATGGGCGGTTCACGCAGATGGATGACATCACGACGTTGGCCGACCCGGCTGCAGCCAACAGGTATAGCTACGCGGAAGACAATCCGGTCAACTACGTAGACCCGGCCGGGGAGTCTGTAGCCTCTTGCCTGGTTGCACTGGTGACTTTCGCGGTAAGCAACTTGCCATGGTTTAAGGTCTTCAGGATTCTACGGGAGGCGAAGGAATTCGAGGGCCTAGCCGCCGCATTCAAGCTTTGGGCCTCCGGGAGGGGACGATTCGTGCACATTTCGGATGATCTTCGTGACCTCTTCTACAACGCTACTGGCGCCCCGAACGTGATCCACAATTGCTTCGGATAGAGAGTTTCCACCCTTGAGTTATAACCAGTTCGACCGAAGTCTACGCGGAACCCTCGGCTCGGCGCTCGTGGTCCCAGGTCTGCTCTTACCCTTGTCCTACCTCATACTTGGTGTCATAAGGGTCATTCTGGGAGAACGGGGTATACCCCTGTCGCCAGTGCTGGCGGGGCTCGTAATGGCGGGAGTGTTTCTTCCAACCATTTATCTGGAAAGGTACCTTAAAGCTAGGGACCCGGAGTGGAAGGAAAACAACCGCCACTGGGTACTCTATATTCAAGCCGCTACTGCGGCAGCCATAATCGCTCCGATTGCGGTCGGCATCGCTTGGCCCGTTCTCGTTGGAGATCACCTGTCCCCATTGGCGTCATTCGGATGCTCACTCTCCCCTACGGTGGTGATGTTCGCGGTGGTTATTCTGAATCGATACCGGCATTTGCGCGCTCTGGCTCGCGACACAAGGGACTGACCTTTGTGCCGCAAGGGGTATTGCCAAGCCGGGTCGGTCGACCTGCCAGGACATCGGGTAGCGACTAGTCCGCCTCTGGCGCCACCCGCAAATTTCGACCGGCGCCAACATCGCACGTCAATCTCGACGTGCGACCTAAGGGACCCGACACCTGCTTTACTCGCCGAACTCCAGAAGGAGGGAGTGGCGTGGCGCCTCGTCAATGCTCCAGGGGTCGAGGATGGTAGGAACCCGGCGGTCGGCGCGACTCTGAGTATTCCGCAGCTATAGGCCCATGACCGGTGGGGGCGTCGGCGGATGAGCTTCCATCACCTGACCTACGGCTCGGGTCCAGCCGATTTGGTCCAAGGTCAGCTGCACCAGCCACCGCACCGGCTCACTGGCTTGTAGCAATTCCTCGGTAGGTTCTGGCTCGCTCGTCGAGAGGACACCGAGGCGGAGGCCTACGAGGGCGAGTGCGGCGTCGGCTCGATCCCACAGCCGGCTCAGGTTCGTCGTGAGCCGGGTCTTGTCGCGGCTTGTCTGCTCGGGGCTCTCGTCGATGTAGCGGCGACGCAGCCAATGGCCCGATATCGACCAGGTACCGCGACGTACATGCTCCGCGGCGAGGTCGCGCTGGTTGACCGGACCATGCCGAACGACGTCATCGAGGGACTTGATCGGCGAGACGAGCAGCCGATCCGCCGGCGGAAAGCCCGTTGGCTGTCGGTCGATCTCGATCGCGTTCCCGACGTCGGTGATCCGGTGACGTAAGGCGAGGTCAACGAGCAGCGTGCCGCGTACGGCAATCGCGAAGATGGCACTGTCGGACAAGCGCCCGTGGCGGTCAAGGACCAGGCTCACGAGGCGCATTGACAGTGACCGGCTCCAGTCGTCTGGCACGGCTCGGATCATCCCTCGACTTGGCGTCGGCCGCACGGTCATGATGTCGGCCTGACGGCTTCTTGGAACTCGTTCAGAACGAGGGCAGGTGGCGGCGGGCGATCCGCGGAGTGATGCCCGGGCGCGCAACTGCCGTGTCTTGGTCCTAGCCACGATCCACCGCGGACGGCCCCACGTGATCCCCCCTTTGAGGGCGCGCACGTGGGAGCCGTCGACCGCGTTGACCTCCAGGTCGAGCTCGCCGCCGGCGCGCAGCTGGGCGGGCAGAAGCCCGTGCAGGGTCACGTGGAAACGTCATCCGGACGTCTCCCGCAGGGACGAGGTCGACGGCTATCAGCTAGCGACCGCCAGCGATGTTGACGGTGCCACCGTCTGATCCAACGAAGGCAACGCCGAGCGAAGGTGTGGGTGCAGCTGCCGACCGAATGGCGCGTAGCCGAGACCGGTTGGAGTCCAGGGACTGGTCGCAGCAGCCCTACGCGGAGAGTGTCGTGGGCTCGAGCCCCGCTGGGCCCCTCCAAAGGTCAAATCGCCGAAAATCTGACCGAACCTGGGCTCGGGATGATCGCTGCGAGGCTCTGATCGGCGTGAATCGGCCGATTAGCCGATCGGGGATCCGACGGCGCGCCCTCCCTCATTGCGCATCGGTGCCTGATCGCTTCAGCAGTACCGTCGCATCTCCGCCCCCGCTCTGGCCCGCCGCCATCCAGCCAAAACCGACGGCCTCCCAGCCCTCCCGGCCTAGCTCGTTTAGCTTGTCTTCGACGTATTCCGCCTGCCAGTGTCCTTGTAGCTTCAGTACCCTGTACTGCCACTTGGTCGTCATGGGTGCAAGGTTAGAAGGCCCGTCGGACGGTTTCGGAAGTCGCCTAGAACGCCGCGCTCAAGTCGGTTGTAGCCATGACGCACCCCTAGAGAACCGTGCGACATCGTCAGGTAGCGCCTCGGGCGGCACCTTGACTATATCTGGACCATCCGCGAAGCGCACGTCGAACTCAGCAACGGTTGGAGAGATATGTCCCAGATGTGGCCCCTTATTCTCGCAAGGTCAATGTCCTGTCCCTCCTCGACGAGAACTCGAGCCGGAATCGGAGGACGGTTAACGACCCGGTGTCCAGTTGACGGCTAGCCGATAATGCTCGTGAGCTGATCGAGTTCTCCGAATCGCCAATGTGCAGCGACGCATGTACCAGAACTGCCCAAGATCAAGCTTGAAATCCTCCAGCCAATTGCAACACTGTTCCGGCGCATTGGGGCCCATGACCTAGCTCCGGTGGGCCCGCGCCTCTGCTCCCCAGCGGCTCTGAAGAGCCGCTTACGCGGACCCCATTTGCAAGGCCGGCAACTTGCCCCGCAGGCTTCTGTGGGCCGCTGGACGCCCGCGCCGACAGCTTCTGATCGGTGATGGCTCCAAACGTGCCTCCTGACCAGCGCGGATGGGCCGCCCGGCGTGACCTAGTCATGACCTAACGAGCGGAAAACAGGGGTCAGAACGGGGTGTCAGAGGGCAAAAAGGAGGCCCCTCGGAGGTGTCCCCGAGGGGCCGATTGCCGTTCTGACCTGCGGTTTTGCTAGAGCGGGTGAAGGGAATCGAACCCTCACTGTCAGCTTGGGAAGCTGATGTTCTACCATTGAACTACACCCGCGAACGGCGCCAGAGTACCTGGCGGCCCTACCGGCCGGACAACACACCCCGGAGTCGGGCGTCGCCGGCCGCCTCGCGACGCCGCTGAGGACGCACTCCCTAGACTGCGCGCCATGCTGCTGAGCGACCGCGACATCACGGCCGCGATCGCCGAGGGTCGCCTCGGCATCGAGCCCTACGACGCGGGGCTGGTGCAGCCCTCGAGCATCGACGTCCGGCTGGACCGGTTCTTCCGGGTGTTCAACAACTCCCGGTACACGCACATCGACCCCGCCGAGCAGCAGGACGACCTCACCACCCTCATCGAGCCCGAGGGTGACGAGCCGTTCGTGCTGCACCCGGGCGAGTTCGTGCTCGGGTCGACCCTCGAGGTCATCAGCGTCCCCGACGATCTCGCGGCGCGGCTCGAGGGCAAGAGTTCCCTGGGCCGGCTCGGGCTGCTCACCCACTCGACCGCGGGCTTCGTCGACCCGGGGTTCTCGGGCCACATCACGCTGGAGCTGTCCAACGTGGCCAACCTGCCGATCACGCTGTGGCCGGGCATGAAGATCGGCCAGCTCTGCCTGTTCCGGCTGAGCACCCCCGCCGAGCACCCGTACGGCTCAGCGGTCTACGGCTCCCGCTACCAGGACCAGCGCGGCCCCACGCCGTCCCGGTCCTTCCGCAACTTCACCCGCGCCGAGACCCGTCGTCCGTCTGTGTGACGTGCACGCTGACCGGCGCCTCGGCGCCGGCCACCTCCAGGACGTCGTCGCAGTGCGCTGTCGAGGACCAGCCCGGGACGAACCGGTTCACCTCGTCGTCGGCGAACCGCTCCCGCGTCATGAACCAGCCGGTGATCGTGAGGACGACCACGCCCGCGAGCACGAGGACGAACATCCCGGCGTAGCTGCCGGTGACGCCCAGCAGCACGCCGACGAGCAGCGGGCCGATGGCGGAGATGAGATAGCCCCAGCCCTGCACGTAGGTGGACAGGGCAGCGGTGGTCTCCGGGGTGCGGGCCCGGAGGCCGATGAGGGTGAGGATCATCGGGAAGCTCGCCATGGCCATGGCGAGGACGATCATCCACAGCCACGGGACGGTGCGCGGGGCGGCCCAGAGCCCCACCCACCCGATGACGTAGCAGGCCATGAACCCGAGCAGCAGGGGCCGCTGGGCGCGCGGGCGGACGGTGATCGCCGGGACGAGCGCGCTCAGCGGGATGCCGATCACCTGGTTCAGGCCGAGCAGCAGCCCCGCGGTCGCGGCTGACAGGCCGGCGTCCCGCAGATACTGGGCCGACCAGCCGATGACGATGTAGGCCTCCAAGCCCTGGATGCCGAAGAAGACCATCAGGGCCAGGGCCATCCGGCTGTGCCGGAGGTCGCGCAGCCGGACGGCGGTGTGCGTGCCGCGGGACGCCGCGGGGTTCGCCCGGACCAGCAGCCAGGGCCCCGCCGCGATCAGGGCGAAGATCGCCCACACGCCGAGCGCCCACCGCCACCCGCCGGCACCGATCGTCGCCGCGATCGGCGCCGTCGACACCGCGGCGACGGTCGCGCCGATCGACATGGCCGTGCTGTACGCGCCGACCATCAGACCGGTGCGGCCGGGGAAGTAGCGCTTCACCAGGCTCGGCAGCAGCACGTTGCCCAGGGCGCCGCCGACCATCGCGAGCACCGTGCCGAGCAGGAAGACCCAGAAGGCCGGCGCGACCGCCCGCACGACCAGACCGGCCGCCATGGTGACGAGGGCCCCGCTGAGCACGTGCGAGTCGCGGAACCGGGCGGAGAGTCCGGGGCCGGCGAAGCCGATGGCGGCGAAGCACAGCACCGGCATCGTGGTGACCAGCCCGGCCAGCCCGCTGGAGATGCCGAGGCCGTCCCGGATCTCCTGCAGCACCGGGCCGACGCTGGTCACCGCCGTCCGCAGGTTGAGTCCGGTGAGCACGATGGCCAGACCGATCAGCAGCAGCCCCCGACGGTGGTCTGCGGGGGTGGACGGTGCGGGCTGCGGGGCGGTGCGGGTCACCCGCGCATGGTCCTCCTCGCCCCGCGGGTGGACGCCACCGGGCCGGGACTCAGCGGCGACCGGTCCCCACACGGGGGGAGACGGCCCGGACCCGGCGCCAGACGGCCCGCTGGACCGCCAGCGTCGCCGTGGCCGCGACCGTGATCCCCGCCAGGTTGATGCCCAGCTGGGTGGCCGCCCGGACGAACTCGGGGCCGCCGCCGAGGGCCAGCGCGAGCGCCATCTCGCCGGCCGCCGGCACGGTCGTGACGGAGATGAACACGCCGACCAAGGCGCCGCTCTTCGCCGACGTCAGCGACAGGACGCCGGCGATCCCCGCGAGAACGGCCACGACCAGGGACCACTTGTCCGGTGCGGTGATGAAGCCGGTCTGCGGGTGGCCGGCCCCCAGCACGTCGCGCCCGAACCAGCCCAGGGCGCGACCGGCGAGGCTCAACGCCGCCGTCAGCCCGATCGCGACGACGAAGCCGACCACCAGGGTGAACCCGGCCCGGCGGGCGCCGGCGGCCCGGCCCTGCACGATCGCGACCGCGAGGGCAGCCAGCGGCAGGAACTCCGGGCCGAGCACCATGGCGCCGATGGTCAGGATCGCCGAATCGTTGATGATCGCGATCGACGCGAGGAGCACCGCGATGGTCAGGAAGGCGAGGTAGGACACCGAGAGTGCGGAGTCGGCGTCCGTCGTCCGGACGACCTCGTCCCACACCACCGCGTCCGCGGCGTCGCCGGGCGCCCGTTCCTCGGCCCTGCGCGCCGCGCCGGAGACGGCGGCGTCGATGCCGGTGATCGCGATCGCGCCGTCCCGGTGCACGTCCAGCTCCCGGAGTGCGGCGACGAGGGCGTCCACCGACTCCCGCGCCACGTCGGCCAGGACCAGGTCACCCGGGGGAGAGACCGACGCACCGGGCAGGAGGGCGAGGTGCGCCGTCCCCGGGTTCTCCTCGAACAGCTCGCGGACGCGGGCCGTCCGGTCGGGCGGCACGGTCACCCGCAGTTGCAGCAGCACAGGGCAGTCCTTTACCGGCCCCTCGCAGGGGCCCGCCGCGAGCGTGCGAGTGGTGGGGGCGAGGGGGTCCTTACTCGTGCTCCGTGGCCGCCGAGCCGGCGCCGGCCGGGTCGTCCGCCACGGTGCCGACCTCGGGGCCGGAGTCGGCGCCCGGGGCCCCGACCGGCGCGAGAGAGCGCAGCAGGATCTGGCTGACGTCGAGGACCTCGACGTGCTCCTTGGCCTCGCCGTTCTGCTTCTTCGTGTTCAGCGCGTCCGACAGCATCGTGATGCAGAACGGGCAGGCGGTGGAGATGACGTCGGGATCGAGCTCGAGTGCCTCCTCGGTGCGCTCGGCGTTGATCCGCTTGCCGATCTTCTCCTCCATCCACATCCGCGCTCCGCCGGCACCGCAGCAGAAGCCGCGGTCCTTGCAGCGGTGCATCTCCTGGGTGGTGAGGCCCTTGACGGAGTCGAGGATCTCGCGCGGGGGCGTGTAGACCTTGTTGTGCCGGCCCAGGAAGCAGGGGTCGTGGTAGGTCACCTTGCGGTCGACCGGGGTGACCGGGGTGAGCCGGCCCTCCTCGATGAGCTGGCCGAGCAGCTGGGTGTGGTGCACGACCTCGTAGTCGCCACCCACCTGCGGGTACTCGCGGCCGAGTGAGTTGAAGCAGTGCGGGCAGGTCGTGACGATCTTCCGCATGCCGGGGACGCGGCCCTCGAAGGCGGTGTTGAGGGTCTCGACGTTCTCCATGGCCAGCTGCTGGAAGACGAACTCGTTGCCCATGCGGCGGGCCGGGTCACCGGAGCAGGTCTCGCCCGAGCCCAGGACGGCGAACTCCACGCCGGCCGTGTGCAGCAGCTCGGCGACGGCCTTGGTCACCTTCTTGGCGCGGTCGTCGATGGCACCGGCGCAGCCGACCCAGAACAGGTACTCGACGTCGTCGGGGATCGGGCCGTCGACCTGGCGGACCTCGAAGTCGACCTCCTTCATCCACTCCTCGCGGACGTTGCCGCCCACGCCCCACGGGTTGCCGCGGTTCTCCAGGTTGCGCAGCATCACGCCGGCCTCGGAGGGGAAGTTCGACTCGATCAGGACCTGGTATCGGCGCATGTCGAGGATGTGGTCGACGTGCTCGATGTCGACCGGGCACTGCTCGACGCATGCGCCGCAAGTGGTGCACGACCAGAGCACGTCGGGGTCGATGACGCCCAGGGACGCGAGGTCGCCGATCAGCGGACGGTCGGCCTGCGGCTTGCCGACGCGAGGGTCGCGGCCGAAGCCGGACTCGGGCACGTGGTGGTAGGGGTCGCCTTCGTTGGCCCCGGGGGTGCCGCCGATGGGGGTGACGTCTTCGTCCTCGGGGCTCCCGGCGAGCAGGTACGGCGCCTTCGCGAAAAGGTGGTCGCGCAGATCCATGATCAGGAGCTTGGGAGAAAGCGGCTTGTCGGTGTTCCAGGCCGGGCACTGGCTCTGGCAGCGAC
>JAODNN010000025.1 GCA_025465355.1 Blastococcus sp. | reverse complement strand
AGAAGGGTGGAGCTGAGGGGACTCGAACCCCTGACCCCCACACTGCCAGTGTGGTGCGCTACCAGCTGCGCCACAGCCCCTTGCCGGCCCGGTCTGGTGTGTCCGAGCCGTCGGCAACTCTACAGGGCCGCGACGCCGACCCGGCGCAGGGGTGGCGACGCCGCACGAGGAGGCGCCGCCACTCCCGAGCCGGGGTCAGCCCTGCTTCATCTGGGCGACGCGGACGTGGTTGCCGAAGGGGTCGCGCAGCCCGAAGTCGATGCCGTACCCCCGGTCGACCGGCTCTTCGGTCACCTCGACACCTCTGGCCTTGAGCTCGGCATGGGTCTTCCAGGCGTCGTCGCACTGGAAGAACAGATGGCCGCCGCCGACGCCCTTGGTGATCAGCTCGCGAAGCTGCGCCGCCGTCTCCTCGCTCATGGACGGCGGTCCCGGCCGCTCCAACAGAACCGCCCGGTCAGGCTGCCCCGGAAGGGCGATGGTCAGCCAGCGCATCGGCCCGAACGGCATGTCGGCCGTGACCTCGAAGCCGAGTTTGCCTACGTAGAAGTCCAGCGCCTGGTCCTGGTCGAGCACGTACAGGCTGGTGATCGTGATCGAGTTCAACATGAGGAGAACGCTACGGGCGATCACTCCCGCGATGCTTCTCCGAAACTGCTCGGTCGCAGCCACGCCATCGCGAAACAGGAGGGCACTGGCGCCAGCGGCCCGCGCCGCCGATAGACGCTCGGCGGCTCCCCCACGATATCCCGGAAAACGCGGCTGAAGGTGCCGAGCGAGGAGAAGCCGACGTCCAGGCAGACGTCGGTCACCGATCGGTCCGAAGAGCGCAGCAGGAACATCGCCCGCTCCACCCGCCGGCGTTGCAGATACCGGTTCGGCGTCTCCCCGAACGTCGCCCGGAACGTCCGGATGAAGTGCGCCTCCGACACGTACGCGATCCGCGCCAGCGTCGGGACGTCGAGCGGCTCGGCGTACGACCGGTCCATCGCGTCCCGCGCACGCAACATCCGGCGGTTCGACTCCTCGGCGGCGCGGCTCACAGCCGCGATTCCAGCACGAGCGTAAAGAGTCAGATGTTGACGCCGCGCGCCCGCAGCCACGGGAGGGGATCGATCCGCTTCCCCTCGATCCCGTCCTGGTGCACCTCGAAGTGCAGGTGCGGCCCGGTCGACTGCCCGCGCATCCCCAGCAGCGCGATCGTCTCGCCGGCCTGCACGTACTCGCCGGGGCTGACAAGGATCTTGTCCATGTGCCCGTAGACGGTGACGTCGCCGTTCTCGTGGAGGATGTAGACCGCCAGGCCGAACCCGCTGGCCGCGCCGGCCCGCAGCACCACGCCGTCCGCCGCCGCGTACTCCGGCGTCTCCATCGGCGCCGCGAAGTCGATGCCGTAGTGGAACGTCCCCCACCGCGCGCAGAAGCACGACGAGATCCGGGCGCCGTGGATCGGCAGCACCGTCTTCGGCCGCGCCGCCTCACGCGCGGCGGCCACCTTCTCGGCCCGCACGGCCCGGGAGGCGGCCACCTGGTGCAGCCGCGCCTGGGCCTCCGCCACCGTGATCGAGGCCATCGGCAACACCTCGGTCCCCTGCTCGCCGGCCAGCAGGGCGTGCTGCGCGTCGAGTACGGACGTCGGCCCAGCGGAAGCCGGTGCGCTCTGCAGGCTCATGGCCGCGGCGGCGACCCCACCGGCCAGCAGCGCGCCCAGCAGCAGACCAGGACGACGGGCGAGCCGGCGGGGCGCCGACCGCCGTCCCGAACGCGAACGACGACCGGACGGCACCTCGGAGAGCTCCATGGGAAGCACGGCGACCAGGGGACCCGTGGGGGTTTCCCGGCGAATTCGTGCGCCCATGCACCTGCCCGTTCTGCTGGGGAAGAAGGCCGGCAACCCCCGGCCGGGAAGGCCGTCGTCGCCGGTTTCGGCTCTGCAGCTATCGAAACATTCCGTGATGCTTTCGTGACCGGGCGTGCGGCGCGTCCTCCGGGACACGCCGTGCGAGCTACCTCACCGACCTCACCGGTCACACCCGTTACTCACACCCGTGTCATTCGGCAAGCCACCAAGGCAGCGCCGGCACCCCACCGGGCCCACCGGGGCGAGCAATCCCATTGCGCACCGGGCGTCACACCCGTCTACTGCAGAATGAGACGGAACGGAACCCGGATCGCCGGGACACACCGTGAACTCTGGGCATACGAGGGGGGTCCCGATGACGCAGCCAGGGCCCCACCGATCGTTCCGTCACACGACCCGTCGGCGCCTGCTTCGCGACGCGGGCCCGAAGGTTCCGGCCCGAGATCCGGCCCGAGATCCGGCCCGCCGGTAGCAGGACACAGCTTCCTCCCGGCATCCCGCGACACCCGTTCCCTCGCATCAGCGCACCCCAGGTCGGCGCTCCTCAGGCTCCCCGGCCCGGGCGGACGCCGCATACCCGCAGCACTCCCGGAAGGCCCGACGCCATGTCAGTGACCGGACCGCACCATCCCTCCCCCGGCGCCCCCGCGGTAGCCGACGCACCTCCTGCCGCCGTACCGCAATCGTGAAGATCGTCTACTCGTGCTTCCGCGGGATGTTCGCCGACAACCCGAGAGCCCTCTACGACGCTCTCGTCGCCCGCGACGACCTCGACGCCACCCACACCTGGATGTGCACAGCCGCGACGCAGCCCACGTTCCCGCCGGGCGTGACGACCGTGGTGTACGGCACCCCCGAGTCGATCGGCGCCCTGGAATCAGTTGACCTGGTGATCGCCAACGACTGCATCTCCCGCGAGTGGCAGAAGTCCCCGGGGACGACGTACCTGCAG
Source organism: Blastococcus sp. (assembly GCA_025465355.1). Lineage (GTDB taxonomy): Bacteria > Actinomycetota > Actinomycetes > Mycobacteriales > Geodermatophilaceae > Blastococcus_B. The sequence goes on along the minus strand of JAODNN010000025.1, from coordinate 70,099 downwards.
ACCTGGCACGGCACCCCGCTGAAGCGGATCCACCACGACGCCCCCGTGCGCGAAGGCTGGCTCACCGGCCCCGACAAGGACGTCGCCCGCTGGGACATGCTGCTCTCCCCCAACCCGGCCAGCACCGACCGCCTGCGGCGCGCGTTCGGCTTCTCCGGCCCGATTCCCGAGACCGGCTACCCACGCAATGACGTGCTGAGCAGCCCGCAGCGCGACGGGATCCGGGCCCGGGTCCGGGAGGAACTCGGCATCCCGGACGGGACGACGGCAGTGCTCTACACGCCCACCTGGCGGGACAACCTGGTCCTCGACGGCGCCGGCGGTGAGCAGGACTTCGAGTTCCCCATCGACATGGCGGACTTCGCCGACCGGCTCGGCGAGGACCACGTCCTGCTCGTGCGGCTGCACAGCATCGTCGCCGGCCGGCTCGAGCCCATGCCGGGTGTCCCGATGATCGACGTCTCCGGCTACGCCGACGCCGCGGGCCTCTACCTGGCCGCCGACCTCATGGTCACCGACTACTCGTCCGCGATGTTCGACTTCGCGATCACAGGCAAACCGCTGCTGTTCTTCACGTACGATCTCGAGCATTACCGCGACGACCTGCGCGGTTTCTACTTCCCCCTGGCCGAGGTGGCCCCAGGTCCTCTGGTGCGAACCAGCAAGGAACTGGTCACCGCGATCGGCGACGTCGAGGCGATCACCGCCGACAACGTCGACCGCTATGCCCGGTTCCGCGAGACCTTCTGCTCGCTCGAGGACGGTCATGCGACCGACCGCGTGCTCGACCTGCTCATCCCGGCCGGCGCGCCCGCGCCCGGCTCGGCCACCGCACCAACCCCTGAGGGAGATGATGTCCGTGCGGACCAGTGACCGCCTTCTCAGCCCTGTCCGCGGAGGACTGTCCCCGCACGCCGCCCACGGGGCGGCGTGGAACACCGACGTCCCACTGACCCAGGTGGTCATCCTCGCCGCCGGCATGGGCACGCGTCTCGGCCGGTCGGAGCCCAAGCCGCTCACCCCGCTCCGCGACGGACGCAGCATCCTGCAGCGCCAGATCGACTGCCTGCGCACCGTCCTCGGCGAGGACACCCCGATCACCGCTGTCGTGGGCTTCCGCAGCGAGACGATCATGGCCGCGGTCCCTGACCTGCTGTTCACCTACAACCAGAACTTTGCGTGCACCAACACCTCGAAGAGCCTGCTCCGTGCCCTGTGCACCTCACGCCACGGCGGGGTCCTGTGGCTCAACGGGGACGTCGTCTTCGAGCCCGCCCTCCTCGAGCTGGTGCTGCCGAGCCTGGTGGCCGACGAGAGCTTCGTCTGCGTCGACACCAGCACGGTGGCCGACGAGGAGGTCAAGTACACGCTCGACGACGCCGGCTACGTGCGGGAGCTGTCGAAGACCGTCGTGGGCGGGCTCGGCGAAGCCGTCGGCATCAACTACATCTCGGCCGCCGACAAGCCGATGCTGATCGGCCACCTCGAGCGGTGTGCCGACAACGACTACTTCGAGCGCGGCATCGAGACGGCCATCCAGGAGCGCGGGCTCCGCGTCCGGCCGATCGACATCTCCCGGTACGCCGCCGTGGAGGTCGACTTCGAGACCGACCTGCACCGGGCCAACACCATGATCCCGGGCACCGCGGCGCTGCTCGCCGACGTGGCCGACGTCGCCGCCGAGGCGGGCTGACCCGCCCAGGTCAGGACGTCGTCAGGACGGCGTCAGCCGACGGGAACGGGCTGGTCGGCGTGGGTGCGTCCCACGTCGACCTCCCGGAACCGCCGGACCGCCGCGATACCGCCGACCACGAGTCCGGGCCCGAACGCGACCAGCACGGCCACCGCCAATCGCGCCTGCAGCTCCGGCCCGGCCGACAGCACGTGCGCCGACCACAGCACGTCGACGTCCGGGAGCCCCTCGACCAGGAGCAGCCAGCCGAGGACGACGGCGAGCAGTCCCGTCATCGCGCCCCGCCCGCGCAACGACGACCGGAAGCCGAGCCCGGCCACGAGGACGGCGGTGAGCGCCGGGAACAGCGCGGCCGTGATCGCCCCCGCGTGCGAGGAGACGTTGGCGGGTGGCGCGGGCGTCACGACCGCGTGCCACAGGACGGCGGCCGCACCGACCAGCAGCAGCACCCCCAGCGGCCGGGCGGTGCGCGCGAACAGCCCCGCGGCGACGGGCAGCAGGGCGAGTACCACGACCGAAGGCCAGACCAGCCCCGGGTTGGGCGGCGGGCTCCAGGTCAGCTCTCCCGTGACCGTCACCGGGCTGTCGCCGTGGCGGAGCGCGATCTTCCAGACGAACACGGTGTGCGGGACGGTGGGGTCGGCGGCGACCGCCGGCGGCAGCAGCCCCTGGGTCATCCAGTGGGTCCGGTGGTCGTGCCAGGCGTAGACCGGCTCGGTCGAGACCTGCTCCCAGTTCGGCGCCGCCTGCGCGTCGGCGTCGGCCGGCAGCTGCACGCGGCCGAACCGGTCCAGGTTGATGTACGTCGCGGGGCTCCGGGTGTTCCGCCAGACGCCGCTCGGCCCGATCCGGAGATAGGGCTCGTCGAAGTACCCGGGCACCTGCACCTCGGTGGCGGTGCGGTTGACGATCTCGAGGTCGTCACCGAACTGCAGGACGCGCACCGTCACCCCGGGCATCGCCGGCGTCACCGAGCGGACCTTCCCGTCGAAGTCGCTGCCCGCCACTCCCCCGCCCACGTGCGCCGACGCCGGCCCGGCGACCGCCAGTGTGGCCAGCACCCCGAGCAGGACGATCAGCAGGCGGGCGCCCGCCCGGCTCACGACGCGCCTGCCACCAGACGGAGGTCTGTCGCGATGTCCTGCGGGGTGTTGCCGGCGTCGAACGCCACGTGCGCGGCGTCGTCCTTTCCGTACAGCAGCAGTAACGACGAGTGCGTCTTGCCGTTGTCCTCCGCAAGCGGCACCCCGGCCGACAACTGAGCCTGGTCGACCACGTCCTGCTTCCCGGTGAGCCCGATGAAGGACGTCGGCAGGTCGGCGTCGAAGCGGTGGAGGTACTCGCCGAGCACCGCGGGCGTGTCGTGCGACGGGTCGGTCGTCACGAAGACGACCTGGACCTTCTGGGCGAGCGACTTGTCGACCCCGCGCAGCGCCACCGCGATGTCGGCCATCGTGGTCGGGCAGACATCGGGGCACCGCGTGTAGCCGAAGAACAGCAGCGTCGGCCGCCCGCCCGTCACCGCCCGGAAGTCGAACGGCTTCCCGGCGGTGTCCGTCAGCGTGAAGATCGGCCGGCGGTAGGGCTCGGCCAGGTTCAGCCCCGCGTACTTCTGCTTGGCGGCGGAGACGGTCGCGGCTGCTGCGCCGCCCGAGTGGTCGTGCCCGGAGGCGGCCGGCGCCGAGGATGCGCACCCGCACAGCGCCAGGCCGGCCGCCGCGAGCGCGGCGGCCAGGCCGGTGCGGAGTGTCACGACGACACGGTACGACGGCGTGCGAGGACCCCCAGAACCACGCCCGCGATGCCGACCACCAGAGCCAGGATGGCGACGAAGAGGGCCGGGCCGGCCGGGGACGACGCCGCCGCTGCGCTCTGACCGGCATCGGCCGAGGCCGGCGTGTCAGCGGCCGGCGTGGCTCCGGCGGCAGACCCGCTGAGCGACCACACCGGCGCGGGGTGGGCGGGCTCGGGCGCGCCCTGGACGGTCGGCTCGATCCAGGCGACGTCCTTACCGTCGCTGTAACTCTGCACCACGTTGAAGACGAGCGAGTCGGCCTTGGGGATCGGGCCCACCGCCAGCGAGAACTCCTGGAACTGCCCCGGCGGGATCCCACCGCCCTTGGCCGCATCGAACTCCACCACGGAGACCGTCTCGGTGATCTTGTCGCCGTCGTCGGACACGACCGGCGGGTTCAGCTGCGTCCTGGTCGCGGCGACCGTCCACCCCGGCACCGGCTGCACGCTGACCGAAGGAATCGGGGTCTTGGTCGGCAGCTGGATCCGGACCTTCACCGTGCCGGCGGCGTCGCTCTCGTTCGGGACCCGGAAGGTCACCTTGCCGTAGCCGCCCTGCGTCGCGTCGGTGGACGAGACCGTGACGTGGGCGGAGGCGACACCGGCACCCGCAGCCACCAGGGCGACCGTCGCGGCGGCGACGATGCCGAGGCGCGCGCGCCTTCGCAACAGGGACATGGAACTCCATTCATCGGGGACCGCCGGGACGGCGGTCAGCGCACCGGGAAATCGGTGCTGGCTGTGGTGGCGGTGAACTCGTCGACGCGGACGACGACGGTGAGGGTCCACCGGCCGGCCTTGGGGATGTCCATCCCGTCGGCGAGGTAGTGGCCCGGGCCCCCGGGCTGCAACGGAACGGCGATCGGGCCGATCTGTTGCTCCCGCTCGGTGAGGGTCACCTGGATCCCGGCGGGCTGCGTCAACTGTCCCTTGTCGTCGAACAGGTAGACGTGCAGTGAGTTGGGCCCGGTGCGGGCGGGGTCGACCGAGACCTGCACGTTGCCGCTCGGCCCGTCGTTGCTCTGGAGCGCCAGCGTGGCATTCACCGGCTGCGCCACAGCTGCCCGCGCCGGGGCGCTGCCGACGATGACGGCGGACACCGCCAGCACGGCGATCGCGCAGGCGAACTCGAGCAGCACGGACCGTCGGAGAGACGGCAACACGGCGACGGCGGACTCCGCCTGATCCCGGGAACGCACAGCGGCCGCCGTCTCGACGGCGTCGGATTCCGGGTACTCGTCCTCGGCGGAGGGCCCGCCGGCGAACGCGTGCGCCGACACCCGGCGAAGCGCCCCCGGCCGGGCGCGCGCCGCACCCAGGTGCTGCTGCACCCACACCCGCGAGACCCCGGCGGCGCCCAGGATCACCACCACCAGCGCCAGCTTGACCAGCAGTAGTCGCCCGTAGGCCGTGGACCCCAGCGCACCCGCGGAGCCGACCTCCCGGACCGACTGCAGGGTGCCGGTGACGACCAGCGCCACCACCGACCCGAAGGCGAGTCGGGAGAACATGGGCAGCGCGCCGGCCAGATCCGCCGCCGGCGTCAGCGGTCGCAGCAAGGCCGCGAGCAGGCCGGCCAGCCCGCCGAGCCAGACCGCCATGGCGGCAACGTGCACGGTGGTGACCACGGTCGCGAGAGCGGTCATCGACCCCGCGGCGGCATGCCCGACCAGCGCGACGCTGACGCTCAGCCCGAGCGCCAGGACGCCGGCCCCGGCCGCCACGCCCCGCGACGGTGCCGTCCCGTTCCGCCAGGCCGGCCGCAGGACCACCAGCAGAGCCAGGGCCAGCACGGCCCGGAGCAGCATCGCGCGGCCGGCCGTCGAGCCGAGTGTCGCCGCGAGCAGCGCCGGATCGGCGAGCGACCCGAGGCCGGAGCCGGCGGCATAGGGACCCTGCAGCAGGAAGCTCGCGAGAGCGGTGGCGGCCAGCGCGACGGTCCCCCACGTCGCCGGCCGACGCAGCCGGGGCGACGCCCATCCGGCGGGCCAGCAGGCCAGCGCCAGCAGCGGGATGCCGATGGCCAGGGCGAGGCCCGCGTACCCGATGCCGCGCACCAGCGGCAGAGCGGCGCCGACGGCCGGGTCGGTGCGCTGCACCGCCGCTGCGCCGGCCGGCACGAAGGCGCCCTTGCCGACGACGTAGGAGAAGGCCCCGGCCACCGGGTGCGAGTCGGCCGACACGACCCGGTAGGTGACCAGGTAGCCGCCGTCCGGCAGACCGCTCCGCAGCGGGATCGTCAGGACCGGCCCCTCGACGGACGCCGAGCCGGCGTCCACCCGGCCGCCCTGTGCCCCCAGCACCCGTGCGGAGCCCGCGGCGAGCGAGACCGGCTCGTCGAACGTGAGCGTGACCTTCGTCGGGGCCCGCGCGACCCGCGCGCCCTCCCCCGGGTCCGTGCTGACCAGCGTGGCGTGCGCCGCGGCGGGGCCGGCAGTGATCACCCCTGCCAGCAGCCAGCCGCCGAGGAGCGTCGCCAGCAGCAGTGCGGACCGCCTCATGCGGTCACCCGCCGTCGGCCGGCCACCCGCTTCTCGCGCCGCTGCCGGCCACGCCAGGCCACCGTCGCGACCAGCGCGGTGCCGGCGAGCAGGAGCAGGTGGGCGACGGCACGGTCGACCTGCACGCGGCCGGCCGCCAGGTCGGCGAGGGTCACCGGCGCCAGGAGGGCGACGAACGACCCGAGGAACGGCAGCGCACCGGCGGCCAGGCGTGGTCCGGCGGCGACCGCGAGGAACGCCGCGGCGACGGCGAGGTTCCAGGCGCCCGTCTCGTGCGCCATGTGCATGGGCGCGCTCATCGCGCCCGCCCCCGACACGAGGACCGGCCACGCCACCGCGGCCTGCGCCACACCGACGGCGAGCAGGGCCAGCCGGAGCGCGGTGCCGAGCAGCCGCGTGCGGGCCGCAGCGGCCATGCCCGGCAGCTGCCGCGGCAGCGCCCCGAGGACGGCCACCGTCAGATCGGGAACCGGCGGCGCAGCGGCCAGTCGCGCCCTCCGGGTCGCCCGGGCGGCGGCGTCGGCCCACGCCGCGCACGCAGCGCAGTCCACCAGGTGGTCGTCGAGCGCCCGCGGGGACATCCCGAGAGGCTCGCCGTCCAGCCGGGCGGAGATCGCCTCGCGGAACAATGGGCAGTGCATGCTTCATTAGTCGTGCCCCGACGCCGTCCGGTTCCCGAGGTCGGCGAAGTTCTCCGATGAACCTCCCGGGCACCCGAGCACGAAAGAGAGACATGGACGAGTTGCAGCGGACGGCGGCCGATGCCGCCGCCGGCGATCCGCTCGCCGCTGCCGCGCTCGTCCGGCAGACGCAGTCGGACGTGTGGCGGCTGTGCGCCGCCCTCGGCGACCCGAACTCGGCCGACGACCTCACGCAGGAGACCTACCTGCGGGCCTTCGGCTCCCTGCACCGATTCGAGGGCCGTTCCTCGGTACGCACCTGGCTGCTGACCATCGCCCGTCGGGTGTGCGCCGACGCGGTCCGGTCCCGCCGTCGCCGGCGGCTCACCCTGGTCCGCGACGTCGCCGACCTGGAGAACCTGGGGGCCAAGGCCGGCGGGGAGGCCGACCAGGGTGCCGAGGGCGCCGCCGTCGCCGACCTGCTGGCGCGGCTCGAGCCGGACCGGCGGGAGGCATTCGTACTCACCCAGCTGCTCGGGCTGCCCTACGCCGAGGCGGCGGAGGTCGCCGGCTGTCCCGTGGGGACGATCCGCTCACGGGTGGCGCGGGCGCGGAACGACCTGATCCAGGCGCTCGCCGACCCCGACGACGTCCACGGAGACGCGGCCCGAGGCTGAGTCGTCGCTGGGCGGCCGGCCACCGGGACTTATGCTGCCCGACGGCCGTCCACCCGTCTCGGGTAACGGCCGGTCCCCCCTCCCGAGACGGAGCCTCTGCGTGCCCTTCAGCCTGACGCCCAAGGACTCGAGCTTCTACCTGCTGTTCGCCGAGTCGGCACAGAGCCTGGTGGCGGCCACCGAGGTCCTCGGCGAGTTCATCCACGACCACGCTCGCCGCGGCGAGCTCGCGGAGAAGCTGCGCGACCTCGAGCACGCCGCCGACCAGACCACGCACGCGATCTTCCGGCAGCTCAACACCAGCTTCGTGACGCCGTTCGACCGCGAGGACATCTACAACCTCGCCAGCGACCTGGACGACGTCATGGACTTCGTGGAGGCCGCCGCGGACCTGGTCATGCTCACCGGCCTCGGCACCCTGCCCGCCGAGATGGGCCACCAGGTCGAGCTGCTGCAGCGCTGCGCGCAGACCACCGCCGAGGCCATGCCGCGGCTGCGCACGATGCAGGGCCTCTCCGACTACTGGATCGAGGTCAACCGCATCGAGAACGAGGCCGACAAGCTGTACCGCCGGCTGCTGTCCCGCCTGTACAGCGGCGAGTTCGACGCCCTGGAGATCCTCAAGCTCAAGGAGGTCGCCGACCAGCTCGAGGAGGCGGCCGACGCGTTCGAGCACGTCGCCAATGTGGTCGAGACGATCTCCGTCAAGGAGTCCTGACCCCGCATGTCCGGGATGTTCCTCGGCCTCGTCGTCATCATCCTGGTGGCGCTGGCCTTCGACTACACCAACGGGTTCCACGACGCGGCCAACGCGATCGCGATCGCCGTCTCCACCAAGGCGCTCACCCCCAGGGCGGCGCTGGCCATCGCCGCGGTGGCCAACCTCGCCGGGGCGCTGATCTCGACGAAGGTCGCGGCCACGGTCGGCAAGGGCATCATCGACACCCCCACCGGCACGCTCGGCCTGCAGATCGTGTTCGCCGCGCTGATCGGCGCGATCACCTGGAACCTGGTCACCTGGTACTTCGGCCTGCCGTCGTCGTCCTCGCACGCCCTGATCGGCGGCCTGGTCGGCGCGGCTCTCGCGGCCGGCGAGTCGGTGAAATGGATGGGAATCCTCGACAAGGTCGTCGTCCCGATGGTGATCTCGCCGCTGATCGGGTTCGGCCTCAGCTACCTGTTCATGCTGGGGGTCCTGTGGGCGTTCCGGCGGGCCAACGCCAGCAGGACCTACCGGGGCTTCCGCAAGGCGCAGATCGTCAGCTCCGCGACCATGGCGATCGGTCACGGCCTGCAGGACGCCCAGAAGACGATGGGGATCATCACCCTCGCGCTGTTCACGGCGGGTGCGATCCCCACGTTCGAGGTGCCGCTCTGGGTGGTCTTCGCCGCCGGGCTGGCGATCAGCCTGGGCACGTACGCCGGCGGCTACCGGATCATGCGCACGCTCGGCCGCCGGATCATCCAGCTCACCCCGGCGGAGGGCTTCGCCGCACAGACCGTGGCCTCCGGGGTCATGGTGGCGACGGCGACGGTGTTCGCCGTCCCGGTGTCCACCACGCACATCACCACCGGGTCGATCATGGGCGCGGGGGCGACCCGGCGGCTGTCCGCGGTCCGCTGGGGCGTGGCGGGCAACATCGTGGCCGCCTGGGTGATCACGCTGCCGGCGGCCGGTGCAGTGGCTGCGCTCGCCTTCGTCCTCGCCCACGCCGTCCTCAGCTAGGCCGCCTGAGCGGAGGCGGCGATGACCCCCAGCAGGACCCCCAGCAGGACCCCCAGCACGACGCACGAGCCGGTCGCTCTCGGAACCCCTGCGGGCCGGTGGCTGGTGCTGGTCACCGTGCTGGCCTCGGGGATGGCCTTCCTCGACGCCACCGCCGTCAACGTCGCCCTGCCGTCCATCGGCCATGAGCTGGGCTCGTCCCTGTCGGGCCTGCAGTGGACCGTCACCGCGTACACGCTGACCCTGGCGGCGCTGATCCTGCTCGGCGGCTCTCTCGGCGACCGGTACGGCCGCCGTCGCGTGTTCCTCATCGGCGTCTGCTGGTTCGCCGCCGCCTCACTGGTCTGCGGGGTCGCGCAGACCACCAGCCAATTGGTGGTCGCACGGGGCGTGCAGGGGGTGGGCGGCGCGCTGCTCGCCCCTGGCAGCCTGGCGTTGATCCAGTCCTCGTTCCGCCCGGGCGACCGGGCTCGCGCCATCGGCATCTGGTCGTCGCTGGCGGGGATCGCCGGCCTCGCCGGGCCGGTGCTGGGCGGCCTGCTCGTCGACTCGGCCAGCTGGCGGCTGGTGTTCCTGCTCAACGTCCCGGTCGCCGTGCTCGTCGTCCTCGCCGGCCGGCATGTGCCCGAGAGCCGCGATCCCGATCAGCAGGGCCGGTTCGACGTCCTCGGCGCCGTCCTCGGGGCGCTGGCCCTCGGTGGGATCACCTACGCGCTGATCACCGCCGGCGAGGACCCGCACCGCCCCGACGTCGCCGCGTCGGGCGCGGTGGGCCTGGTCGCGGCGGCGGCCTTCGTCCTGCGGGAGCGGCGAGCGGTGAACCCGATGCTCCCGCCGAGGGTCTTCGCCGACCGGCAGTTCACCGGCGCCAACCTGGCCACCCTGCTCATCTACGGGGCGCTCGGCGGCGGCTCCCTGTTCCTCGTGCTGCAACTGGAGACGGTGCTGGGCTACGCGGCGACGACCGCCGGCGCGGCGCTGCTGCCCTCGATCGTGCTGGTCACCCTCCTGTCAGCACGGGCCGGAGCGCTCGCCACCCGCATCGGCCCCCGCCTGCCCATGACGATCGGCCCGCTGATCACCGCGGCGGGCGCGCTGTGGCTGACCGGCGTCGACGGAAGCGCGCCGTACGTCGTGGAGGTGCTGCCGGGCTCGCTGCTGCAGGGCCTGGGCATGGCCACGACGGTGGCCCCGCTGACGGCGACGGTGCTGGCCGCCGCCCCCGACTCGCTGGCCGGGATCGCGAGCGGCGTGAACAACGCCGTCGCACGAGCGGGGCAGCTGCTGGCGGTCGCGGCCCTCCCGGTCGCGGTGGGGCTCTCCGGCGCCGACTACGCGCGGCCGGCCGCCTTCACCAGCGGATACCGGACGGCGATGTACGTGTGCGCCGCCCTGTTCGCCCTCGGCGGCGCCGTGTCGTGGGCGACCATCCGGAACGACGTCCTGCAGGGCTGAGGGACCCCGGCCGGATGAAGGTCTGGAACGTAAACCGATCGTTCTGGTACACATAGTGCCGTGACACGGACGACGGCTCTGCTCCTCGTGAGCAGACGACACGTCGACCTCCTGCGCGTCTGCACCGCTGCCTGTCCGGGCGCCTGACCCGCCGCGCCCTTCGCGGCGCCCCCCGTCCGCCCCGCAGCACCCTGACACTCCGGAGTCCCGCCCCGTGAAGACCCTCGTCCTGCTCGCCCTCGTCGGCCTCGGCGCCCAGTTGGTGGACGGCAGCCTCGGCATGGCCTACGGCGTCACCTCGACGACGCTGCTGCTCGCCATCGGCACCAACCCGGCGACCGCGTCGGCGACCGTCCACCTCGCCGAGATCGGGACGACGCTGGCGTCCGGTGTGGCGCACTGGAAGTTCGGCAACGTCGACTGGAAGGTGGTCGCCAAGATCGGCATCCCGGGTGCGATCGGCTCCTTCGCCGGCGCGACCTTCCTCGCCGGCCTCTCCACCTCGGTGGCCGCCCCCGTGATGTCGCTGATCCTGCTGACGCTGGGCGTCTACATCCTCATCCGCTTCACCCTCCGCGGGATCGACCGGCGGCACCTGGGCAAGCCGATGCGCGCACGGTTCCTGGCGCCGCTCGGCCTGCTCGCCGGGTTCGTCGACGCGACCGGTGGCGGCGGCTGGGGCCCGGTCGGCACACCGGCGATCCTCGCCAGCGGCCGGATGGAGCCGCGCAAGGTGATCGGCTCGATCGACACCTCCGAGTTCCTGGTCGCGCTGGCGGCGAGCCTCGGCTTCCTGTTCGCGCTCGGCGAGCAGGGCATCAACCCGCTCTGGGTCGGCGGCCTGCTGGTCGGTGGCCTGATCGCTGCGCCGCTCGCGGCCTGGCTGGTCCGGCACATCCCGCCGCGGATGCTCGGCTCGATGGTCGGCGGCGTGATCGTGGTGACCAACGTCCGCACGCTGCTGAAGAGCGACTGGATCGACGCAGCGGACCCGGTGCGGTTCGGTGTCTACGCGGTGCTCTACGCGGTCTGGGCGCTGGCCGTCGTCCACTCCTACCGCCAGTACCGCCAGGAGCAGGCGGTCGAGTCGGTCGACGTCGTGGCTGTCGAGGCCGCCGCGGGCGCCGTTGTCCCGGAGCCCAACGTGGTCGACGACGTCCCGCTCCCCGCCCCGGCAGGGCTCCCGAGCGCTCCGCGCGACTGACGCCCCGCCCTGGCTCACCCTCCGGAGTCCTGGCTCCCCGTCCGGAGTCCTGGCTCACCGTCCGGCGTCCTGGCTCACCGTCCACGGTGAGCCGGGACGATGAATGACCAGGTCAGCTGATCATCGGGGGGCCCTCCGAGGTGAGTCGGGGTGGAGTCACCCGACGTAGTTGCCGAAGTACCGCCGTGTCCGGATCAGTGACTCCACACACTTCTGCAACTTGTGTTCCCGGCCGTCGCCGCCGGCGTGCCACCGCGCTCGCGACCCTGTCGCTGGGTGCCGTGCTGGCCGCCGGCAGTCCCGGCATCGCCGCGGCTGCCCCCACGACCCCGGTGCGGACCTTCGGCGCGATCCCACCGAACTACCGGCTCGACGCGCAGACCGGCATGGCCAACCTCGCCGCCGCCGCCGAGGCCGACGGCGGGCAGGTCCGCACCGAGGCCACGCTGGCGGCGTCGGTCGACCTGACCTCCTGGGCGGTGACCCCGGGCGACCAGGGCTCGCACGGTGCCGGAGCCACCCGTTCAGCGACTTCAGGAGCCAGCCCACGGCGGCCGAGAAGGCCAACGCCGCGCTGCACAAGCTCGACGCGCACACGAGCTTGGTCGCCGGCCAGAACCAGGGCGTCGCCGCGCAGGACAGCAGCGCCTTCCCCGGCGCCTCCGTCGGGTTCACCAGCCGGGCCGTGGTCATCTACTCCGACCTCGGATAGTCCCGGGCCATCGATCGACGCTGGGCCGTCCCGATCCCCGGGGCGGCCCAGCGTCGTGTCGCGCTACCAACGGTCCCAGTGCACGACCTCGTCGAAGGGCCGGCGATCCGGGTTGAGGATCGGCCGTAACGGCCGGTCGGCCGGGTACCCGAGACCGATCATGACGACGGCGAAGTAACCGTCGGGAAACCCGAGCACGCGCTGCGCCTGCTCCTGGTCGACCACCGCCGAGTGGCCGGACCCGATACCGAGGTCGGTCGCCGTGATCATCATGTTGGCCGTCGCCTGACCGAAGTCGTAGTACAGCCAGCTGCGCTGCCGCTCCTCCTCCTGTTCCCTGCCGACGAGGGTGATCGTGGCCGCCGACTGGGCGATGTGCCGTCCCCCCTGCGGCCAGGCCTTCGCCAGCTCGACGAGCTGCTCGCGATCGGTGACGACGACGAAGTCCCACGGCTGCCAGTTCGACGACGACGGTGCGCGCCGCCCCGCCTCGAGGATGCGCTCGAGGTGGTCGCGCGGGATCGGCTGGTCGGTGTACTGGCGCACGTTGCGGCGCGCCCGGATGGCATCCCACGTCTCCATCCCAGAGTTCTACGTCTCTCCGGAGCCCGCGTCTGCGGCTCCGGGCCGCAGATCGCCCTCTGCCCGGTCCAGCGGGTGCGCCGTGACAGTGTGGTCACCGGGGAGCATCCGGACGTCGATGCGGCGCCGAGCTCGCCACGGCGGGGCAGCCACTGCGGCTCCGAGGCCCGCGCGAGGCACGGTGCCGTGCATGTCACATTTACAAAGGGTGGGCGAGCCGGACCCTGGGGTTATATAGTTGCGTTCAGCAACCAAAGGAACGGTAGTAGTCGGCCGTCAGGGGGTACGGATTCTTGGTGCCATGGCGAGTATCGGCCCTGCCGGCCGGCTGCTCGCGATCGCGCACGACCGCAGGGACGACGGCCCGGCATAGGAGATCACCGTCTTCGGCCCGGCCCGGCCCGGCCCGTCCGCGGGAGCAGCACGAGACCGTGGCTGCCGAAACGTCCTGACTCCGGCGTCCCGGGGTATCCCGCGCACGACCTTGCCGCGCTCACAAGGCGCCCCTCTGAACCGAACCGGACCAGTCCGGCGACCGACACCGCAAAGGAACACCGAATGACCACGACCCACCGAGCCGAGCGGGCCACGGCCACGCCCACGGCCACGGCCACGGCCGCGCCGATGTCCAAACGGGAGACGCTGGAGGCGCTCAGCGGCCTGCTGCTGGCCTTGTTCGTCGGCCTCCTGAGCTCGACGATCGTCGCCAACGCCCTCCCGACGATCACCTCCAAGCTCCATGGCACGCAGTCCCAGTACACGTGGGTCGTCACGGCCGCTCTGCTGGCCGCCACAGCGGCGACCCCCATCTGGGGCAAGCTCTCCGATCTCTTCAGCAAGAAGCTGCTCGTCCAGCTGGCCATCGTGATCTTCGTCGTCGGCTCCGCCCTGTGCGGCCTGACGCAGTCGATGGGCATGCTCATCGTCTTCCGCGTGATCCAGGGCGCCGGCATGGGCGGCCTGCAGGCCCTCGCCCAGGTCGTGATCGGCGCGATGATCCCGCCCCGCGAGCGCGGCAAGTACTCGGGCTACCTCGGCGCGGTCATGGCCGTGGCCACCGTGGGTGGCCCCCTGCTCGGTGGCGTCATCGTCGACACCTCGTGGCTGGGCTGGCGGTGGACCTTCTACGTCTGCGTCCCCGTCGCCCTGGTGGCCCTCGCGCTCCTGCAGAAGACGCTGCACCTGCCCACCATCAAGCGGAAGGTCAGCATCGACTGGCTCGGCGCCACCCTCATCACCGCCGGCGTCAGCCTGCTGCTCGTCTGGGTGACCTTCGCCGGTTCGAAGTTCGACTGGGTGTCCTGGCAGTCGGCGGCCATGGCCGGCGGCGGCGTGCTCGCCCTGCTGCTCACGATCCTGGTCGAGAGCCGGGTGCCGGAGCCGATCATCCCGCTGTCGATCCTGCGCGACCGCACCACCGCCCTGGCGATCATCGCCTCGATCGCCGTCGGCGTCGCCATGTTCGGTGCCTCGGTCTTCTTCGGGCAGTACTTCCAGATCGCCCGGGGCTGGTCCCCGACGAAGGCCGGACTGGCGACCATCCCGATGATCGGCGCACTGCTGATCTCCTCCACGGTCTCCGGCCTGCTCATCACGCGGTTCGGCAAGTGGAAGGTGTTCCTGGTCTCCGGCACGGTCCTGCTGGTCGCCGGAATGGCACTGCTCGGGACCATCGACCACCGCACCAGCTACGGGCTCATGGCCTGCTACATGGCGCTGCTCGGCCTCGGGGTGGGCATGTCGATGCAGAACCTGGTGCTGGCGGTGCAGAACACCGTGGACATGCGGAACATCGGCGCCGCGTCGTCGGTGGTCACGTTCTTCCGCTCGTTGGGCGGTGCCGCCGGGGTCTCGGTCCTCGGCTCGATCGCCGCGACGCGCGTCAGCGAGCGGGTGGCCCAAGGGCTCCGCGCCATGGGCGTGCCGACGCAGAAGGGCGGCGGGTCCGAGTCGCTGGACCTCACCGTGTTGCCGGCACCGATCCAGCACCTCATCCGCGCCGTCTACGGCGACGTCATCGGCGACGTGTTCGTCTACGCGGCAGTGATCTCCGCGGTCGCGGTCATCGCCGTCCTGTTCATCAAGGAGGTCCCGCTGCGGCGCTCCAACGCCCTCACGACCGAGGAGCCCACGCCGGAGCACGTCGTCCCGGCGGAAGCCGCCGAGGAACTCGTCATGTCCCCCGAGCCGCACGCCGCTGTGGCCCCGTCCTATCCCGGTGACCTGACCGACCGGGTCATCATCGGCCGGGTCCTGCGCGGCGACGGCCGGCCACTGGCCGGCGCCTCGGTGACCCTCACCGATGTCAGCGGACGACAGATCGACCGGACCCGTTCCGGACCCGACGGTGACTACCGGCTGCACCCCTGGGCCGGCGGGACCTACCTGCTGATCGCCGCGGCGCCGAACCTGTCGCCCAACGCCGCGATGGTGGCGCTCGCCGACTCCCCCGTGCACCGCGACGTCGTCCTTGCCGGCAACGCCTTGCTGCACGGCCGCGTGCGCGGACGGGACGACGAGCCACTGGCCGGCGCGCTGATCACCCTCACCGACGTCCAGGGCGAGGTCGTGGACAGCGCAATCACGGGGGACGACGGCCGGTTCGCCCTCGGCGATCTCCTCGCCGGCTCCTACACCCTGGCCGGCCAGGCCCCGGGCCACCAGCCGGTGGCGGTCACCGTCCAGCTCGGGGACGGCGCCGCGGTCGAGCAGGACGTCGTCCTGGTCGGCGGTGCCCGCGTGAGCGGCGTCGTGCGTGCGTACAGCGACGAGCGCCCCCTCCCCGAGGCCACCGTCACCCTGCTCGACGACACCGGGAACGTGCTTGCCACCACCTTCACCGGGGAGAAGGGCGAGTACGCCTTCGAGGATCTGCTCGCGGGCACCTACAGCCTCGTCGCCAGTGGCTACGCCCCCGTGGCCACCGGACTGAACCTGGTTGCCGGAGCCGACGTCGAAACGGACGTGACTCTCGGGGAAATCCGGTGAACGACGGCCTGCTCACGGGCGACGGACACGGTGTCCGGGGAGGCGTCGGCGAGCAGCGGCCGGTCCGAGTTTCCGGAGCGGTCCACGGACGGGGCGGTTGGCCGCTCGAACAGGCGACGATCACTCTCGTCGGCCCGGCAGGTGGCCAGCTCGGTCGGGGCGCCGTGGGCACGGACGGCAGCTTCGCCGTTCTCGTCCCGACGGCCGGCCCTGCGACGGTGATCGTCGCGGCCCCCGGCGCCCTGCCCGTCGCCCGCGCCGTGACGATCCCCGCGAACGGCCTGGACCTCGGGGTGGTGACCCTCGCCCGCCCTGGCGATGCAGGGACCCCGCGCCCGGGGCGATGGACGATCGACCCGGCGCACTCGACGATCGCCATCACCGCCCAGCACCTCGGGCTGTCCAAGGTCCACGGTCGCTTCCGCCGCTTCTCGGGGGAGCTGGTCGTCTCAGACTCCGTCGAGCAGTCCTGGTGCCAGGCGCGCCTCGACGCCGACAGCATCGACACCGGCAACGAGCAGCGCGACGAGCACCTGCGCTCCGCCGACTTCCTCGATGCCGGCCAGTTCGCCGAGATCCGGTACGACAGCACCTCGGTGGAGGCCGCCGGGCCCGGTCGCTGGATCGTGCACGGCCGGCTCGATCTGGCCGGCACGGCCCGCGCGGTACCGCTCGAGGTCCGCTACAGCGGCACCCGCCCTGACCCGTGGGGCGGTGTCCGGGCCGGATTCACGGCCACCGCCCGTCTCAACCGGGAGGACTTCCGCATGAACTGGAACCAGGCGGTCGAACTGGGCCTCTCCCTGGTCGGCACGCACCTGCTGGTGGAACTCGACATCCAAGCGGTGCTGGCGGACTGACCCCCGGGGCCCACGGCCCGCACCATCCGGCCGAGACCCTCGGCCACCATCTGCACGAGGGAGCTCCGATGTACGGGGACGACGAGGCGCGACTGCGGGCGACACTCGCCCAGGTGGTGCTCACCGACCTCCGGTCCGGACGTCCACGGCTGAGTCCCGCTGCCCTTGCCGCAGCGCGCATCCTCGCTGACCGGCCCGGAGAGGCTGACCGGCCCCGGGAGCCACTGCGCTCCCCCCCGAACGAGGTGCGGGTGCGCCACCCCCCTCGCCGCGTCGGGGCCGCCGCGGGCGTCGCGACGGGCGTCGCGGTGCTGGTCGGAGGGGTGCTGGTCGGAGGGGCGCTGCTCGCCGGCGCCGGGAACGATCCGTCCTCCACACAGCAGGATGGGCATTCCGTCCCGGCCGCACCGACCTCCGCGGGGCCGGTGGCCGCTCCCCCGGGACCCCCTGCCATCACCCGGCCGCCCGCAACCGCATCCGTGACTGTCGGGACCGGCCGGTTCCGGGTGCACCCCGCGCCGCCGACCGTGGACCCCGATGCGGCGAGCACGCCCCGGGCCGCCGACGGGAACCCACCCACGGCACGACGGATGCCCCGGAACGGTCGAGGACCGAGGACACGGAGGAGGCACCCGACCCAGCCGTCCACCGGCCCTGCACCGACGACCACTGCATCCAGCAGCCCTTCCTCATCCGCCTCTGCCCCTGCGTCGACCTCGGCGCCCACCTCGGCGCCCACCTCAGCGCCCACCTCGACGGATCAGCCCCGGCAGACCGCCCCCTCCACATCGCCGGCGTCCCCGACCACGGCGACGACAGATCCCGCGACGCCCTCCGACGCTCCCACCAGCACGAGCGAAGAATCCGGATCAGAGGGTTCCGCCTGATGGACGAGGAACGGCGGAGCGAGGGCTCCCCTGGGGCCGGCGGGGATTTCGAGCTGGGCACCGACGGGCCGAAGGTGGTGGTGGTTGGCTTCGACGGCTCGCCGACCTCCCTGCGAGCGGGCGCATACGCAGCCGGACTGGCACGCCGCGAGAATGCCCGCCTGGTCGCTGTGTACGTCGCAACCACTCCCGCACTCGCTCTTCTCGCCGCCGACCGTCCGTGGCCGGTCGAAGAGACTCTCGCGGCCGTCACCACGGAGGTCCGTCACCAGGTGGAGGCCGGCGCGGCCCACGTCGGCGTGACGGCCGAGTTCATGGCGCTGCGCGGCGACCCGTACGGGGAGTTGTGCCGCGTCGCCACCGAGACACATGCCGACGCTGTGGTGGTCGGGGCGTCGACGCACGCGGGGCATCGACTGATGGGATCGCTCGCCGTGCGGCTGGTACGAGCCGGACGGTGGCCGGTCACGGTCGTGCCGTAAGAAGCTCGACTTCGGCGGGCACCCGCTCGACAGCCGTACTCAGCGAGCGCCGAGGAGAGTCTCTTCGAGTTCGGGCGGCAGACCCGGAAGTTCACGCCCGGGCGGGGCGGTGGGGCGGTCGGCGACCCGCTGCCAGGCCCACGTGTCAGCGACCGAGTCGGTCACCGGCCGGCTGGGCAGACCCAGCGCGCGGGCGCGGGTGGTGTCGACGTCCCAGGCGGTGGCGGCCTCGTCGGCGGGCAGCCACATCGGCAGGTGCTGCCACGGCTCCACCCCGGCGGCCAGCAGTTCCTCGTCCGGGATCGGCACCCACTCGGCGTCGCCTCCGGTGACCTCGCGGCAGATCTCCAGCAGGCCGCCGAAGGTCGCCATGCCGGCCGGTCCGGTGGCGTTCACCGCGCCGGAGAGGCCTCGTTCCGCCGCCTCGACCAGCCACCCGCCGAGGTCGCGGGCATCGACGAGGGCGATCGGCTGGTCGAGGGCGGCCGGGACGACGACCCGGCCACCGCGAGCGATGCGGTCCAGCCACCAGCCGAGCCGGTAGAGCGGGTCGTACGGGCCGACGATCAGGCCGGCCCGGGCGGTGAGGAAGCGGTCGCCGAGCACTGCCCTGAGGATCCGTTCGCTGTCGGCCTTGATCGGGCCGTACTCGTCGTCGTCCGTCGTCCAGGCCGGCTCGTCGTCCTCGCGCCCGAGCGGCCCCGGCGGCCAGTTCGCGTACGCGTTGAGGCTGCTGACGAACGCGTAGCCGCGCACGTCGGCGAGCGCTGCGGCGGCGTTGCGGGCCGCGGCACGGGTCTGCCCCGACGTGTCGACGACGAGCTCCGGCTCCCAACCGTCCAGCGCCTTCGGCAGCGCGTCCGGGTCGTCGCGATCGCCGTGCAGTGCCCGGACGCCCTGCGGTGGGGCGCCCGAGACGCCCCTCGTGAAGGTGGCCACCTCGTGACCACGCTCGAGCGCTGCCGTGACGACGTGCCGGCCGAGGAATCGAGTACCGCCGAGAACGAGAAGCCGCATGCCCCTCACTCCACCGGAGCCGGTCCTCCGCCGTCCACCGGGTTCGCGGCAGGCGTAAGGCCCCCTTCAGGGCACCGCCCCGAGCGTGCGAGGGGTGGGGAGAAGGGGGCCCTCCTTCAGACCGCCCGGGTCCTGGGGAGGTCGGGAACCTGCGGCAACGGTGTGGAGCGGGCCGCGGCGAGCACCATCTGCGGCGAGCGCGGCAGGCCGCGCCGGGTGCAGAGCCGCAGCGCGCGGGCGCCGGTGAGGACGTCGGTCTCCGGCGGCACCACCAGCAGGTCGGCGCGCTTGGTGCCGCCGTCCCAGGTCAGGCAGACGACCTGTGGGTCCATGCTGCGGAAGCCGCCGCTGCGGACCACCCGGCCCTGGACGACGACCTTGCGCGGCGCCGGCGTCCATGCGTCGAGCGAGTAGGTGAACCGTTCGATCCGGACCCCTCGGCGGTCGAGCTCGGCGATCAGCTCGGGCATCTCGACGGGGAGATCGCGGCTGCGCGGGAACCACGCACCGTCGAAGGGCGAGCCCCCCGACCCGGCGTCCGCTCGAAGACTCACCCGGACATCGATCCCGCCCCGGAAACCCTCAGGAACCAGAGCTGTTCGGGTGATCGTCGTCATCAGCGTTCGGCCGCCTTTCGTCGCTCGCCCGGAGCCGCCCACACGACCCCCAGAACACCGTAAGGCGATACCAGCGTGACCCGTGGTGAGCGCGGGACGGGCGGGTCGCCGTCCCCCGGCCCGTCGTCACAACCCGTACGCGAGCCACCACTCCGACCAGCCAGATTGATCATCGTCATCTGGCTGGTCGACACGCCGAACGCGGCAGCCAGATGGCGATGATCAACCGGGAAAGCGGTACGGATCAGGCGGGCTTGGGCTTCTTGTTCTTGGCCTTGCCGCGCTCGGTCTGGTCGAGCACCACCTTGCGGATGCGCACGGTCGCCGGGGTGACCTCGACGCACTCGTCCTCGGCGCAGAACTCCAGCGCCTGCTCCAGGTTCAGGATCCGCGGCGGCACCAGGCGCTCCAGCTCCTCGGAGGTGGACTTGCGCATGTTGGTGAGCTTCTTCTCCTTGGTGATGTTCACGTCCATGTCGTCCGGACGCGAGTTCTCACCCACGATCATGCCCTCGTAGACCTCGGTGCCCGGTTGGACCATGAGCTGGCCCCGCTCCTGCAGCGAGAACATCGAGTACGTCGTCGCCACGCCCTGCCGGTCGGCGACCAGCGAGCCGGTCGGCCGGGCGCGCATGTCGCCCAGCCACGGCTCGTAGCCCTCGAGGTTGTGGTTGAGGACGCCGGTGCCGCGGGTCTCGGTGAGGAACTCGGTCCGGAACCCGATCAGCCCGCGGGACGGGACGATGTACTCCATCCGCGCCCAGCCGGTGTCGTGGTGGACCAGGTTCTCCAGCCGGCCACGCCGGACGGCGAGCGCCTGGGTCAGCGTGCCCACGTACTCGCCCGGTACGTCGATCGTCACCCGCTCGACCGGCTCGTGCAGCTTGCCGTCGATCTCCTTGGTCACCACGGTCGGCCGGCCGACGGTGAGCTCGAACTCCTCGCGCCGCAGCTGCTCGACGAGGATCGCCAGCGCGAGCTCGCCGCGGCCCTGCATCTCCCAGGTGTCGGGACGGTCGGTGGGCAGCATGCGCACCGACACGTTGCCGACCAGCTCCTGGTCGAGGCGGTTCTTGATCAGGCGGGCGGTGAGCTTCTTGCCCGACTTGCCGGCGAGCGGCGCCGTGTTGATCCCGATGGTGATCGAGATCGACGGCTCGTCGACGGTCAGCGGGGGCAGCGGCCGCGGGTCGTTCGGGTCGGCGAGCGTGTCGCCGATCATGATGTCCTCGATGCCGGCGATGGCCACGAGCTCACCGGGGCCGGCGCTGTCGGCCGGGGTGCGGGTCAGGCCCTCGGTGACGAGCAGCTCGGTGATCTTGACGTTCTTGATCGTGCCGTCGACCTTGCACCAGGCGACCTGCTGGCCATTTTTCATTTCACCGGAGTGGATGCGCAGCAGGGCCAGCCGGCCGAGGTAGGGCGAAGCGTCGAGGTTGGTGACCTGTGCCCGCAGCGGCTCCTCGGCGTCGTAGACCGGCGCCGGGATCGTGTCGAGCAGCGTCTTCACCAGCGGCCCGAGGTCCGGGCTGTCGGGCGAGGTGCCGTCCTCGGGGCGCGTGAGCGACGCCTGGCCGGTCTTGCCGTTGCTGTAGACGATCGGGAAGTCGAGGTTGTCGACGTCCATGCCGGAGTCCTCGAGCAGCTCCATGAACAGCTCGTAGGTCTCGTCGACGACCTCGCCGATGCGGGCGTCGGAGCGGTCGGTCTTGTTCACCACGAGGATGACCGGCAACCCCTTGCCGAGCGCCTTGCGGAGCACGAACCGGGTCTGCGGGAGCGGGCCCTCCGAGGCGTCCACGAGGAGGACGACGCCATCGACCATCGACAGGCCGCGCTCGACCTCGCCGCCGAAGTCGGCGTGGCCGGGGGTGTCGACGATGTTGATGACGACGGGGTTGCCGTTCTCGTCGGCCAGGTGGATCGCGGTGTTCTTCGCGAGGATGGTGATCCCGCGCTCGCGCTCGAGGTCCATCGAGTCCATGACCCGGTCCTGCGTCGAGTCGTTGTCCGTGCCCTCGCCCTTGGCGCGCCCGAGGGCGCCCGCCTGGCGGAGGAGGGCGTCGACCAGGGTGGTCTTGCCGTGGTCGACGTGGGCGATGATCGCCACGTTGCGCAGGTCGTCGCGGGTGGGCATGCGAAAAGGCACCTCAGGGAATTCGGGGATTCGGCGCTCTGATGCGCCCGTCATCTGGAGTAACGGTCGCCGGCCCGGCGACCTTCCCATGCTAAGCGCTCAGGACGCCGCGGCGTCCTCCTGCGGGCGGTCGACCACCCCGTACGTCACCCCTGCGGCGGTCAGCGTGACCAGACTCACGGCCAGCCAGGCCGGCCACCCGAGGCCGAGTGCCAGCACGTGAGCGAGCACGAACGCGCCGAGGTACAGCGCGCCCAGGCCGAGCGTGACCGCCAGACCACGCCGCCGGTACCAGAGCCGGGCCGCACCGAGGCCGCCGGCGGCGAGGACGACGCCCCCGAGAGCGCGGATGCCGGTGCCCTGGGCGACGCCGAAACCGGCAGCCAGGCCCACCGCCACCAGCACGGACGACGGGAAGCGGGTACGGGCACGGGTCAGCGTCGAGGTCGACATGTCGTCCAGTCTCCTATCCCTTCGCTGTGTTCACGGCGGCAGTCAGGCCTGCGGGCGAGAGATCGGTCAGCCGCTTGCCGTCGACCAACACCGTCGGCGTGCTGGTGACGCCGTCCTTGCTGGCCTGGTCGGTGGATGCCTTCACCCACTCGCCGAAGGTGAGGTCCTTGATCTCCGTCGCGACCTTGGCGTCGGTCGCACCGGCCTGGTGGGCGTAGGAGGTCAGCTGGGCGTCGGACAGACCGCCGCCGGTCTCGGGAGGCTGGTTCGCGAACAGCAACAGGTGGAACTTCTGGAACGCCGTGCTACCGGCGTCATCGACGACGGCGCCCGCGGCGTTGAGCGCCCGGGTCGAGTAGTTGTGGTTGGCGGCGGTGTCGAGGAAGGCCATGCCGTGGTAGCGCGCCTGCACCGTTCCGGCGGCGACGAACCTGGCCAGCGTGCTCCCGCTCGCGTCCTCGAACGCCTTGCAGTTCGGGCACTGGAAGTCCTCGTACAGGTCGACGGTGACCTTGGCGCCCGCTGTGCCGACCGGGATGGCGTAGCCGGAGTCGACGGTGTGCGCGGGGATGGCGAGCTTCGCCGGGGCCGAGGTGCGCTGGGTCTGCACGACGATGCCCACGACGACGGCGACAAGGACCAGCACTGCCGCCACGGCACTGCCGATGACCGTCCGGCGGCGGCGCTCCGCGTGTGCGCGGGCGGCCGCTTCGGCCGCTCGCTTCTCGGCGATCCTGCGCTGAGCGGCCGCCCGCTTCGACGATCCGGACTTCCCGTCAGCGGGCACGCGACAACTCCTTCTCGGTGGACGGACCGGTGATGAGGTGGCCCAGCGCCAGCCGGGACCGCGGCCAGCGCGCCAGGGCGAGCGCCACGATCAGCAGGCCGACGTCCCGCGCGACCTCGGCGGGGTAGGCGGTGTCCCCCGCTGCCACCTGACCGCCGTTGCCGAAGCAGCCGCAGTCGATCTGCAGTCCGCGGGCCCAGGCGGAGCCGACGGCGACCACGAAGACCGTGAGCAGGACGGCGGACGCGATCGCCGCAGTCCGCACGAAGACCCCGGCGACCAGCGCGACCCCGACCGCGATCTCGAGCACCGGCAGGCCGAACGCCACGGGGCCGACGAGGGCCTCCGGGAGCAGCCGGTAGGCGCGTACCGCCCGGACGGCGGCAGCAGGATCGGGCAGCTTGAGCAGCCCCGCGACGACGAACACCCCGCCGAGAACGAGCCGCGCCAGGGTGGCCGGCCAGAGCGCCAGCACCGGCCGGTTCCTCTCCATGGCTCCACGTTCCCATCAACCTGGCAGTGATCGCCGGGAACGGGCTGAACGTTTTCTGTGAGTCACGGCGCGGAACGCACACAGAGCACGAGGGCCCCGGGCGAATGCCCGGGGCCCTCGGTGTGGTGCGGGTGGATCCAGTGCGCTCGACCGGAGCGCGAGTCGATCAGGCGGCGCGCAGCACACCCTGGATCTCGAGCTCGACGACGATCTTGTCGGCAACGACGACGCCGCCACCGTCCATCGGCATCGCGATGTCGACACCGAAGGCCGAACGGGAGATCTCGGTGCGGGCCGAGAAGCCGGCGCGCGTGCCGCCGTAGGCGTCCGGGCCGAAGCCGTTGAGCTCCAGAGCCAGCGAGACCGGCTTGGTGTTGCCCTTGAGGGTCAACTCACCGTCGACGATCCAGTCGGCGCCGTCGGCGCGCACGCCGGTGGAGCGGAAGGTCATCGTCGGGTGGTTCTCGACGTCGAAGAAGTCAGCCGAGCGGATGTGCGCGTCGCGCTGCTCCTGCCGGGTGTCGATCGAGGCCAGGTCGATGGTGGCGGTGACGCTGGAGTCGGTCGGGTTCTCGGCGGTGACGATCTCGCCGGAGAAGTTGTCGAAGAAGCCACGGACCTTGCTGACCATCATGTGGCGGACGACGAAGCCGACGGTGGAGTGGGTGGCGTCGATGTCCCAGGTGCCGGCGACGTAGCCCGGGATCTGAACGGTGGTGCTGCTGGTCATGATGCCTCCGAAGTAGTTGAGCATTTGACGTCCTGCTCGCCGCCAGCGTAGTTGAGGGCTTGACTATTCCGCTAGTAGACTCGAGGCATGACATCCCAGGTGTGGGCCTCCTCACAGGAGGAGTCCGCCCAATCCGCGGCGCAGCCGCGCTGGCTCGACGCGGAGGAGCAGAAGGCGTGGCGCGCCTGGCTGAACAGCTCCATGCTGCTGGCCGACCGGCTCGACCGCGAGCTCACGCGTGAAGCAGGCATCCCGCACGGCTACTACGAGATCCTCGTCCAGCTGTCGGAGACCCCCGGCCGGATGATGCGGATGAGCGAGCTGGCCGATCGGTGCCTGTCCTCCCGTAGCCGCCTCTCGCACGCGGTCTCCCGACTCGAGGAGCGCGGGTGGATCCGGCGGCAGGTGTGCGAGAGCGACGGCCGCGGCCAGCTCGCCGTCCTCACCGACGACGGGTTCGAGGCCCTGGAGGCCGCGGCCCCGATCCACGTCGAGGGCGTGCGGACGCACCTGTTCGACCAGCTCTCCCCCGAGCAGGTGGCCGCGATGCGGGACATCGGCGAGACCCTGCTCCGCCACCTCGACGCGACGCCCGCTCCCCAGCACTAGCGGTCTGACGCGAAGAGGGTCAGGTCAGGCCGAGTTCGCGGAAGTACTTGCCGGGGGTGATCGGCAGGTCTCGGATCCGCAGGCCGGTCGCGTGCCAGTAGGCGTTGGCGACGGCGGCCGCGGCACCGGTGATGCCGATCTCCCCGATGCCCTTGAGCCCGATCTCGTTGGCCAGCTCGTCCGGCTCGTCGAGCCAGCTGATGTCCAGCTCGCCGATGTCGGCGTTGGTCGCGATGTGGTACTCGGCGAGGTCGTGGTTGACGTAGTGGCCCAGCCGCGCGTCGATCTGCGACTCCTCGTGCAGGGCCATCGAGATGCCCATGCTGAAGCCCCCGAGGAACTGCGACCGCGCCGTCTTCGCGTTCACGATCGTCCCGCCGTCGTACACGCTGGTCGCCCGGGGTACCCGCACCTCGCCGGTGTCCCGGTCGACCCGCACCTCGACGAAGTGGGCGCCGAACGCGTGCATCGAGTGGGTCTTCGCGTGCGGTGACTCGCCCCCGACGCCGCCGTCGACGACCAGCCCGTCGGCCGGCAGCTGACCGCCGTACTGCTCCTCCAGCCGCCGCCGCAGGTCACGGGCGGTGAGGACGACGGCCGAGCCCCACGACGCCAGACCCGTCGAACCCCCTGCTCCCCCGGCCCGCGGCA
Organism: Blastococcus sp.; assembly: GCA_025465355.1. Classification (GTDB taxonomy): domain Bacteria; phylum Actinomycetota; class Actinomycetes; order Mycobacteriales; family Geodermatophilaceae; genus Blastococcus_B. Next base: position 44,424 of record JAODNN010000025.1, on the reverse strand, counting down.
ACCGGCTGTCACCGATCCGGAGTTCGACGGCGTCCAGCCCCACGCCCAGCGCGTCGGCGGCGATCTGCGACAGCGTCGTCCACGCGCCGGTGCCGATGTCGGAGCCGTCGATCTCGACCACATACCGCCCCCGGCCGTCCACGGAGATCCGGCAGTCGGCCTTGCGCCGCCGGGTCGGATAGGTGGCCGCGGCGACGCCGGTCCCGACCAGCCAGCGACCCTCGGTGCGCATCCGCGGGCGCGGATCGCGGCCGGCCCAGCCGAACCGCTCGGCCCCGGTCCGCAGGCACTCGACGAGATGCCGGCTCGACCACGGCACGTGCCTTTCCGGGTCCTCCGCCGGCTCGTTGCGGATGCGCAGCTCCACCGGGTCGATGCCCAGAGCGACGGCGAGCTCGTCCATCGCCGACTCCAGCGCGAACATGCCCGGCGTCTCGCCCGGTGCCCGCATGATCGTCGGCGGCGGGACGTCGAGGCGGGCCAGCCGGTGCGTCGTCCGCCGGTTCGCCGCCGCATACAGGACCCGTGTCGCGGTCGCCGTCTGCTCGGCGAACTCGCTGATCTTCGAGGTGTGCTCGACGACCTCGTGGCTGATCGCCGTCAGCCGGCCCTCGGGGTCGGCGCCCAGCCGGATCCGCTGGATGGTCGGCGTCCGGTGGCCCACCAGCGAGAACATCTGCTGCCGGGTGAGCTCGAAGACCACGGTGCGGCCCACCACCCGCGCGGCCATGGCGGCCAGCATCTGGTTGGGGTGGGTGAACGCCTTCGACCCGAACGCGCCGCCCACGTAGGGCGAGATCACCCGCACCTGACCGGGTTCCAGGGCGAAGCCCTTCACGAGGTCGCTCACGATGGTGTGCGGGCCCTGGTTGGCGTCCCAGAGGGTGAGCGAGTCGCCGTCCCAGCGGGCCATCGAGGCGTGCATCTCGATCGGGTTGTTGTGCTGGGCCGGCGTCTCGTACGTGGCGTCGACGGTCACCGCCGCGGCGGCAAGGGCGCCGTCGACGTCCCCGATCACCGAATCGGTGTCGAAGCCGGCCATCACCTTCTCGGGTGCGTAGAGGTCGTCCCGGTCGGCGCTCAGGACGACGTCCGGCACCTCCGCCGCGTACTCGACGACGACCCCACCGACCGCGGCCTTCGCGATCTCGGAGGTCTCGGCGACGACGGCGGCCACCACCTGGCCCTGGTAGTGCACCTCCGGCGACTGCAGCACCGGCAGGTCCGAGGCGAGGTCACCCGCCAGGCGGGGGGCGTTCGCCGGGGTGAGGACGGCGAGCACGCCCGTCATCGCCTCGGCCCGCGACGGGTCGAGCCGGGTGATCCGCCCGCGGTTGACCGTGCTCTGCACCACCGCCAGGTGGGCGATGGGCTCGCCCGGGTCCTGCTCGTAGGCATAGGCAGCGGTGCCGCGGACCTTCGCGGGGCCGTCGATCCGGTCGACACCGGCTCCGACCAGCCGGTCGATCGTGGTCACCGGGCCACCTCCACGAGGTCGAGCAGCGAGCGGACGACGAGGTTGCGGGCCAGCGGCACCTTGAAGCCGTTGTCCCGCAGCGGGGTCGCGGCGGCCAGTTCGGCGTCCGCGGCCGCGCCGAACGCCTCCTCGGTCGCCGGCTGCCCGCGCAGCGCCGCCTCGGCGGCGGTGGCCCGCCACGGTGCGTGCGCGACCCCACCGAGGGCGAGCCGCACGTCGGCGACGACGCCGTCCTCGACCCGGAGGGCCGCGGCGACGCTCACGAGCGCGAAGGCGAACGACGCCCGTTCGCGGGCCTTGCGGTACCGGGACGCGAACCCCAGAACCGGGACGTCGACCGCGGTGATCAGTTCACCGTGCCGGAGTGTGGTGTCGCGGGACGGGTCGTCGTCCGGCAGCCGGTGCAACTCACGGATCGGGATGCCGCGCTCGCCGTCGGGGCCGACCACCTGGACGACGGCGTCGAGAGCGACGAGGGCCACGGCCATGTCCGACGGGTGGGTCGCCACGCACGCACCCGGTCCGTCCAGGGTCTGACCCAGGATCGCGTGGTTGCGGTGCACCCCCTCGAGCGCGCCGCACCCGCTGCCGGGCGCGCGCTTGTTGCAGGGCTTCGTGACGTCGGTGAAGTAGCCGCACCGGGTGCGCTGCAGGAGGTTGCCGCCCGTGGTGGCCCGGTTGCGCAGCTGCCCGGAGGCACCCGAGAGCAGCGCCTGCGCGAGCACGGGGAACCGTTCGCGGACCCGCCGGTCGGCGGCCAGATCGGCGTTGGGGACGGCGGCGCCGATGCGCAGCCCGCCGTCGGGCAGCCCGGTGACCTCCACCGAGGTCAGCTGCCGGACGTCGACCAGCAGATCGGGTGTGGCGACGCCGAGCTTCATCAGGTCGACGAGGTTCGTGCCGCCCCCCAGGAAGGCTCCGTCCGGGTCGGCCGCCAGCAGGGCGACGGCGCCGTCCACGTCGTCGGCCCGCTCGTAGCGGAACTCCCTCACCGCCGGACCCCCTCGACGGCGGCGACCGCGGCGACGGCCGGGACGATGTTGGCGTACGCGGCGCAGCGGCAGAGGTTGCCGCTCATGCGCTCGCGGATCTCGGCATCGGTGAGGTCGACGTCCTCGGCGTCCAGGTCGGCGGTCACGTGACTGGGCCAGCCGGCCTGCGCTTCGGCGAGCATCCCGGCAGCCGAGCAGACCTGACCGGGCGTGCAGTAGCCGCACTGGAAGGCGTCGTGCTCGACGAACGAGCGGTGCAGCCGGTGCGGCTGCCCGTCGGCGGCCAGTCCGTTCGACGTGGTCACCTCGGCGTCGTCCACCGTGACCGCCAGGACGAGGCAGCTGTTCACCCGGCGCCCGTCGAGGAGGACCGTGCAGGCGCCGCACTGGCCGTGGTCGCACCCCTTCTTCGGGCTGGTGTTGCGCAGCCGCTCCCGGAGCGCGTCGAGCAGGGTGGTGCGGGTGTCGACGGTCAGCGGATGCGCCGCGCCGTCGACCCGCAGGGTGATCTCTGTGTCCACGTACCGCTCCTGCCCCGCAGCCGTATGCGGCCAAACAGCCCGGGGCGTGCCGGGCCGGGGACTCGGGGCGGTCGACGGAAGCCGCCCGGAAGCCCTGCCGCTGCCGGGCGCGGCCTACGCTCGCGCGATGACCGCCGGGCACGCGCCTCGGACCCGCTCGGAACGGACCGCCGACAGCCGGTTGCTGATCCTCGACGCCGCCATCGCCTGCCTCGTGGAAGAGGGTTACGCGGGCGCCTCGACGCTGGCCGTGCAGGCGCGGGCGGGCGTCTCGCGCGGCCGGTTGCTGCACCACTTCCCCTCCCGCGCGGAGCTGCTCGTGGCCGCCGCCGAGCACCTCGCGACGACGCTGCTGGAGGAGGCGCGGCGCCGGGCCGCGGCCCTCATGGCCGACCAGCCCACCGGACGCGAGCGCGTCGACCGCGCCATCGACCTGATGTGGGCGACCTTCCAGGAGCCCCCGTTCTGGGCGGCCATGGAGCTCTGGACGGCGGCCCGCACCGACCCGGATCTGCGCACGGCTCTGCGGGCCGAGGAACGGCGGCTGCAGGCGGCGATCCGGGCCGTCGCCGACGAGATCTGGGGCCCCGAGGTGGCGGCCGCACCGCTGTACGCCGAAGTCTGCGAGCTGCTCTTCACCAGCATGCGCGGCGTCGCGATCGTCTACGCGTTCGAGGACCGGCCGCCGTCCACCGATCCGCACCTCGCGCTGTGGAAGCGGATGGCCGCGCTGGCCCTGTTCGGCGACGACCTCGCTACTCCCCGGCGATCATGAAGCCCGGGACGCGACACGCCGCCCAGGGACAGCATGTCCGCTCCGCATCTTCATGATCGGGGGGAAGGGAGCCAGGGTCTCCGATCTGGCCTTCCCGCTGGTCATCGCCCACCGCGGCGGCGCCAACCTGTTTCCCGAGAACACCATGGCCGCCTACGAGGGTGCGGCCGCCCTCGGCTGCCGGGCCATCGAGGCAGGGGACCTGCAGCTCACGTCCGACGGCGCTCTCGTGGCCATGCACGACACGACGGTGGACCGCACGACCGCCGGATCCGGCAACGTCTCGGACTTCACCACGCCCGGCATCCGCACGCTGACCGTCGATTGCTCGGCCTGGTTCGGGGGCCACTGGGCCGACCAGCCGGTGCCCACCTTCGCCGACATCCTCGACCGGCTCGGCGGCAGCGTCGTCCTCGTTCCCGAGTCGAAGACCAGGGGCTCGGCGACCACCACCGCGATCATCGACGCGGTCGCCGCCCGCGGCCTGCAGAAGAGCGTGATCGTCCAGTCGTTCCAGATCACCGACATCGCCCTCATCGCGGCGGCCGGCATCAGCCCCCTCTACCTGATGGGCACCGGAGTCCAGGCCACTGCGTCAGCCGTCGTCGCGGCCGGCGCGGAGTTCGTCGGCCTGAACAAGGACGCGGCGAACTTCGCTGACGTCGTCGCCGGCCTGAAGGCGGTCGGGCTCCGCGTGCTGGCCTGGACGGTGGACATGCAGAAGGACTACGACGCCGTCATCGCCGCGGGCTGCGACGGCGTCTTCACCAACGAACCGCTCTACGCCCCGCGCGACTATGCCTACCGCACGACCAGGGCGCCGTGGCCGATCGACGGGACCTTCAGCCACGGGATGATGGTCTACCCCGGCGTCGGCCCCTTCTTCGCCTACCCGACCATGCAAGGGGGCCGGGGGCCGTTCATCGGCGCACCCGGGGCGTGGCGGTGGGCGCTGGACTACACGCCCTACCTGGCCGGCCCGGTCTGCCCCGTCGCCGACGCCGCCGGCTCGTACACGATCGGCCTTCAGCTGGTCTACGACAGACCACCCGGGTCGGATCTGACCCGCTGGGGCGGCAGCTACTTCGGCGTGGCCACGGACGAGTGCCCCGACGACGTCGACACGTCCACCGGCTACCTCGTCGCGCTGCGATGGAACGGCACGCTGGAGGTGTTCGGGCAGCCGTCCGACAGCACCGGCATGGTCAGCATGGGCGTCACGACCACGTCGGCGATCGTGACGCCGGTGCTGTCCGGCGGCCTGGCGGCCGGAGTTGCCGTCACGTCGCTTCCGGTGAACGCGATGTCGAATGCGGCGAAGTCAGGGCACCAGTTCGTCCTTCCGACCGGGCAGGTCGCCACGCTGTCCGCGGTCGCCGCATGCGGCGCGACATCGCTGTCGATCACCGGTCTGACCCCGTCGGCGGCGGTCCCTTCCGGGACGGCACTCAGGCAGCTGGTCACGATCACCATCGCCAAGACGCCGACCGGGTTCAGCGTGAGCCGCGTGGACGACGGGGCGTCGGCCTCCTACGTGGACTCCACGTGGTCCGGCGGGTACATCTTCCTGCGCAACGGCCGGGACAGCGTCGCGGCCGTCTCCTGCCCGTCCCTGACGATCTCGTGACCGGGAAGGCAACCATGGGCCCGAACGTCGTCATCCACGAGCACATGGGCGACCCGGCCGGCTACTCGATCGCCTACGACGCCGAGCGCCGGTTCCTGGTCACCCGGCTGACCGACGGCGTGGTGATCGGCCGGTTCGACACCCGGGTCATGGCCATCGCGGCGGCGGAGGCAGATCGGGCTGAGCACGCCGAGTAGGCCGGCCGGGCCCGGGCAGTCCGCGAACCCCACTCAGCGCAGGGAGCACCTCCTCGGGGGCGGCAGCCACGACCGCGGCGCCGGCATCGTGCAGCTCGCCGTCCGGGGCCGGACCCCAGCCGGCACCGATGCAGGGCAGCCCGTGCGCGGCGGCGCCGAGGACGTCCTGCGAACGGTCACCGACCAGCACCGGGTCGCCCCCCTCGGGATGGGCTGCGAGCGCCGCGGCCACCACCTGGTCCTTGTGCCGCACGGTGCCGTCGAGGGTGGCTCCGTGCACGCCGGCGAAGAACGGCAGCAGGCCGGTGGCCTCGAGCACCCGGACGGCGAAGACCTCCGGTTTGCTCGTGGCAACCGCAAGCGTGGCGCCGCCCGAGCGCAGTGCGGCCAGGAGCTCCGGGATCCCGTCGTGGACGGCGACATCGAGCAGGGCGCCCGCGGAGTAGTGCGCCCGGTAAGCGGCGACCGCCCGCGGAACGTCGGCGACCGGGACGCCGAGCACGAGCGCAAAGCCGTCCTGCAGTGGCGGCCCGACCATCTGCTGGAGCTGCTCCGGCGTCGGCTCCGGCAGGCCGAGCTCCGCCGCGGCGAACCGGACCGAGGCGTGGATCCCCGGGCTGGAGTCGACCAGGGTGCCGTCCAGGTCGAAGAGCACCAACCGGGAACTCACCATCGGCACAGCCACGCCAGGTCCTCCTCGACGGTCGCCCCCACTGAACCGGATCCCACGGGGAGGTTCTCGCCCTACGGAGGCGGCCCCTCACCCCTGTGGGCCGTACTCAGCCGGTCCAGACCCCGGCGACCTGCTGGGCGACCGTCATTGCCTGCGCGCGGCCGGCCTCGGCGGACGAAGCCCGGGCGGCCGGGTCGAGCACGTTCTTGCCGATCGCGGCCTTGCTGTGCCGGTCGGGCGAGACGACGGCGACACGGGCGATCAGCCCGGTCACCTGTGCGTCGACGCTGGCGATCGGCCCGATCCCGCGCGGAATGGGGGCGAGGACGACGAGCCGGTCGTAGCCCTGCGCGACGTCGGCGTTGGCCGCGGAGCGCATGCCGCCGTCCACGTACCGGGAGCCGTCGATGCTGACCGGCGGGTAGACCCCGGGCACCGCGCAGCTGGCCGCCACCGCGGACACCAGGGGGACGCCGGATTCGCGGTCGAAGGTCCGGAACTTGCCGCTCTCCGCGTCGACAGCGGTGACGACGAACGGCCGCTCCGGCCACTCGGTGCTGACCAGGCGCGCACCGATGACGTCCAGCCGCTCCTGCTCCGACGGTGTCAGCCCAGCCTTCTCCGCAGCGAGAGCGATGCTGCCGATCCGGCGGCGGAAAGCCGCGTGGTCGCCGCGCGTGCGCAGCATGGCCCAGCCGAACTGGGCGAGCGTCGCCCGGTTCAGCCGCGCCGCCGTCTCCCCCGTGGCGGGCTCGAGCTGGCGGGCGTACAGCTCCTCGAGCTCCGCCCCGCTGGTCACCTGGGCCCCGACGACCGAGCCCGCCGACGTGCCGACGACGAAGTCGGCACCGCTCAGGTCGACGCCCGCCTCGGCCAGCCCGGCGAGAAGGCCGATCTCCCAGGCGATGCCGGTGATGCCGCCGCCGCCGAGGACGAGTGCTGTGCCCTGGTCGCTCATCGGCACATCCTCACAGACCCCCCGGTTCTCGACACGGAGTATGAGCTGAGTCACCCTGTGGGTCCGGTACCCCCGCGTACCAACCGTCGACGAGAGGTTGCGCATGACCGCCACGCAGTCCGCCCCCGCGCCGGCCGCCTCGAGCTGGCCGCCCGGGCTGCCCCGGTCCCTCGACTACCCCGAGGTGCCGGTCGGGTCGATCCTGCGGGCGGCGGTGCGGCGCTGGGGCGACCGGACCGCATTCATCGACCACGACGTCCCGCTGTCCTTCGACGAGCTGGGCCGCCGGGCCCACGCCGTCGCCGGGTGGCTGGCCGACCACGGCGTCGGCCGCGGCGACGTGGTGGCAGTCCACCTGCCGAACTGCCGGCAGTACCCGGCCGTCTACTACGGGGTGTTGCTGGCCGGGGCGACCTTCTCCCCCACGAACCCGCTGCTGCCGGCGCCCGATCTGGCCGCCCAGCTGACCGACGCCGGTGCCCGCGTGCTGGTCACCTGGGACCAGGTGCTGCCGCTCGTGCGTCCCGCTCTCGCCGCCACCCCGGTGACGACCGTGGTGGTCACCGGAGAGGCGCACACTCTCGACTTCGCCGCGAGGGTCGATGTGCAGGACGGCGAGTTCGACCTCGCCGACGCACTCGCCGGTGATCCCACCGACCGGCACCTCGACGCGGACGTCGACCCCGCCGCGGACCTCGCCCACCTCGCGTACACCGGCGGGACCACGGGCGTCAGCAAGGGCGTGGAGCTCCCGCACCGCACCGTCGTCACCAACGTGCTCCAGTCGGCGTGCTGGACGTCGGGGTCGCTCCCGGAGCTGGACGAGGCCGGCGACGTGACGCTGCGCCAGCTCGGCGGCCGCGACGAGTACCCGACCCAGCTCGGCGAGGCCCGGCTGATCAACCTGACCCCCTGGTTCCACGCGATGGGTGCGATCGGTTACCTCAACGGCATGGTCATGGGCGGGACCACCACCGTCATCCACATGCGCTTCGACCCGGTGAGGTACGTCGAGGACGCGGTGAAGCACAAGGTGACCAGCATCGGCGGCGCCCCGCCGGTCTTCGTCGCGCTGCTGCAGGTGCCGGGCATCGAGGACGCCGACCTGTCCCACGTCCGCGGCGTCTCGAGCGGCGCCGCTCCCCTGCCCGTCTCCCTCATCGAGCGGCTCCGGCGGCTGCTGCCCGACGCGGTCATCGGTGAGGGCTACGGGCTCACCGAGGTCACCATGCAGGCGACCGGCAACCCGGCGTTCCGGTCCGGGACCCGGAAGGCCGGAACGGTCGGCGTCCCGATCTTCGACACCGAGATCAGCATCCAGCCGCTCGGGGGCGGGGCACCGCTGCCGGCCGGTGAGCGCGGCGAGGTCTGCATCCGCGGCCCGCAGGTGATGCGCGGGTACGCACACCGCCCGGACGCCACGGCCGAGTCGATCGACGCGGACGGCTGGTTCCACTCCGGCGACGTCGGCATCCTCGACGAGGACGGCTACCTGTCGATCGTCGACCGCACGAAGGACATGCTGCTCTACAAGGGCTACAACGTCTTCCCCCGCGAGCTGGAGGAGCACCTGTTCGCCGTGCCCGGCGTGGCCGGTGCCGCGGTGGTCGGCCGCCCGGACGAGGACGCCGGCGAGCTGCCGGTCGCCTATGTCGTCCGCAAGGCCGACGCCGCCGGGGCCGCCCTCACCGCCGAGTCGGTCATCACCGCGGTCAACGCCCACGTGACCCCGTACAAGAGGCTGCGCGACGTCGTCTTCATCGACGCCATCCCGGTCTCGGCCGCGGGCAAGGTGCTCAAGCGGGAACTCGCCGCCCGGGAGCGTGCGGCGGTGGAGGGATCCGCCCCGGCCTGACCCGAACGGGTGCTGCGGCGCGTGCCACCCGGTGAGCGCTCACTATCGTCCGCGGTGTGGAGCACGAGCGCGTCGGTGTCGAGACCGAGCACACCGGCGTCCGGCTCGCCCACGAGGAGGAGACACCGGTCCGGCAGGTGTTGCGCCGGGTGCTCTTCGCCCTCCTCCTGCTCGCGCTGACCGTCGCGGTCATCTACGCCGACCGGGACGGCTACCGGGACGGCGACCGCGTCGGGCTCTCCCTGCTCGACTCGGTCTACTACGCGACCGTCACCCTCTCCACCACCGGCTACGGCGACATCACGCCGATCACGCCGGGCGCGCGGCTGGTGAACATCCTGCTGATCACCCCGCTGCGCATCACGTTCCTGCTGGTCCTCATCGGAACCACCCTCGAGGCGCTCACCGCGCGCTCGCGGGAGGAGTTCCGCATCCGACGCTGGAGGTCCCGCGTGCGCCAGCACGTCATCGTGTGCGGCTACGGCACCAAGGGCCGCAGCGCCATCCGCTCGCTGCAGGCGCTCGGGACGCCGCTGGACAAGATCGTCGTCGTCGACCCGGAGTCGCGGGCGATCGATGAGGCGAACTCACTCGGGCTGACCGGGATCGTCGGCGACGCCGGCCGCACCGAGGTGCTGCGCCGGGCCTCGGTCGAGCGGGCTCGCGCCGTCATCGTGGCGGCCAACCGGGACGACGCGGCCGTGCTCATCACCCTCACCGTCCGTCAGCTCAACCCGAGCGTGCCGATCACGACCAGCGTCCGCGAGGAGGAGAACGCCAACCTCCTGCGGCAGTCCGGCGCCGACACCGTCATCACCACGTCGGCGACCTCCGGCCGGCTGCTGGGGCTGTCGACCGACGCCCCGCGGGTGGTCGCGGTCGTGGAGGACCTCGTCACCGGCGGCCAGGGCCTGGACCTGCACCAGCGCACGGTCACCGGCAGCGAGGTGGGACTCGGCCCGCGGTCGCTCCGCGACATCGTCCTGTCGGTCACCCGCGGCGGCCGGACGCTCCGCTACGACGACCCGCTGATCGGCGAGCTCCAGACCGGCGACGTCCTCGTCGTGGTCCGCAGCCATGCCTGATCGCGATCCTCCGGACCGCACCGCGGCCAGGAGCCGTCCCCCCGCTGCGTTGAGCCTCACCGTCGCGCCTGCGCGGACCCCTCCGGGGCCCACTCGGCGCGACACCGCCGGGCGATTAGTGCACTAAACGCCGGGTGCTCAGACGCGCGTCCAGGGGGCGAAGGCGTTGTCACTGCGGCGCAACGCCGGCCGCAGCTCGGGAAAGTGCCGGAGCAGGACCGTGCGCATGTCGTTGTCCCGGATCCAGTTCAGCCCGGTCGGCGAGTAGACCTCCGGCCGGAAGTCCTTGGTGAAGAACCGGTCGCTGTTGAGCCGGCGCGACGCCATCAGGATGAAGATCCGGAACGCGGTGTCGCTGAACGCGAAGCCGGTCGGCCGCTTCTCCGCGAACAGGCCCACCATCAGGTCGACGTTCTCGATGTCGCCGTAGAGGTCCTCCATGTCGGCGGCGAGGCCGGCGTCGTCGGTCAGCTCGGCGAAGCTGCGCGGCGCCTTCAGGTGCAAGAGGCGCCGGAACTCGCAGTACCGCGGGACGCCGAGCTCCCGGTTCCGCACGATGTCGGTGGACGCGACGTCGATCTTCTTCCCGTCCGGCCGCACGTACTCCTGCAGGAACTTCGGGTAGTTGCGCAGCACGATCGCGCCGGGATGCGTCGTCCCGAACGAGTAGAAGAGGTCACCGAGCGCGTACTTCGCCAGGATCTCCTTCGAATTCGGACCGGCCAGCTCCCGGAAGTCAGGCTGCGCGAGCGGCGTGTCGCCGTCGGCCGCCCGGAAGTCGAAGTCGTCGGGCAGCAGTGGGTGCATGCGGTAGACGGCCGTGAACTCCTCGGTGAGCGAGAACGGCACCCCGTAGTGCTCCGTCTCCGCGCCCGGGATGCCGCTGATCAACTCGCTGGGGCTGATCCGGCCGAAGGCGCGGGCGATCCGCTCCCCCGCCACCCCGAACCAGTTGGCCCGCAGCGCGAACACCGTCGTCGGGTGACTGATGATCGCCGGCGTCCACTCGACGGTGTGGATCTTCGCCAGCAGCGCGGAGACCACCAGCCGGGATCGCTGGAAGAGCTCCTCGTCGTCCCAGTCCGGGTACTCCGAGGCGAACCGGTCGCAGATCGCGTTGTGCTCGCGAATGAAGAGGGTCATCAGCATGCCCAGCCCGGTCCACCAACCGGGCTTCATGGTCGGGTCGAGCGCCGGGTCGTCGGGGAACGGGAGATGGCCGTCCGCGGTGAGCCGCACCTTCCCGCCCTCGCCGGTGCGCACCCGGTTCTGCTCCTCCAGGGACGAGCCGTAGATCGACGACCCGTCCCACCAGTGCGTGACGCCGTTGACCGTCGTGATCGGTCCGTCCGCCTCTGACGGCCGGGTCGGGTCCTGCTTGATCCGCGGGATCCGCATCGGGTTCTCCCACCAGGTGTCGCCCGGCTTCAGCGGGATGTCCACCAGGCGGGAGGTGTCACCCTCCCCGTGCGTGAACCAGTCGTGGATCATGAACTGCAGCCAGGACGCGGCGAGGGTGTTGACGGTTCCGGCCGGCCGGAACGTCGTCCGGGTGAGCAGCCGGCGGCTGACCTCCCGCGGACTCGGTTCCATCAGCTGCTCAGGTGTCACCGGCAGCACCTTGTCCAGCGGGATGTTCCGGCCGAAGCGCGCCCCGGCGCGGCCCATGTCGGGGTGGTCCAGGTCGTTGTAGGTGCCGTCGACACTCCGCGCGATCAGGTGCTCGGGGGTGCGCTGCGGCACCGGCGGCGCGTTGACGATCGGCACGACCGTCGACGGGTCGTGCAGGTTCTTCTGGCGGAGGATGTTCCGGACCCCGATCAGCACGGCGAGGCCCCCCGGCAGGGGCAGCTTGTCCCAGCCGACCCGGCGGTCCACGAGCTGCGCGATCGTGTCGTAGGTCCGCCAGAACCAGGTCTGCCGGTAGTCGGCTCCCGGCACGGGCGGGGGTACGGCGGACACCGCCTTCTTGTCGGGGTGGCCGTCGGCATCGACCCGCGGCGAGGGCTCAGTGGTGCGGCTGGTGCCGGTCGGTTCTGAGATCTCGGTGCTCATCGGTTCTCCTGTACGGCTCGGGGGCCCTGCAGAACGGGGGACCGGTTCGGCTTGCGCGGGTGGGGCAGGAGGTCGAGCACGCGCCTGATCTCGGCGCGGGCCGGTGCGGGTCCGGGAGAAGCCGCGTCCGCCGCCGCGGCAGCGGCCGCGATCACGGCGCTGGCCTTCTCCGCCGCCATGTAGATCGCGGTGACGATGAAGAAGCCCGGGATCCGGGGGAAGACCGAGGCGTCGACGACGCGCAGGTTGCTGGTCCCGTGCACCCGGAAGTCGCTGCCGACGACGGCCTGCGGGTCGCTCGCCGGGCCCATCGCGCACGTGCACGAGGCGTGATGGCCCCACGCCTGGTCGCGGACGAAGGACCGCAGTGCCGAGCGGGTGCGGACGTCGTCTCCGGGTACCAGCTCGCACTCCACGTAGTCGTCGACGCGGTGCATGATCGAGCGGGCGACCTCGATGCCGGTCACGACCGCGTCGAGGTCCTCCCCTGCGCCGTCGTTGCTCTCCTCGAAGTAGTGGAACCGGATGTCCGGCGCGTCGCGCGGATCGGCCGAGCGCAGCAGCACCCGACCCGCGCGGTTGGCCGTGTGCGCCTTGAGCACCGCCCAGGTGAACACGTCGCTGTGTTCGGCAAGCGCGCCGGAGTAGCCGGGGTAGTAACCGATGAAGCGGGCCGGCAGCCCGAAGACGAACAGGTCAGGGCTGGCCAGCTCCGGCCGGGACCTCCGGACGACGCCCAGCAGGGCCCCGCTCGTCGTGTAGACGCCCTTCCCCTCGCGCCACTGGACGAAGCCGGGATCGGGCTCCTCCCCCTTGCCGGGCGGCCTGAACGTGAGGCCCTTCAGGAGAGCGAAGTTCTCCTTCATCCGGCTGACGACGCCGACCTCGTAGCGGTCCTGCAGGTTCTCCCCGACCCCCGGAAGGTCGACCCGGCACCGGATGCCGAACCGGTCCAGCTCCGCCTTCGGGCCGATGCCGGAGAGCTTGAGCAGCTGCGGGGTGTTGAAGGCGCCGCCGGCCAGGATGACCTCGCGGCGGACCCGCACCCGGATCGGCGACACCGCCGGGCCGGGGTCAGCGGCGGGGTCGGCGCGGTACGCGTGCGGCTGCGGGAGGTACTCCACGCCCCGTGCGGTCGTGCCGTGGTCGTCGAACAACACCCTGGTCACCAGGGCGCCGGTCCGTACCTCCAGGCGGTCGGGCAGCCGCTTCGCGACGTCCCGGATCCGCTCGCGGGTGCCGTTGCGATGGCCCTTCCGGACGGCGAGAGGGATGAACCAGGCGCCTTCGAGGGTCTTCCGCACCCGCCAGTCGTTGGGATCCAGCCAGCCGGTGAGCCCCTCGCGCGGCCTGAGCGGCCGCTTCAGCAGGTCGGCCAGATTGCGCAGCACGGCGGACGTGACGACCTCGACGACCTCCGGGTCACCGAGCGCCAGCTTCGGGTCGGGCAGGCTGGTGTGCAGCCAGCCGCCGAAGCCGTGCCGGCCGCGGTTGACGTACGTGTCGCTCACGAACGGCAGCCGGGCGAGCAGTCGAGCCAGCCAGCGGGGGCGCGGCAACATGCGGGGACGGTCGTTGTACCCGCAGGCCTCCAGCCGCTCGAACCAGTGCCGCATCGCCGCGGCGCGCCAGCTCCGGTCACCGGTGAGCTCGGCGATGCCGTCCCAGTCGGCGTCGTGCGGGTACATCGTGATCATCGCGTTGTGCGCGGTGCAGCCGCCGAGGGTGCCGGCGCGGGGGTACAGGACCCCGTCGTGCTCGGGCACGTACTTCTCGTCGCGCTTCTGCTGCGGGGTGTCGTCGAAGTGGCGGACGTAGAACGGCCAGCTCATGCCGGGGCTCTCCGTAGCGCGTCCATGGAAGGCCGGCACGCGGTAGTCGTCGTCCTCGGGGTCGAGGCCGGCCTCGAGCAGCAGTACCCGGTGCCCGGCCTCGGCCAGGTTGGCCGCGACCGGCCCGCCGCCGGCGCCCGAGCCGACCACGACGTAGTCGAACTCGCCCGCGGGTGCCCCCGGACCGGCACCGTCGCCGGTCATGGCCTGCTCCGGCGGCGACCCAGGTAGGCGGTGATCGCCAGCACGGTGTTCAGCCCGGAGATGAGGGCCAGCGGGCGCGCACGCTCGGGGCTCAGCTGCTTGTTCCGGCGCAGGGCCAGCACTGTCGCGGTGTCGCTTCCGTGGATCAGGATGGCCGAGCGGAGCGCCCCGTCGAGCTCGCGGTTGCGCAGGAGGAAGAGGTCGGCGCCGAGCACGATCGTCCGGGCCCCGAACAACCGCAGCCCGTAGATGGCCGCGGCGTTGCTCTCGGGGTGCTGATCGCCGAACCGGCGAATGATGACCGTCGGGGCGATCAGCCCGAGCGCGCCGTTGAGCACGCGGATACTCCCGAGCGTGTAACGGGCGGCGGTTCCGGCGGTCCCGATGGCGGACACGGGTGGTCCTCCCCGCCCGGGCTCGTACCGGGCGAACTCGTCGGAGGACTGGGCACGCGGAGACAATCGACGCCGAATGGAAAAATGCACGTTCTCCGTCGACAGGCACGCGCTCATCACCGGTTCCGGCTGAGGTACCGGCCCGACTTCCCCCTGAATATGTCGACCGAGAGCTTCCCCCCGGTCACGCACAGATTCCTCCCGAGCCCACATGATCACAAGGGGGCCGGGCGCCATTCCGGAAAAGTCGCCGGCCGGTCGGCGGCGTCCCGGCCTGCGCCGGCAGCAGCCGCGACTTCGGCAGCTCACCGACGGCCGGACGACGCGGGACCGGCCATGTCGTGTTCCTTCTGCAGGCACGACAGCCACCGCCCGCGCGTTCGCACGGTCCTGGGAATTGCAACCACAGGGCGATCAGGAAGAACCCGACAAGAGCCCCATCGACCTTGACAGAAAAAGGGGAGCAGGCGGACGCTGCTCGATCAGAACCGGCGGGACTGCACCCTCCACCCCCGCCGGTTCCGGCAATTCCTGTGCACATCGCAGGAACAATGAACAGAAACGGACGAGCCGATGGGCAGGGTGCACGTCCATGCGCACGGCGCATTCCCGCCGGAGCGATTCGTCGCTGCCCTCACCGACTTCGGTCCCGGCCGTAGCCAGATCTGGGGCAACAACGACGAGGGCCGGCTGAGAGTGCACGACAAGGGCGACACCTGGGCCGAGGTGACCGAGGGCTCCCCGGCGGCGGGCTCGATCTGGCAGCGCTCCCGCTACGACTGGTCGTCGCCCGGCGCGGTCACCATCGAGGTGCTCGACAGCAACGCCTTCGGGCCGGGCAGCCGCTGGACCTATCTGCTGGAGCCCGGGAAGAACGGCGGCACCGACATCGACCTCGACGTCGTCCGGGTGCCGAACACGACGAAGGGCCGGATCCTCGACGTCCTGCTCTCCCTGGGCGGCAGTTCCTACTTCGCCCGCGACCTGCGCCACACGGTCCAGCGACTCGAGAGCCCACCGGGCCCACCGACCTGACGCGCCCACACCGGGCGCCCGGACCCCGGGGCCCGGCCCGTGACCACCACCGTCTGGGGGACAACCGTGGCGGACCACAACGACCCGAACTCGGTCAACAGCATCTTCTCCGACGTCGACGTCAGCGCGGCCGACGTCTACGACATGTTCGGGTACCCGAGCGATGCCACCGACGAGGAGAAGGTCGTGCTCGCGCTGACCTTCGCGGCCGTGCCCGAGGCGGGGGTGTTCGACACCGACATGCTCTATCGGCTGCAGGTGAACCCGCATGCGCGCTCGGTCCGGCCGGGAACGGACGAGTGGAGCCTCTCCGCGCTCAGCCGGTACTTCGACGCGATGCGGGACCACTACCTGGGTCAGCGGCACGCCGCGGAGATCCGGGTGACGGTGGATTCGTCGGGGACCGCGACGGTGCGCTTCAGCGACTTCCCGGGCGGCAGCTTCACCACGCGGGTGCACACCAATGAAGTGACGTCGATCCGGGCGCCGTCGGGCGCAGAGATCACCGCCTACCTGGGCGGCCGGGACGACGCGTTCTTCAACGACCTGACCGGATTCTTCCGGTCGATCAACTACGCGCCGCAGTTCTATCACGTGCCCATGGCCAGGCAGGACCTCCGCGAACTGCCTATCCCCAAGACGTTGCTCGAGCTCGAGGGCAACTCGCTGTTCAACTACAACCCGGAGATCCCCGAGCACGGGCACGGCGTGAAGCTTGATCTGCCGCCAGGCCCCTACACATGGGAGGGCGACAGCTTCGCCAAGGACGCCGACGGCAACTACCGCTTCGTCTACAGCGGGATGGACGCCCAGGCCGGCAAGAACGTCAACGCGATCATCCTCGAGGTGCCGCTGTCGTTCCTCACCGAGCGACCGGAGGAGGAGCGGGTCGTCAACGTCTGGGGCGAGAGCTGGGTGCTGAAGGCCTCGTCGAAGATCGAGACGATCCCGGACGACCCGCTGTGGCTGGAGAACCCGGTGGCACTGCTCCGCCGCCGCGGACTGGACGACGAGTTGCAGCGCTACAAGCTCGTCGACACCGTCGGGCAACCCTTCGCCGATGCCGGCCTCAGCGAGCGGGAGGACAGCCGGCAGCTCGGCGCGAACAACTTCTGGCTGGCACCGGCGTTCGTGCGGCGGCTGGCCCACCTCGGCTGGGGATTCGGCCCGTCGGTGACCGCCCTCGGCCTGGCCAGCGCGTTCGACCACGACAACTCACCGGTGTCGGTGCACAAGAAGTACGCGACCGCCGCCGCGGCCTTCCCTCGCGGCCGGAAGCTGATCTTCCAGGAGCTCCGGATGCCGGACGACTCGTGGAACAAGAACAGGCTGGACATCCCGCTGCGCCGGCCGTTCGAGATCTTCATCCCCAACGTGTGCGCCATCGACGTCGACACCACAGGCACCTGGCCCTTCGGCCGGCGGCCCGAGGACCAGGTGGCGACTCGCTTCCTCTCGATGTTCCTCGACATGGGGGCCCCGCTCGGAACCAGCGGCTACTCGGTGGAGACCCTCGGTGACCAGGCGCTGTGGGACGGGGCGAAGATCACGCCCAGGACGCCACCCAACCCGCTGCACAACGACACGCCCTTCCTGACCGAGTTCCCCTACCTCGCCCCGGCCTGGTGACGGCCATGACGGCGATGACGGCGATGACGGCGATGACGGCCATGACGAAGCCCCGACCCGGCTACGACGCCGACCTGGCCGGGCTGCGGCAGCAGCTCGTCGAACACGAGGCCGCTGCCGATCCGGGCAGCCCGACGGCCGCGTGCGAGGTGCTGACCCTGCGGCACCGGGAGGCCACCCTGTCGGGCGGTCGTCCCGCCGAGCTGCTCGCCATCGGCGCCGAGATCGACCGTGCGGTCGAGCGGTTCCCGGCGTGGCCGGACCTCCGGCTGCTCCGCGCCACCGTCGCGCTCGCGCTGCACCGCATCGACCTCGCACGCGCGGCGCTCGACGCCGTCCCGGGGCTGACCGTCGTCCCACCCGGGCGGGTCCTGGCCGCGGATCTCGCGCAGTTCGACGGAGACTACGCAGGCGCACGGGCCTGCTACCTCGCGGCGGCCCGCGAGGATCCGCGCTGGGACACCTGCGCCCGGCTGGCCGCGCTGGCCCTCGCGACCGGCGACGTCGAGGGGGCCGACGACCGCTACGCCATGGCGGAGGACGAGATCACGGCGAAGCAGATGCGGGCCTTCGCCTGGGTGCGGGCCCAGCGGGCGGACCTCGCGGCGGCCGTGGGCGAGTTCGGCCGGGCCGAGCGGCACCTCGCCGACGCCGAGCTCGCCTATCCCGGCTGGTGGTACGTCACCGCGCACCGAGCCGCCCTCGATCTCGCACGCGACCGACCGCAGGCTGCCGCCGCCGGCTACCAGAAGGTGCTGGCCGACGTGGACCGGCCGGAGTTCCGGGAGGCGCTCGGGACGGCGCTGGCCGCGGCCGGGGAGCCGGCGCAGGGTGCCGCCTGGCACCACTCGGCCCTGGCCGAGTACCGGCGCTCGGCCGACCGCGGCGACGTCCACTACCTGCACCACCTGGCCGCCTACTACGCCGACGTCGAACCCGATCCGGAGGCCGCGGTCGCCTTTGCCCGGGACGACGTCCGCGTACGCCGCAACGGCGCAACGCTCTCCCTGCTCGCCTGGTGCCTGCACCGCGCCGGCCGGACCGCCGAGGCGGAGCACATCGTGCAGGAGGCGTTCGCCCTCGGCGCAGGCGACCCGGTACTGCAGGCTCGCGCCCAGGAGATCCGCCGCGCGATCGGATGGCCTTGACATGCCGAAGGCCGATCTCGTGCTCGAGGGCGGTGGCGTCAAGGGGCTCGGCACCGCGGGAGCGGTCATGGGCCTGCTCGATGCGGGCTACACGTTCGAGCGGGTGGCCGGGACCTCGGTGGGTGCGCTGGCAGCTGCCTTCGTCGCCGCAGGCGTGGACGCGGATGGCTTCCGAAGCATCCTCGACCGGCTGGACCTGCACGCGATCCCGGACCGGCGGATCCCGCTGCCACTGGTCAGCGAGAGCGTCGGGCTGCTCGCCCAGCGGGGCGCCTACGCCGGTGACTGGATCCGGGAGTGGGTGCGCAGGGAGCTCGCCACCGTCGGCGTGCACACCTTTGCCGATCTACGGCGGAGCGATCCGGGTGCCGACCCCGCCCTCGAGCAGATGGACCGCCGGTACCGGCTGGTGGTGATGGCCACCGACGTGACCAACGGCCGGCTGCTCCGCCTGCCCTGGGACTATCACCTGTTCAACCTCGAGCCAGACGAGCAGCCGGTCGCTGACGCCGTCCGCATGTCGCTGTCGATCCCGTTCTACTTCGAGCCCTGCGAGCTGCGGAACGCACTCACCGGCGACACCGCGACGATCGTCGACGGCGGGCTGCTGTCCAACTTCGCGATCGAGATCTTCGACCGCACCGACGGGAAGGAACCACGCTGGCCGACGTTCGGCGTCCGGCTGTTCCCCGACCTGCCGGCCGGCCTCGGTGACCTCGTGCCCTTCTACGGCCTGCCGATGCTGCCGCCCGTCCGGCTGCTCGAGCGGGTGGTGGCGACGACGCTGGTCGGCCGGGACCAGACGCACCTGGAACGACCCGGCGTGCGGGAAAGGACGATGACCGTCGACGTCCACGGCACGGCGATCACCGATTTCGGCATCGGACCGGTCGAGCGCCGCGGTCTGCTCGCCACCGGCGAGCAGACCGCCCACGACTTCCTGCGAGGTCGAGCCGCGGGGCGCTGACCTGCCCGGTCAGTCCACCCGCCGCACCCAGGTGACGGTGGGCTCGCCTCTCCCCCGAAGTTCGACCTCGGCGTCGCAGCGCCAGTGCGCCCGCTCCTTCTCGTCGGCCGCCCGGACGGTCGCCTCGCTGGCCACCGCCCGGCCGGGATGCTCCTTGGCCAGCTCGGTGAGCCGCGCCGCCTCGTTCACCGGGTCGCCGATCACGGTGTACTCGAGCCGGCTGGCCGCGCCCACCTGACCGGCCCATGCCGGCCCGAAGGCAACCCCGACGCCGACGTCGACCTCCCCCGTGTCGGAGACCCTGTCGCAGATCCGCCGGGCGGCCCGCAGCGCCGCCCCCGCAGGGGCGTCGTGCTCGGCCGGCGCACCGAAGACGCAGAGGGCCGCGTCGCCCTCGAACTTGTTCACCAGGCCGCCCTCGCTCTCGATCGTCTCGACGACCACCGCGAAGAACCGGTTGAGCAGGCCGACCATCTGCTCGGGGCCGGTGCGGCGGACCAGCGAGGTCGACCCCGCGATGTCGACGAACAGCGCGGCGATCGTCCGCTCCTCGCCGCCGAGCGACACCCCGGTGCGCAGGGCCCGCTGCGCGACCTCGGTGCCTACGTGCCGCCCGAACAGGTCCCGCAGCCGCTCCCGCTCGGCGAGGCCCGCGGCCATGGAGTTGATGCCCTCCTGGAGCAACCCGATCTCGCCGGCGTCGTCCACGACGACGCTGACGTCGTAGTCGCCGCGGCCCACCCGTTCCACGGCCTCCCGGAGGTCGCGCAGCGGCTGCCCGACCGCGCGGGCGGTGAGCAGGGTGGCGAGCGCCCCGACCAGGAGGGCCACGACCACGAGGAAGACGACGACCGCCCGGCCGGGCCCCTCCGGGTTGCTCGGGTCGAGGAACAGCAGGACGACGCCGAGCATCGGGACCGCGCTGCTGAGGCCCCAGGTGAGCACGAGACGCGGGCGCACGCCGAGAGTCAGGGTTCCGGCCGGCGGATGGGCGGCGAGCGCCCGGGCGGTCACGGCCCTCGCCGCCCGGGCGACCAGCAGATAGGTGACCCCGGCGGTCGCCATGCCGCCGAGCACGGTGGCCACACCGGTCCGCAGCCCCACCAGCGGGTCCGGGAAGGTGGTGGCGGAGACGATGCCCACCAGGACCGCGCCGACGAACCAGATCAGGCCGGCAATGAGCGCCGTCTCCACGGGCAACCGCAGGGCATGCGACGCCTCGGCGCCGGTCGGGGCGCGGCCGGCCAGCAGCCATCCGTTGGTGACCCGCTGCCGGCGGAGCCCGGCAAGAATGCCCGCGGGCAGCGCCACCGCCAGGTAGGCGGCGGCAGTGAGCAGGACGGCCGAACGGCCGCCACCACTGCTGCCGCCGGCGACGCCGACCAGCAGCACCGTGACCGTGGCGACGCCGACCAGGTTCGCCACGATCACCAGCAGGACGATGAGCGGGACCGCACCGCGGCCGCTCGGCGCCCAGGAGCCCCAGGCGCCGCGCCGCGCCACCGTCCCGGTCCCGCTGCCCGTCACGACCACCCCACCGAGCCCCCGCGACGGGCGGACTCGGTGACGGACCGCATCGTGATCATCACGTCATGATCGCCGAGGGCCGGTTCACCCGCACGGGCGATGTCCACAGGCAATTGCCAGATCACCGCGAGAGCATCCCCCCGCGCGTGGCCGGGCAGCCTGCCCGGAGCACCACGGGCGGAAGAGGCTGCCCGCGGCTCGGCGCGGGTCCCTGGACAGGACGACGCACTCCGGGGGGTCGAGCGAGGAGGACCGACCATGTGCGACGGCGACTCAGCGCACACCCACGAGCACAGTTCCGCGCGGCCCGACGGCGCTCGGCTGTCCCGGCGCCGGGTGCTCCAGGGGATGGTGGCCCTGGCCGGCATCACCGCCGGGCTGTCCGCGTGCGGGCCGGTCAGGCAGCACCTGAGCGCATCCACCTCCCTGCCGCCACGCGCGCCCAACGCAGCCGGCCAGCACGCGTACGTGCTGGGCATGCACCTGCACGCCTCGGCGTCGGAGGGCGTCGGCAGCACGCGCTCGCAACTTCTGCAGGCGGCGGCCCACGGCTTCGACGTCGCCTGGTTCACCGAGCACGACTGGCGGCGGCGCCGGCTGCTCTTCCGGCCGAGCTACTCCTTCCTCCCCGACGAGCAGGCCCGCGACGGGGTCTGGCTGGTTCCCGCCGTGCCCGCCACTGGCCCGGTGACCGGCGACAGCGGTGGCCAGCTGGTGACCAGCCCTGTCAGCCCCAACGACCCCGCGACGAGCAAGGGCTCCCTCCGGCTGCGCGCGACGAGTGCCGGCAGCACAGCCGCCACCGTCGGCCACTCGGTCGACTCCACGACCTACTCCCGGCTGAACTACAAGGCCCGGATCGCGGGCCGGACCGTGTCGATCGACGTGCTGCCGACGACCGCCGGCCCCGACGCATGGGGTGAGGTGTCCTTCCGGCTCTCCCGTCACCCCGCGTCCGGGGACCGGCCGGAGGGCGTCATCTCGATGGTGTACCGGCTGCGCACGGACGTCTCCGCCACGGCGGTGTCCCGCAACGGCACCACCGGGACCGTCGATGTGCCGGTGACCCGCGGGAGATGGCAAACGGTCGCCTTCGACCTGACGGCGGACGTGGCGAGGGTGTGGCGCGACATCGACCCTCGCGACAACTCGCTCAACGACATCCAGCTCTCCGCCGTGAGCCGGCGGCGGTCACCGGCGGAACTGTTCTTCGGCTACCTGCGCTTCGACGAGCAGGTGGACTACGACGGGCTCGGCGTCGAGCATGCCCTGCTGACGGCGTACTCCAGCGACGTTCCGGACGTGCTCGGCCTCATCGGCACCGAGATCTCGCTGGGCCCGCACATCAACCAGTACGGCGGTCCCCAGAAGCCCTACGACTACGGCTCCGGGATCAGCCTCGCCGACGGTCTGGGCGAGATCCGGAATTCGGTCGTCGACTTCATCCACAGCCAGGGCGGCCTGGCCTCGATCAACCACCCGTTCAAGCCCGGGGACGCCTCGCAGGACACGAGCCCGCGGGCGATCGCCCGGGATCTCCTGTCCATCGGCGCCGGCGGGGCCGACATCCTGGAGGTCGGCTACGGGCTCAAGGGCGGTGGCGACCTCCACGACCACCTCGCGCTCTGGGACACCCTCTCGCGCAATGCGATCTTCCTGACCGGCAACGGCGTCTCCGACGACCACACCGGCCACAACTGGGACACCCAGGTCAACCGCTTCTACACCGGGGCCTGGGCCAGGGGGCGAACCGAGGCGGACCTCCTGGACGGGCTGGGGCGCGGCCGCGTCTACGTGGGCTACCTGGGCTCCTTCGCCGGGACCCTTGACATGACTGTCGACGGCAGCGTCCCGATGGGGGCTGTCTCGGTGGGCGGGAAGACCCCGCGCACGCTGCGGATCGACGTCACGGGCCTGCCGTCCGGGGGCGCCGTGCAGGTCGTCCGGGGCGTGGTCGACTACGCCGGCGTGTCCACTCCGGACCCGGACACGAAGGTCCTCACGTCCAAGGGCGGGAGCGACCTCCAGTCGACGACGGAGGTGGCGTTCGACGCCGGAGACGACTCCTTCGTCCGGCTCCAGGTGGTCGACGGCGACGGCAAGGTCGTCGCGTTCGGACAGCCGACGTGGCTGCTGCGGAAGGCGCCGCCCCACGGCGTCCCGGCGGCACGGCGCACCTCGGCCTGACCCCCAGCCCGTCCACACGTCGGAGCCGAGTGGTCGGATCACCGACGCCACTCCCCACCCCGCCGGTCTACCGTCGACGTCAGGTTTCCCCTGGAAGCGAGGCCGGCGATGAGCCAGACCGAGAATCCTCCGACCGGACGTCCGCACTCCGGCATCCTGGACCGGATACTCCACCTGAGCGGAGGGTTCTCGGCCGCGGAGCGGCGGTGGGTGCTGGACGCGCTGGCAGGCCTCGAGCCGCACCTGTCCCGGTGGGATCCCGACAGCATGAAGCTGGACGTCGCGGTGAAGCACCGGGACGGCAAGGAACAACAGGTCACCCTGCGCGCAGAGCTTGCCGGATACCCGCCGATCGTGGCGAGCGCGGTCGACCGGGACCTGACCCACGCGCTCGCCGAGGCGAAGCGCGAGCTCATCCGGCAGATCGAGGACGAGAAGAAGAAGCGCGAGCCCAAGAGCAACCGGTTGCTCCGGAAGGAGGCGACCTGACGGGTCGGTGACGCGCGGAGCCCCGTGGGGACGTCGTTCCACGGGGCTCCGCGCCCACGATCAGCGGCTGAGCACCGTGTGCACGTACTCCGGGAGCGTCGTGGTGGGGCGGCCGGTCAGCTCCGAGAGGGCGCGGCTGCCGGTGTCCAAGGCGCCCTGGCCGATCGCCTGGTCGAGAGCCACGACGAACGGCGCGGCGTCCTCCGGTACGCCGGCAGCCACCAGGGCGCGTGCGTGTTCCTCGGGCGAGAGGTTGCGGTAGGTCACGTCGCGACCGGTCTCAGCGGCGACGGCGGTGGCCAGGTCGCTGAGCGTCCACGCCTGGTCGCCGCCCAACTCGACGACGCCCGGGGTGGGCTGATCCGCCGTCAGCACCGCGACGGTGGCATCGGCGAAGTCGTCGCGGGTGGCCGCGGCGATGCGGCCGTCGCCGGAGCTGCCCACGAGCTCCCCGGTCTGCGCCGCCTGGGCGATCTGCTGGTCGTAGTTCTCGAAGTACCAGTTGTTGCGCAGCACGACGGCGGGGATGCCGGAGTCGGCGATCATCTGCTCCGTCGCGGAGTGCTCCGGCCCGAGCGGCAGCGGGGTGTGGTCGGCCTTCGGCGCACTGGTGTAGACGACCAGTCGGGCTCCATTGTCCTTCGCCGCCTGCAGCACGTTGCCGTGCTGCTCGATGCGGCTGCCGAGCTCGCTGCCGGAGATCAGCAAGAGCCGGTCGGCGCCCTCGAGGGCCCTGTTCAGCGCGGCCGGGTCGGAGTAGTCGGCCTGCCGGACCTGCACGCCGCGCTCGGCAAGGTCGGCGGCCTTCTCCGGGCTGCGGACGACGGCGACGACCTGGTCGGCCGGGACGCCGGCGTCCAGCAGTCCGTTGACGACGCGACGGCCGAGCTGCCCGCCGGCTCCGGTGACGGTGATCATGACGTGGGTCTCCTGTGTTCTCCGGATCAGCTCCTGGCCGCCGCCGATCGCGCGCAGTCGCGCAGATGGAGCGGCGGCGGACGGGAGGGGGTGTCAGCCCGCGATCTTGATGACGATCGTGCCGCGGGCCGTGCTCGCGGCAACGGTTGAGAGGGCCTCTCTGGCCTGGTCGAGCCGCGGGATCACTGCGGCCATCATCCCCCGTGGATCAGAAGGAGTACGGGCCGAACCGGCCCCAGGCCACCACCGCGGCCAGCACCAGCAGCACCACGTTGACGACGATCATCTGCGGCTCCCGCCGACGGGCGTGCGTGATCGCGGCGCCGAGCATGAGGAGCGCGAGGCCGGTGGCGGCCAGGGGAACCAGCACCGGTGCGACGTCCACCGCCGCGGGCAGGATCAGCCCGATCGCGCCCAGCACCTCCAGGGCACCGATGGTTCTCACCATTCCGGGGCTGAAGTCCTCGACCCACCCCATGCCCGAGTCGGCCAGCTTCTTCTTCGACTGTCCGGCCTTCATGAGTCCGGCGGCGAGGAACGCGGCCGCGAGCACCCCGGCGATGATCCACAAGACGACGTTCACGTGATCCACTTCCTCGTGATTGACTTGATGCAGCAAGCAAAAGCTAGACCCTGTTTACTTGCGCGGTCAACTAACTTGAGCTTTGTCGACTTTCCGTGTCACGTCATCCACGGCGCGGGAACAAGCCGTGCACCTGCATGGTTGCGTTCCGCTCTGGCGAGCGACGGAGCGGGTGCCCACTCCCGTCCGGCGGTCTTCCGAGCCATGACGAATGCCGGCCTGGTCTCGCGCAGCCGGCGGCCACCAGCTCGCGCGGCAGCCGGTAGGCCACCCGGCCGCCCCGGCGGCGTGCACGAACGAGGGCAAAGATGCGCGATCGGCCGGCCCGGTGGGTACTGCTCCTTCTCCGACCCGCCGACCGGATCGAGGAGCGGTCATGAGCAGGACCGACGCAGCGCCGGGGACGCGCGGCGATGCATCCGCCGGAACACGCAGCATGCGCAAGGTGATCGTCGCGAGCCTCATCGGGACGTCGTTGGAGTGGTACGACTTCTTCCTCTACTCCGCCGCAGCCGCGGTCGTCTTCAACCGGCTCTTCTTCCCCAACGTCTCGCCGGTGACGGGAACCCTGCTGGCGTTCAGCACCGCCGCGGTCGGGTTCGTGGCGCGGCCGCTGGGCGGCATCCTGTTCGGTCACCTGGGCGACCGGCGGGGCCGCAAACCGGTCCTCGTCCTGACCCTGCTGCTGATGGGCACGGCCACCGTTCTGATCGGGGCGCTGCCCACCTACTCCTCGATCGGCGTCGCAGCCCCCGTGCTGCTGGCGGTGCTGCGCTTCACGCAGGGGCTGGGACTGGGCGGCGAGTGGGGCGGCGCGGTCACCATGACGCTCGAGCACGGCGTGCCCGAGCGACGTGGCTTCAACACCAGCTGGCCGCAGGTCGGCGTGCCGCTGGGCAACCTGCTCGCTGCCGGGATGCTGGGACTGCTCGGAGCGGTGCTGAGCGAGGACCAGTTCCTGGCGTGGGGATGGCGGGTGCCGTTCCTGCTGTCCGGACTCCTGGTGCTCGCGGGCCTGTGGATCCGCCGCACCGTCGCCGAGAGCCCGCTGTTCGCCGATGTCGAGCGTGCCGGGGCGAAGGCGAAGATGCCGTTGGTCGAGGTGGTACGCAGGCACCCGCGGGAGTTGCTCGTCGCGATGGCCGCCCGGATCGGCACCGACGTGGCCTTCTACACCTTCACCGTGTACAGCCTGGTCTTCCTCACGACCTCCGTCGGCCTCCCACGCAGCCTCGGGCTGACCGCAGTACTCATCGGTTCGGCGGTCCAGCTGGTGCTCATCCCCCTCTTCGGCGGGCTGTCGGACCGGCTCGGCCGGCGCCCGGTGTACGCGATCGGGGCGGTCGCGGCTGCCGTCTGGGCGTTCGCGTTCTTCCCGTTGCTCTCCAGCGGGACGACGGCGGTCGTCGTCCTCGCCGTCGTCGTCGCACTGGCCGCCCACGCCGCCATGTACGGACCGCAGGCCGCCTTCATCGCCGAGCTGTTCTCCACGGAGCTCCGCTACAGCGGGGCCTCCATGGGTTACCAGCTGGCGGGTGTCCTCGGCGGGGGCATCGCACCGATCGTGTCGATCGCACTCGTGCGCGCATTCGGCACCCCGTTCGCCGTCTCGGTGTACGTGCTCGCCATGATGGCCTTGACCCTGCTGGCCCTGGCGCTGGCGCCGGAGACCGCACACCGGTCCCTGCAGGATTCGTCGCGGGCGGTGGCTCCGGCCCGCCGGCTCTCGGATCGACAGGTGCTCTGATGCGGTGGCGCCGCTTCCTGCACGCCGTCCGGACAAGCCTCTGGCCGGTTCCGCTGCTGTGCGTACTCGCCGGCGCGCTGGTCGCTCTCGGCACGCTGCGGCTCGACCGCCGCTCGGGCTACACGCTGGTCCCGGAGTCCCTCACCGGCACGCCGAACGACGCGCAGACCATCCTCTCCGTCTTCGCGACGTCGATGGCGACACTGACCAGCCTCGTGCTGACCATGACGCTGGTCGCCGTGCAGTTGGCGATGGGGCAGTTCTCGCCCCGGATCGTGGCCGCCCTCCTCACCGATCGCGCCAACCAGCTGGCGATCGGCCTGTTCGGCGCGACGTTCGTGGTCGCCATCCTGACCTTGCGCGAGGTCCACGGCTCCGACACCGGTATCGTTCCCGGCCTGTCCATGCTGCTCGCCTACCTGCTGATGTTCGCCAGCATCGTCACGCTCGTCCTCTTCGTCCACCACGCGGGGCAAGGCCTGCGGGCGGCCGGCCTGATCGACCTGGTCGGTGACCGCACCCGCGGGCTCATCACCTCGATCGGTCCCCCGGACTTCACTCCGCTCGCCGACCCGTCCGTCGTCCTGGCGCGGGAGCCAGGGAACGTGTTCCTGGTCGACCGGCGCCGGCTGGTCGCCGCCGCCCGCCGTGCCGACTGCATGCTCGAACTCGTGCCCGTCATCGGCGACTTCCTCTCCGACGGCGCACCGCTGTTCCGCATCCATCCGGCTCCGGGGCGGACGGCCGGGAACGGCAGGCCCGATGCCACGGGTCTCCGGCCGGAGGAGATCACCCGTCTGGTGCTCGTGGCCGACGAACGGGTGCACGTCGAAGACATCCCCTACGGGTTCCGGAAGCTGGTCGACATCGCCGAGCGGTCGATCGCGCAGCCCTTCAACGACCCGACGACGACCGTGCAGGCCGTGCACCGGTTGCACGACCTGCTCCGCCTGATCGCGGTGCGCCCGCTGCCCCCCACCGAGCACCGCGACGAGGACGGGGTGGTCCGCCTGGTCGAGCGCACACTCACCTGGGACGGTTACGTCCGACTCGCCTTCGACGAGATCCGACTGGCCGGAGCATCCACCCCGCCGGTCACCCGACTGCTGTCCGCGGCGCTGCACGACCTCAAGAACCTCGCCGCGCCCGACCGGCAGGCGCCGCTCGACCGTCAGCTGCGCCTGCTGAGCGCCGGCGTCCACCGGGCCTACGAGAACGACGACGACATCTCCGCCGCGCTCACTCCCGACGTCCAGGGGATCGGCTCGGGCCCCGACGTCACCACACCCCTGCGCCCGGACAACCACATGGCGGATGCCGACGGCCCGTCCGGTGCCCCGGCCCTCGGCACACGTCGTCACGGCGTCCGCCCACGTCCCTGAACTCCGAGCCGTCAGGCCGCAGCGGCGCTGGTCATGGACAGCTACCACCTCACAGCCCGAGCGGGGTGTCGGACGCCGGATCTGGGCACAGGGTGGGCATGAACCATGCGACCTTCGACTTCACCGGCTCCGTCGTCCTGATCACCGGTGGCGGCAGCGGCATCGGCCTGGCCATCACTCGCGCCTTCCTCGCCGCCGGCGCCACGGTCGCCGTCACCGGCCGCCGGAAGAACCGCCTCGAGCAGGCCCTGGACGGGTATCCGGCCGAGCGCACCGCGCCCATCCCCGCCGACCTGTCCGACGGCGCCCAGGTGGCCGGTCTGGTGCGGCAGGTGGTCGACAGGTTCGGCCGGCTCGACGTCGTCGTCAGCAATGCGGCGGGCTACGCGACCGGGCCGATCACCGAGCTCGCCGAGGACGAGTGGGAGCAGCTGCGGGCCACCAACGTGGACGCCTTCTTCCACCTGACCAGAGCGACGCTGCCGCACCTGGCCGAATCCGGCGGCAACCTGGTCGCCGTCTCCTCAGTCTCGGGTGATCGAGGCGACTGGAACCAGGCCGCCTACAACGCCACCAAGGCGGCGATCACCAACTTCGTCCGCTCCCTGGCCCTGGACTGGGGCGAGCGCGGGGTGCGGATCAACGCCGTGTCACCGGCGTTCACGCTGACCGAGCTGACCGAAGGCGTCGGACGGGACGAGCAGTCGCTCGCGCCCTTCGTCAACCGGATCGCCCTGGGCCGGCCCGGCGAGCCCGAGGACGTCGCGCCCCCCGTTCTCTTCCTGGCCAGCGACGCCGCCCGCTACGTCACCGGCGTGGTGCTCCCGGTGGACGGCGGTACCAGCGCGTCGACCGGGCAGCCGCACGTCTGATCGGTCGGGCGGTTGACGTACCGAAAACGTCCGAGTGGGGTGGTACTTGTTCGAGAGCTCATAAAGAGCCCACCGCGAGTAAGGGAGACCATGACCACGCTCGAGAACCGGCCGAACACCGCGCTCCTCGTCATCGACGTGCAGAACGGCGTCGTCAAGGGGGCGCACGAGCGCGACGCCGTGGTCGCGAACGTCGCCGGCCTCGTCGAGAAGGCGCGCCGAGAACAGGTCCCCGTCGTCTGGGTCCAGCACTCCGACGAGGGGCTCGCGCCCGAGAGCGACGACTGGCGGATCGTCCCCGAGCTGGCGCCGGACGACGCCGAGCCCCTCGTCGAGAAGAACTACGGCGATTCCTTCGAGGACACCACCCTCGAGAGCGTGCTGTCAGGCCTCGGAGTGGGGCGGCTCGTCGTCGTCGGCGCACAGACCGATGCATGCATCCGCTCGACGCTCCACGGCGCGTTCGCCCGGGGTTACGACGCAACCCTCGTCAAGGACGCCCACACGACGGAGGACCAATCGGCATGGGGTGCGCCGCCGCCCGACCAGGTCATCGCGCACACGAACCTGTACTGGACGTACCAAACGGCGCCGGGACGGACGGCCGGCACGGTCGAGACGAAGGACGTCGACTTCGGCGGGACGTCCTGACAGTGCCGCAGCATCGACTCGTGCTGGTCCGTCACGCGGAGGCCGCCAACGGCCCGGACGACGTGAACCGCCCGCTGACCGATCGGGGTGCGCAGCACGCAGCAGCGATCGGCGCCTGGCTCGACAAGGCCGGATCGGTGCCCGACCGGGTGCTCGTGTCCCCTGCCCGTCGGGCCAGGCAGACCTGGGAGCTGGCGGGCGCACGGCTCCTCCCTGGCAGGCAGCCGATGGTCGACGAGCGGATCTACGACAACACCGTCGAGGCGCTGCTCGAGGCCATTCGGGAGACCCCCGAGGATGTGCGGACCTTGGCCGTCGTCGGCCACAACCCGTCGGTCGGAGCGCTCGCGGGCGTCCTCGACGACGGTCAGGGCAGCCCTGCGGCTCGGGGCGAGATCGGCGCCGGGTTCCGGACCGGTGGCGTCGCGGTGTTCGTCCTCGAGACGCCATTCACGGCGATCGGGCCGGACAGCGCGACGCTGAGCGACTTCGCGGTGCCCGGCGACTGAACAGTCGAACACCGCGGCGGCTGACACGATCCCCTCCATGACGACGACCGACCGCGCCATGCCACCGCTCGAGGCCGACGAGCGCACGACCCTGGAGGGCTGGCTCGACTTCTACCGGGCCACGCTGGCCGGCAAATGCGAGGGACTCACCGACGAACAATTGCGTACCGCCTCGGTACAGCCGTCGCCGCTGACGCTCCTGGGGCTCGTCCAGCACATGGCCGAGGTCGAACGGAACTGGTTCCGCCGTGTCCTGGTGGGCGAGCAGGTCTCACCCATCTACGACCCGGCCGCCGACCCCAGCGGCCCGGACGGCGGCTTCGACCTCTCCGATGGCGTCGGCTTCGAGACCGCTCGAGTCGACTGGGAGAACGAGATCGCTCAGGCCCGGGCCAACTGCTCCACGCGCGGCCTCGACGAGACGAGTTCCTTCATGGGCGGCCACGTCACGCTGAGGTGGATCTACAGCCACATGATCGGCGAGTACGCCCGCCACGCGGGCCATGCGGACCTCATCCGGGAGCGCATCGACGGCGCCACCGGCGTCTGAGAACTCCCCGCCTGAATCTGCGGCCTCCCATCCCCCATACAGAGCGACCCCCTACCCGTCCCGGGTAGGGGGTCGCTCTGTGGAAGCCTGGCTCGCGGGCGAGGCCGGCCCGTCAGACCGCCAGCGCGTGGTTGCGCTGAGGACTGCCTGCCGGGTGGCTCACGCCGCCCGGTAGTTCACGTGGACGTGGTCCATGTGGTTGGCCGTCGCGCTCCCGCGGTTCTCCATGAGCATCCAGGAGCCGGTCGGCGAGGTGAGGATCTTCTGCTGCCAGATGATGTACTCCACGCCGAGGTCGGCCCAGTGGGCGACGTGGTACTGGACGACGGCGCCGCCGAGGGCGGCGTTGGAGCCCACCATGTAGTCCAGTGCCCGGCCGGCCGGGTGACCGTTCGGGTCGATGGCATCGGCGCGGGTGCCGCCGATGGTGATGCCCGCGACGCCGGGCACACGGGCGACGACCGCATTGGCGGCGGCCTGGACCTGCGGCTTCACGCTCCCAGCGCTGTTGGTGATGTGCGCAGCGCCGATAGCCCGCGCGGCGGCTGGCGCCGGCGCCACGGCGCGCTTCACCGCCGGGGCAGGGGCTGCCGCGGCGGGAGCCGCGTGCTTCGGCCCGGAGGTGACCAGCACCTGGCCCGGGAAGATGAGGTCGGGGTTGCTACCGATGACGCCCACGTTGCGCTGGTACAGATCACGCCAGGGCTCGTTGTGGGCGCCGGCGATCTTCGACAACGTGTCGCCACCCGTGACCGTGTAATCAGCCGCCGGGGCCGCGTGTCGACCTGCGGCGTGGGCGCGGGGCGCCGGAGTTGTCGCCGGTGCAGGGCTCGATCGCTTGACTGCGGGTGCGGGCTTGGGTGCGGGCTTGTGTGCCGGTGCGGGCTTGGGTGCCGGTGCGGGCTTGGGTGCCGGTGCCGGCGCAGGGGCCTTCGCGGCGGTCGCCGTCGTGCCACCCGTCAGGTGCTTCCCGCAGACCGGCCATGCACCGATGCCCTGCTGGGCAAGCACCTTCTCGGCGATCGTGACCTGCTGGGCGCTGGTCGCCAGGTCCGCGCGGGGCGCGAAGTTGGCACCCCCGAAGCCGGCCCACGTCGCCTGGCTGAACTGCAGTCCGCCGAAGTAGCCGTTACCGGTGTTGATGCCCCAGTTCCCGCCGGATTCGCACTGGGCCACGCCGGTCCAGTCGTGAGTCGTGGCGGTGGTGGCGGCCTGCGCCGGGGAGCTGAGGACGCCGATTCCGACGACGGTGGCGCCGGCGGCGACGGGGACGCGGGCGAGAGCCCGCTTGCTGCGGACATAGCGCGGCGCGCGATGTTTGGCCATGGTGATTTCTCCGATCACCGCCGGCGAGGTCAGCTGTCGGGTTCGGGCGATCGGTGCCCGGCCGCGGTAGGCGGCTTCACCCCGAGGCGCGCGCGGCGCGCCGTGAACGTGGGTCCCCCACCCCTGCCCTGGGTTCTCTGAGAGATGGCGACCGGTGGGCAAGGGTTTGGCGGACCGGCGCCGCGCCTCTGTTTGCTGAGCGCAGCCAAAACGCTACGACCGGTTATGTGCATTGTCGCCATGACGCCGGTCACAGTCGGCCCGTCACGGGAAAGCGTCTGGTCAGGGGGGAGAACCGCGGGCCGCCCGTCCGGCATACCCTCTCAGGACTGCCCGGGGCCGGCCTGAGCGCCGGCGGCGCTTACCGTTGATGGCGGTGGCAACCTGGAAGGGACAACGACCGTGGCGAAGCACCGAGCGTCGGATCCGGGTGCGTCCGACTTCGACGCAGCGACCAGCGCGCTGGCAAACGTGACCGGGAACTACACGGTCGACGTCCAACACACCCGCATCGGCGTACGCGCACGGCATGCCATGGTGACAACGGTTCGCGGCGCGTTCACCGAGTTCGAGGGCACGGCACACCTCGACGCCACGAACCCGCCCGCGAGCAGCGTCGCGCTGACCATCAGGGCGGCGAGCATCGACACCGGTACGCCTGACCGGGACACCCATCTGCGTT
The DNA here is from genome assembly GCA_025465355.1 of Blastococcus sp. Classification (GTDB taxonomy): domain Bacteria; phylum Actinomycetota; class Actinomycetes; order Mycobacteriales; family Geodermatophilaceae; genus Blastococcus_B. The sequence goes on along the minus strand of JAODNN010000025.1, from coordinate 11,576 downwards.
CGCCGGACTTCCTGGACGTGGAGCGGTATCCGGAGCTGCTCTTCCGGTCCACTGAGGTGCAACAGCTGGACGAAGACACCTACCGGGTGACCGGTGACCTGACGATCAAGGACGTCACCCGTCCCGTCTCGGTCGACTTCACCCTGACCGGTTCGGCGCAGGACCCGTGGGGCCAGGTCCGGGTCGGATTCGAGGGCGCGCTCGTGATCCGGCGGAGTGACTGGGGGCTGACCTGGAACACCGTCCTGGACACCGGCGGAGTGCTCGTCAGCGACAAGGTCCAGATCGAGTTCGACGTCTCCGCCATCCGGTCCGACTGAGCCGCAGCTCCCGGCAGCGCGGTCACGGCCGCAGGACGGCCTTGACGACGCCATCGGCGCGCTGGTCGAACGCCTGGTAGAGCCCCGGCGCGTCGTCGAGCCGGCCGTGGTGGGTGACCACGACGCCGGGACGGGCCCTGCCGGACAGCACGAGGTCACGGAGCAGGACCGTGTAGCGACGGTCGTGCGTGCGGCCGAATCCGACCGAGACGCCTTTCGAGAAGAGCGTCGCCCAGGGCACCGTCAGGCGCCCGTCAGGGTTCCCCTCCGGGGCCGGATGAAGGTCCCTCTCGGCATAGACGCCGATGATGCCCAGACGTCCGGTCGGGTTGATCAACCGCGCGAGGTCACTGATGACCTGCGTCGGGTTCTCCGAGCCGGGGGCCGCGCGGTCGTGGGCCTGGAAGCCCACCGCGTCGATGCCCACGTCGACTCCGCTCATCGACTCCTCCCCCGGTGGCAGGCCGCCGGCCCGGCGCAGCTCACGGATCTGCTCCACCGGATCCGCGAGGCGATAGTCGACGGGTACGGCACCCAGTTCGCCGGCCTTGTCCAGTCGCTCCGGCACGGCATCGACGACGAAGACCTCCGCGGCGCTCTTGAGCAGGCAGCTGTAGGCGGCCAGCAGCCCGATCGTCCCCGCGCCGAACACCGCGACCGTCGCACCCGGCCTCGCCTGAGCCAGCTCGGTCGCGTGCCAGCCGGTGACGAAAGCATCGGCGAGCAGCACCAGATCGTCTTCCAGATCGTCGCCCGGTTCCCCTGGCACGGGGATGCAGTTGGCGTCGGCGAAGGGAACGCGCAGCAGCTCGGCCTGGGCCCCTGGGTAGGGCCCCATGCCGGCGTAGCCGTAGGCAGCGCCGAACTGACCGGGACGCACCCGTAGACAGGCCGCCGACAGTCCCCGGGCACAGTTGACGCACAGGCCGCAGTAGAGGTGGGTCGGGATGACCACCCGATCCCCTGGCGCGACCATCTCCACCGCGGAGCCGACCTGCTCCACCACGCCGAGCGGCTCGTGGCCCAGGACGAGCCCGGGCGTGGCTCCGGTGCGTCCGTCGTACATGTGCAGATCGGTCCCGCAGAGCGCGCTCGAACTGATCCGGACGACGACGTCCTCGGGCCCTTCCACCGACGCGTCGGGGACGTCCTGGACGGTGACCGACCGGTCGCCGGTGAAGACGACGGCCCTCACCGCGGCCGTCCCTGGTTGGCGACCATCCCGACCTCCGTCGGCCTCCGGCACGGGCTGGACCACGGCTGCGCGGTCTGCAGCGTATCGGCCACCTGTCCGACATGGGGGACCAGCGGCAGCGGCTCCGAAGGAAAGGCGGTTCTCGTCCCGGCCCCCGGGCTCCGCCCCGGCGTACCGTCGAAATCGGCTCGGAACCGGTCGGCGGAGAGATGCGCGATGACTGAGACACCGGTGATGCCGCTGCACATGCAGCGGGTCGGATTCGATCCCGTCGACGGGCTTGCGCGGGTCCGCGAGAACGGGGGCGTGACCCGCGTCGTCACACCGTTCGGACTGCCGGCGTGGCTGGTGACCCGGTACGAGGACGTCCGCGAGGTGCTGTCGGACCCGGCACGGTTCAGCAACGCCCGCCGGGGCTTCCCGCTACCGGACGAGGTGGAACTGCAGCTGAGCGAAGAGGAGATCGCGCAGCGGCGGGCCGGCCAGCTGCTGGCCATGGACCCTCCCGACCACACCCGGCTGCGGCGGATGCTGACCCCGGAGTTCACGGTCCGGCGGATCGGCCGGCTGGCACCGCGGATCGAGCAGATCGTCGAGCAGCACCTCGACGACCTCGAGCGGGAGGGACCACCCGCCGACCTGGTGTCCCGCTTCGCCCTCCCCATCCCGTCGCTGGTCATCTGCGAGCTGCTCGGCGTGCCGTACGCCGAGCGCGCCGGGTTCCAGCGGCGCACCCGCCGGCAGCTGGACTTCTCGGTGCCGATCCAGGAGCGGCTGGCGCTGCAGCGGGAGAGCCGGGAGTTCATGCGCGGGCAGGTGGTCCGGGCCAAGGCCGCACCGGGCGAGGACATGCTCGGCATGCTGGTCCGTGAGCACGGCGACGAGCTCACCGAGGACGAGCTCATCGGGATCGCCGGCCTGCTGCTCGTCGCCGGTCACGAGACGACGTCCAACATGCTCGGGCTGGGCACGCTCGCCCTGTTGTGCCATCCCGAGCAGCTGGCGCTCGTGCGTGACGATCCGGCAGCGGTCGAGCCCGCGGTCGAGGAACTGCTGCGGTGGCTGAGCATCGTGCCCTCGGGGATCCCCCGCGTCACGACGACCGAGGTGACCCTGGCCGGGCAGACCATCCCCGAGGGGGAACTCGTGATGGCGGCCCTCGTCGCGGCCGACCGTGATCCGGCCCTGCTCGACGAGCCCGACCGGCTCGACATCACGCGCGGCGGGATGGGTCACGTGGCGTTCGGCCACGGCCTGCACCACTGCCTGGGGGCTCCGCTGGCACGGATGGAGATGAAGACGGCCTTCCCGGCCCTGCTGCGGCGCTTTCCGCAGCTGGCGCTGGCGGTGCCTTACGAGGAGATCGGCTTCCGCGGCCACCACTTCATCCACGGGCTGCACTCGCTCCCGGTCACCTGGTGAGAGAGCGAGCCGCATGAGGGTCTCTGCAGACCGCGACGTCTGCATCGGCTCCGGGAACTGCGTGCTCACGGCGCCGGCCGTGTTCGATCAGGACGACGAGGAAGGTCTCGTCGTCGTCCTGACCAGCGACGTGGAAGGGCCTGTCGCCGACGTCGTCCGCGCGGCTGTCGCACGCTGCCCGTCCGGGGCGCTGCGTCTGATCGAGGGGCAAGAACCGCCCGCCGGCCCGTGACCCGCGCTCCTCAGGGCAGCGATCGGTGCATCGTCGACAGCGGTGTCATGACTGCCACGCGCCCACGTCGGTGAGGGGAAGTGCGAGCTCCACCGTGGTGCCGGCACCGGCTGGGCTGTGCACCCGAAGGTGGCCGCCGAGGGCCTCGACACGGTCGGTAAGCCCCACGAGACCGGTGCCTCGGGTGAGGTCGGCGCCGCCCCGCCCGTCGTCGCGGACCGAGACCCGCAGGACGCCCTCGCCGGCGGCCATCTGGACGTCGGCAACGGTGGCCTGCGCGTGCTTGGCCGTGTTGGTGAGTGCCTCGGAGACGACGTAATACGTGGCGAGCTCGATCGGCTCGGGCAGCCGCGCGCCGACGCCGACGCCGACATCGAGGCGGACCGGGACGGCGGAGCGGCGGGCGAGCGCCTTCAACGCCGGCCGCAGGCCGCCCTCGGCGAGGGCCGCGGGATGGATGCCGCGGGCGATCTCGCGCAGCTCGTCGAGCACCCCGGTCAGCCCTGATGCCACGCCGTCCAACTGCTCGGTCAACTCGCCTGCCTCGGCCGGCATCGCCGCCTGCGCCGTGCGCAACTGCAGCGCGAGGGAGACCAGGCGTTGCTGGGCGCCGTCGTGAAGATCGCGCTCGATGCGGCGGCGGGTGGTGTCGGCGGCGGTCACGATCCGGGCTCTGGACGCGGTCAGTGCGGCCTGGGCCTCGGCGTTGGCCAGGGCTGTGGCGACCAGCTCGGTGAACCCGACCAGTCGCGCCTCGGTGTCTGCGGGCAGCGACTCCTCGCGTGTGGACAACACGATCATGACGCCCCACAGCTGCCCTTCGACGATGATCGGCGCGCCGAGGGCCGAGCCGATGTGCAACACCCGGAACACGTCCGTGGCCGGCCCCGAAGCCTCGGCGCGATCCACGCGCGCCGACCGGCGGGTCTGGAACACCAGCGTGTGCACGTTCCGGCCGCCGAGCGGGAACCGGCTGCCGACAGCGACCGGCACGGCGCCGCCGGTGCTGCTCCACCCGTCGACGATCGTGGCCGTGCCGTCCGGGTCGTACCGGCTCAGGACCGTGACCTCCGCGGCGAGCACCCGGCCCACCTCCGCGGTGGCCGCGGCGAAGATCTCCTCCGGTGGTGCCGCCCGGGCCACCAGTGTTGCCATCCGGCGCAGCGCGGCCTGCTCCTCGGCGTGGGCGCGGATCTCCAGGCGCGCCTGCGCGTTGGCGATCGCTGTGCCGACCAGTTCGGTGAACCGGGCCAGCCGGTCCTCGGTGTCGGTCGGCAGCGGCTCCGCGCGGGCGGACAACACGCTCATGACGCCCCACAGCCGGCCCTCAACGCTGATCGGCACGCCGACGGCCGAGCGGATGCCCCGGCTGCGTGCGACGTCCGCGACCGGGCCCGTCGCAGCGGCGTAGTCGTCGAGACGCGCCGGCCGGCCCGTCTCGAAGACCAGCGTGGGCGGGTTCTGCCCGCCGAGCCGCACCTGGGTGCCGGCAGGAGGCGCGGCGGTGCCGGTGCTGCTCCACGGTGCGACGGTCGTGGCCGCGCCGTCCGGGTCGTAGCGGCTGAGGACCGTGGCGTCGACACCCAGCAGCCGGCCGACCTCCCCGGCGACCGCGGCGAACACCTGCTCCGGCGGTGCCCCCTGGGCGAGCAGCGTCGCCACGCGGCGCAGCGCGGCCTGCTCCTCAGCGACCCGCTGAACTTCCCGGGCCAGCGATTCCGCCTCGCGCGCGCGCCACCGCACGCGCCCGGCCAGCTCGCTCACCACGACCGCGGTCACCGCCGAGATCACCAGGATCGCCTCGATGTGGGGGTCCGTAGGCGTGAGAACGAAATACGGAGGGAAGAAGAAGAAGTCGAACGCCATCGCCGACCCGATCACGACGATCAGCGCCGGCCATACGCCCCACCTGACCGCAACCGGGAGGATCGGCAGCACATACAGACCGGTGAGATCGGACGGGGGGACGACCTGCTCCAAACCGAAGATCACCGCGGTGACCGTCGCGATCCCCGCCGCGCCCACGAGCAGGCCCCCCAGCATGTGCTGCCACGCGAATCCCGGAGCCACCACGGCCGTCACCGCACCCTCGGATCATCACCATCCGTGCCACCGAGCGCCACGTCCAGCACCTCTTCGGCAACTTTCTGGACGACTACTCGCGGGTGGTATCTGGCCGTCATCCGTTGCAGCTCCGAGGCGACGGCGCGCCGGCGATCGGGATGCTCGAGGAAGTAGAGCAACCGCTCCTCCAGCGGCCCCTCACCCGGCTCGTACAGGACGTCGGGATGGCCGCCGCAGATCTCCGGGTAGCTGCCGACCCGCGGGAGAACACAGCAGTTCCCGGTGTACATCGCCTCGAGCGTCGAGACACCGAGGCTCTCGTGGGTCGCGGTCGACACCTGCAGGTCGGCTGCCCACAGCGCCTCGAAGTACTCGTCCAGCGGCATGTCGCGACCGAGGACCACCTGCTCGGGGAACCGTGCGGCAAGTTCCGCGATCGCCTCACCGCCAGGCTGCCACGGTCCGAAGTTGCGGGTGACCAGCACGGTGACGTCGTGGTGCGGCAGGACCCGGGCCATGACACGGGCGAAGAGCTCAGGGTTCTTGCTGGACACCGGGGCGTGGTTGAAGACCACGGTCGTCCGGGGGAACCGGCGACCGGTACGGCAGGCGTCGATCCGGTCGACGTCGAGGGGGAGCCCCACCACGGCGGCGTGGGCGTCGACCTGCTCGGCCACGGTCGTGTTGAAGGCACCGATCGTGTCCCGCAACGTCGTCCGCATGTACTCCGAGACCAGCAGCACGCGGTCGAGGACGCGCAGGTTGGCCAGATCCACCACCTCCATACCGGGGTAGGTCTCGGTCCGGAAGGTGTCGGTCGGGTCCCAGTGACTGCCGTGCGTGTAGCCGACGATGGGGATCGACCTGCCGAGGTCGAGCAGCATCCGCCTGATCTCGGCGGGGAAGGCCGAGAAGACGTGGAAGCAGAAGATGACGTCGGGAGGGTCCTCGATGAGGGCGTCGAGCACACCTCGGTAGGTCGACAGGATCCAGGAGAGTCGTTCCTCGGGACCTCCAGGACCGGCTGGGGACGGGGCGAGTCGGGGACGGACGACGTCGAGTCCGAGGGCTGCCAGTCCGTCGCGGATCACCGCAGATGCGGTGATGCCATAGCCGATGGCGTCACTGGACGGAACGCCCACCTTCGGATCGGGAACCGTGTAACCGTCGAGGTAGAGCACCCGGCACCCGTTGCGGCTCATCGCGGCGACCTCACCGGGTCTCGCCGGGCAACTTGTAGCCGAGCGCGGCGTAGTCCTGTGGCCCGAAGAGAGCCTGTACGGCGAGTTCCTGGAGCTGGGCGACGGCGTCCTCACCCCTGGTGGGCACCATCGGAGACGCCTTCGGGTGCAGCGGTCGGACCTCGACGTCGCCGAAACCCTGCGTGGACAGCAGGTACTGCGTCAGAGCGGGCGGCAGCGGGGACCGGTGGGTGGGGTCGTTGTAGAAGTCGCAGGCCGCCATGACCAGGTTCGTGGGGTTCGGCGTCTCGAGCAGCAGGCACCCACCCGGACGCAACACACCTCTCGCCGCTTCCATCAGAGCCAGCAGCTCCTCTGTGTCAAGGTGCTCGATGAGGTGGAAGGCCGTGACCATGTCGACGGAGTCCGGCTGCAGTGCCCGCAGGTAGCCGAGGGCATCGCCGAGCTCCATGTCCAGCCCGCGCGCGCGGCCCGCGGCCACGAACCGGGGATCGGTGTCGACTCCCCGGGCTCCCACCCCCGCGGCGTGCAGCAGCGTCAACCACTCGCCTCGGCCGCAGCCCAGGTCCACGACGCCGCCGACGCCGACGAGGCGGTGGACGTCGGGCAGGTAGCCCTCGAGCTTGGCGCTGACCTCGGCGGTCGAGCCGCGGAAGTGATCGGTGAAGTCGGCATGGATGGCGGCGAAGCGCGGCCCCCACCCGTCGCCGTCATGACCGCCGCTCCCGCTCCTCGCCTGCAGGCTCCGAAGCTCGGCCGCCACCGCCTCCAGCCGATCCCGCGTGTCCCGAGCCAGGCTGCCCAGCTCGCTCACGGCATGAAGGAGGTTCGACACCTGACGCTCGAGGTCGACTTCCCGCCCACGGGGCGGGTGGTCCTCCGGAACGGCGCCCGAGCTCACCCCGCGCCTACCCGGCCGGCGGACCCCGAGTCAGGATCGGCGGGTGAGGTGGCCGGCGCATCCGGCCTCGGGATCTGACGGAGGACCTTCGCCGGACTGCCGGCGACGACGGTGTAGGGCTCGACGTCGCCGAGCACCAGGGACCCGACCCCCACCACGGAGTGTGCGCCGATCCGGCAGGGAGCGACGACGACCACGTGGCTGGAGAGCCACGCACCCTCCTCGATGACCACGTTGCGACCGGACTCGGGAACGGCCACCTGACGCTCGGCGCCGAACTTCGTCCAGTCGTGCGTGCCCGTGAGAACCGAGACGTTGTGCCCGAAGAACGCGTACTCGCCGATCGCGATGTCACCCGAGGACAGGTTGAACAGGGCGTTGTTCACGATTGCGGTCGGGGCGACGTGGAGACGGGCGGGATCGCCGTAGATCAGGGGTCGGAACAGTGCCGGGTCCTCGGTCTCGCGCGCACCCGGGGGCTTCCCGCCGGAACGATCATGGGAGAGAAGGGCGAGCCCACGTCTACGCGCGGCCCGCGCCATGCGGTTGACCAGAGACATCAGCGTCCCCTCCTGCGGTCACGGCGGATTCGGGTGCCTGTCGCTATCCCCCCGGGGAGCCGCTGACTCTCCTCGCTCTCGGCTTCCCGAAGCACCTCGGCGTACATCAGGGCGTGGAATTCGGCGATGTCCGACCACGTCCAGCGGGCGGCACAGCTCTTCCCGGCCGCGGCCAGCCTGGTCGCGAGGGCACGGTCGCAGAGCACCAGGCGCAGTGCGTCGGCCAGAGCAGCGGTGTTCCGCGGCGGCACCCGGAGGACGCCCTCGACCTCAGTGGGCCGGTCCAGTTCGCCGGGACGTGCGGTCGCGATCGTCGGCACGCCGTGGGCCAGCGCTGCGAGGAGGGACCCCGACTTGGCGGTCACCCCGGCGTCGAACGGGAACACCGCCACGTCCGCGGCCCGGAACAGACGGGACACGTCGTCCTCTCGCAGGTATCCCGTGAAGATGACCCGGTGCTCGACGCCGTGGCGGCGGGCGGCGTCCTCGAGTCCGCGGCGCATCGCCGCGGCGTCGCCCTCTGGCACCGAGTGGCTCTCCGCACCGCCGGCGAGAACAAGACGGAGATCCGGGAGCACCCGGCGGACGGTGGCGACCGCCTCGACGAGGCGCTCCAGCCCCTTCACCGGATGGAGGAAGCCGAAGAAGAGGGCGAGAAGCACGTCCGGCGGCAGACCGAGCGATGCGCGCACCGCGGAAGGGATGTCCTCGCCGTCGACCCGAGCGAGCGGGATGTTCGGCGCGATCGGCACGTGTGTGACCTCGAGTCCACGGTGCGCGAAGCGGGCTTTCACCACGTCCGCGTGCTCGGGTGCGGTGACGAGCAGCCGAGCCGCTTTCACCGTGAGCACCAGCGTCTCCCGGTCCGCGCACCCCCGCCGTTCCATCGTGGACCAGAGAGCCGAGCGGAGCCGCCCGCCGACACCCTCCGTCACCCGCACGCCGTACTCGTGCAACGTGGCCAGTACCGGTGTGCCGGCTGGGAGCAGGAGCGGCAGCAGGCCCACCGCCCGGGAGAAGCCGAAGGCCGACGGCGCGAATTGGACGTGAACCACGTCGAGTGCCAGTTGCCCGAGGGCGTGGCCGGCTCGGAGGACGCCGGGGACATCCCAGCGGTCGGTCACGCCGACGACCTCCGCGCCCGGTGTCCGTGCGTACCGGTGCGCGGTGCAGATCAGAACCTCACACCCGGCCGACCGCAGGTGCTCGGCGAGGTGACGGGTGTAGTCGGCGACGCCGTCGCGCGCCGGATCGAAGTGTCCGCAGACCAGCCCCACGCGCACTCGACCCACCGGTACCTCGCCCTCCTGGCATGCCACGGCCCTTCTGGCATGCCAGGGGGCCGGTGACCGCCGCCGAGATGTCCCGACGACGGCAGGCAGTCGAGCGATCATCGCCGTCACCGGGCGCTCTCGCCAGGCTTTACCTCGCGGTCGCAGGTTCGATCCCTGCCGCGCCCACCCCCCGCTCCGGCCACGGCCGGAGCGACGCGGACGGGCTCGACGACGGCGTGCGCGCCGCCCGGCAGGGGGTCGCCGAGGAGATCATCGACGCGCTCATCGCCGTGGCCACCGTCCCGCGAACCAGCAACACCTGTGCGCTGGACGCCACCGGACAGTGGGCCTGGACCCGCGGCCTCGGCAAGCGGAAGAAGGAGCTGGGGAAGAACCTCGCCCACGGCGCCACCGCCGCGGCGGACCCGGGTGCACCCCCACGGGCCCCTGTCTGCATGCGGCCTCGAGCGCGCGCGGCACGGATCGCGACGAGGATCACATCGCGGCCGCCGGCATCACGGGGGCGCGATGCCTCGGCGCCTGACCAGCCGTGATACGTCGCCCACGATGAGCGACATCACGTTTCGCTTCGTCAGAAGACGCCAATCAGCCCTGTGCCTGACTGTGCTCATTTGCGAACTTCGCGTTTTCGGATGACTCTGTAGTAGTCGCTCGAGCGCGCTGCGTGTGCGTATCCCACCACCCCCCTGATCGAGGACCGCGTCCTCCTGCACACGGAACGGAGGGGCGCCCCGAGCGGGCGCAGCACCCACCTGTGACGATGACACCCACAGCACCACCCGGGCGGCACGATCCCGGATCGGCCGCCGCGACGGCGCCCGTAGCGGCCGTCTCCGGTCCCGAGCCGCGTACCGACCAGCACCCGGCCATCGCCGCGCCGCCGGCCCCGGTGGCCGACGAGAAGGGCTCGCTCGACCGCGGGGTCTTCGCTGTCTCGGCGGCCCTCGCCCTGGCCTTCGTGGCCTGGGGATTCTTCAGCCCCAGCGGCCTGGGCTCGGCCAGCGGCTCTGCGCTCACCTGGATCGAGGCCAACCTCGGCTGGCTGTTCGTGACCCTGGCCTCGGCTTTCGTCGTCTTCGTCCTGTGGCTGGCGGCCAGCAAGTACGGCCGCATCCCGCTCGGCCGCGACGACGAGGCGCCGGAGTTCCGGACCATCTCGTGGATCGCCATGATGTTCAGCGCGGGCATGGGCATCGGCCTGATGTTCTACGGCGTCGCCGAGCCGCTGGCGCACTACGTCTCGCCGCCGCCCCGCACGGTCGGGGCGCAGACCCCCGAGGCCATTCAGACGGCGATGGCCACCACGCTGTTCCACTGGACGCTGCACCCGTGGGCGATCTACGCCGTGGTCGGTCTCGCGATCGCCTACGGCACCTTCCGCCGCGGCCGCAAGCAGCTGATCAGCGCGGCGTTCGAGCCGCTGTTCGGCAAGCGCCGCACCGAGGGCCCGGCCGGCAAGGTGATCGACGTCCTGGCCATCTTCGCCACGCTCTTCGGCTCGGCAGCCTCGCTGGGTCTGGGCGCGCTGCAGATCGGCAGTGGCATGGAGATCCTGGGCTGGACCAACAAGGTGGGCAACGGCGTCCTGGTCGCGATCATCGCGGTGCTGACCGCTGCCTTCGTCGCCTCCGCCGTCTCTGGCATCGCCAAGGGCGTCCAGTGGCTGTCCAACATCAACATGGTGCTCGCCGTCGTCCTGGCCGCCTTCGTGTTCGTGGTCGGCCCGACCGTGCTGATCCTCAATCTGGTGCCCGGCGCGATCGGCAACTACTTCTCCGACGTCGCCCAGATGGCCGCCCGCACCGAGGCCAGCGGCGGGGACGCGATGGCCGAGTGGCTGCGCGGCTGGACCGTCTTCTACTGGGCCTGGTGGATCTCCTGGACGCCGTTCGTCGGCGTCTTCATCGCCCGGATCAGCCGCGGCCGGACCATCCGCCAGTTCGTCACCGGCGTGCTCCTGGTGCCGAGCGTGGTTACCCTGATGTGGTTCGCGATCTTCGGTGGGGCCGGCATCGCCGCGCAGCGGGACGGCGTGGACGTCGCCGGGCAGGCCACCTCGGAGGGGCAGCTGTTCGGGGTACTCCAGCAGTACCCGCTGGCCACCGTCATGACGGTGCTGGTGATGGTCCTGGTGGCGATCTTCTTCGTCTCCGGTGCCGACGCCGCCTCGATCGTGATGGGCTCGCTGTCCGAGCGCGGCACCCTGTCGCCGAGCCGCAAGACAGTGATCTTCTGGGGCGTAGTGATGGGTGCGGTCGCGGCGGTGATGCTGCTGATCGGCGGGGACGAGGCCCTCACCGGGCTGCAGAACCTGACGATCATCGCGGCGCTGCCCTTCGCCCTGGTCATGGTCGGCCTGGCGGTCTCGCTGGCCAAGGACGTGCG
>JAODNN010000178.1 GCA_025465355.1 Blastococcus sp. | reverse complement strand
TTGGCCAGCCGCTCCTGCAGCTTCTCGCGGTCCCAGTCGGAGTCGGTGGCCTCGATCTCACGGCGGATCTGGGCCACGCGCTCGCCGATCGCCTCGGACGTACCCCCGCCGTCCACGATCGTGGTGGTGTCCTTGTCGACCGTGATCCGCCGGGCGGTGCCGAGCACCTCGAGGCCGACGGACTCCAGGGAGAGGCCGACGTCCTCGCTGACCACCTGGCCGCCGGTGACGACGGCGAGGTCGGTCATGAACGCCTTGCGCCGGTCGCCGAAATACGGCGACTTCACCGCGACGACCTTGAGGGTCTTGCGGATCGAGTTGACGACGAGGGTGGACAGCGCCTCGCCCTCGACGTCCTCGGCGACGATCAGCAGCGGCCGACTGCCGGTGGCCAGGATCTTCTCCAGCAGCGGGAGCAGGTCGGACAGCTTGCTGATCTTGCCGGCGACCAGCAGCACGAGGGCGTCGTCGAGGACGGCCTCCATCGACTCCGGGTCGGTGACGAAGTACGGCGACAGGTAGCCCTTGTCGAACTGGACACCCTCGGTGACATCCAGCTCGATGGACATCGTGTTGCTCTCCTCGACGGTGATGACGCCGTCCTTGCCGACGCGCTCCATCGCCTCGCCGATCAGCTGACCCACCGCGGGGTCCTGAGCGGAGATGGTGGCGACCTCGGCGATGGCGGAGCGTCCCTCGACGGGGGTCGCCGCCGCGTCCAGCGCGGCCTGTACCGCGTCGACGGCGGCACGCATGCCCCGCCCCAGCGCGAGCGGGTTGGCACCGGCGGCGACGTTGCGCATGCCCTCGTGGACGAGCGCCTGGGCGAGGACGGTGGCGGTCGTGGTGCCGTCACCGGCGACGTCGTTGGTCTTGGTGGCGACGCTCTTGGCCAGCTGGGCGCCGAGGTTCTCGTACGGGTCGTCCAGGTCCACCTCGCGGGCGATGGTCACGCCGTCGTTGGTGATCGTGGGCACGCCGAACTTCTTGTCGATGACGACGTTGCGGCCGCGGGGGCCGAGCGTCACCTTGACCGCGTCGGCGAGCTTGTCGACGCCGAGCTCCAGGGAGCGTCGCGCGTCCTCATTGAACTTGATGATCTTGGCCATGCCGGACCTCTCGAGAGGGAAGTGCGTGGGTGGGTCGGGGGAACGACCCCGACGACGACCGCCCCGGGACCCGAGGAATCGGGTCGCCCGGGGCGGTCGGAAAGTGCGGTGGAGCGGGGAGGACGGGGTCCTCTTACTTCTCCACGACGGCGAGCAGGTCGCGGGACGAGAGGACCAGGAGGTCCTGCCCGCCGTAGACGACCTCGGTGCCGCCGTACTTCGAGTAGATGACCACGTCGCCGACGTTCACATCGAGCGGAACGCGGTTGCCGTTGTCGTCGATGCGACCGGGGCCCACGGCGATGACCGTGCCCTCCTGCGGCTTCTCCTTGGCGGTGTCCGGGATGACGAGACCGGAGGCGGTCGTGGTCTCGGCCTCATTGGCCTGGACCACGACCCGGTCCTCCAGCGGCTTGATGTTGACCTTGGTAGCGGTCGTCACGTCGGTGACGCCCCCTTCGGTATCGGACGGCTGGTGGGTTCTGATGCTGTGGCACGGGGCCGGGGCCTGCCGTCGCGGGGGTCAGGCTCTGGCCGTGTCGGTTGGCACTCTACCCATGAGAGTGCCAGCTACTCAACCGGGTCCCGACGTGCAGGGACATGCTCGTGCGGGAGGCTGGTCGGGTGCCGGCCGCTCCCTCCCCAGACGACGCCACAGCCGCGGGGCTCGCGCAGTTGCAGCAGCTCGGCACGCCCGCCGGCACAGCCGCGTTGGCGCGGGCGGCGGCGCTCGTCGCCGAGGGTGTCGACGTGCTGCCGGCGCTGGGCCGCCTCCGGGCGGAGGTGGGCGTCGAGCTGGCCGGCCCGGCCTGGGAGCTGGCGCGGCTCCGGGCCCGCGCCCGGCCGGTGTTCGGAGCCGACGCCGACGTCCTCTTCCTGACCTCCGACACCCTCGAGCAGGCCGGCCGTCCCGCCCTCGCCGCCCGACGGGCGGAGCGGCTGCTGGCCGGTGGGACCGGATCCGTGGCAGATCTGGGCTCCGCGTCGGGCACCGACACGATCGCGCTCGCCCGAGCCGGCGCGCAGGTGGTGGCGGTGGACCGGGACCCGCTGGCCCGGGCCTTGACCGCCGCCAACGCCCGGGCCCTGGGTGTGGCCGATCGGGTACGGGTCATCGACGGGGATGCTGTCGAGCTGGTGGCGGCCGCACAGGGGGGCCGTGTGGCCGGCTGCCCGGCCGCCGTCCTCGACCCGGCCCGGCGGGCCGGCGGACGCCGGCAGCTGAACCCGGACCGCTGGTCCCCGCCCTGGTCGACGGTCGCGCAGCTGCTGGACCGGGTGCCGAGGTCGGTGGTCAAGGTCGCTCCCGGCCTGGATCACCACCGCGTGCCGGCAGGGATCGAGGCGGAATGGGTCTCGGTGAGCGGCTCGATCGTCGAGGCCCTGCTGTGGGGGCGTGAGCGTGCCGAGACGGGGCGGCGGGCGAGCCTGGTCCGCGACGGAGCGGTCCTCGAGCTGACCGCTGCCACCGACCCGGGCCCGGCGCCGACCGGGCCGGTCCGCGGCCGGCTGCACGAGCCCGACCCGGCGGTCATCCGCTCCGGGCTGGTGTCGTTGGTGGCCGCGGAGCTGGGCGCCACCCTGATCGACCCGACGATCGCCTACCTCACCTCGGACGGCGCCTCCGACAGCCCGTGGGTCAACTCCTACCGGGTCGACGAGGTGCTGCCGTTCAACCTCAAGAAGCTGCGGGCGCTGCTGCGGGCCCGCGGCGTGGGCCGCGTCGTGGTCAAGAAGCGTGGGTCACCGATCGAGCCGGAGTCGCTGGCGAGGCAGCTCAGGGGGCCTGGGGCGGCCTCAGCGGTCCTCGTCGTCACCCGGGTGGCCGGCGCTCCCACGGTGCTCGTCTGCGACGTCAGCGGCTGACGACGTCGATCGGCAGGGAGCTGTCGGCACCGAGGTCGGGCGCTGACGGTGCGACGCCCGCGGCCACGAGCCGCGAGCCGAGTGCAGCCACCATCGCCCCGTTGTCCGTGCAGAGCCGTGGGCTGGGCACCCGCAGCACGATCCCGGCGGCGGCGCAGCGCTCCTCGGCCAGGGCGCGCAGCCGTGAGTTCGCCGCCACGCCTCCTCCGAGCACCAGGTGGTCGACGCCGTGGTCGCGGCAGGCGCGCACGGCCTTGGCGGTGAGCACGTCGGCGACCGCCTCCTGGAAGGACGCCGCCACGTCGGCGATCGGGACGGGCTCACCTGCCCGCTGCCGCGCCTCCACCCAGCGGGCGACCGCCGTCTTCAGGCCGGAGAAGGAGAAGTCGTAGGGCGCGTCCCGCGGGCCGCTCAGACCGCGGGGGAAACCGATCGCGGCCCGGTCGCCCTCGGCGGCTGCCCGGTCGATCGGTGGCCCCCCGGGGAAGGGCAGGCCGAGCACGCGGGCCACCTTGTCGAAAGCCTCCCCGGCGGCGTCGTCCACGGTGCGGCCCAGCGACTCGACGTCCCTGGCCAGGTCGGGGACCAGCAGCAGGGAGCTGTGCCCGCCGGACACCAGGAGCGCGATCGAGGGCTCGGCCAGCGGCCCGTGCTGGAGCTCGTCGACGGCGACGTGCGCGGCCAGGTGGTTGACCCCGTACAGCGGGACGTCGAGGGCCATGGCATAGGCCTTGGCGGCCGCGACACCGACCAGCAGGGCCCCGGTGAGCCCCGGACCCGACGTCACCGCGACGGCATCGACGTCGCCGGCGCTGACCCCGGCGTCGGCCAGGGCCTTGTGCACCGTGGGGACCATCGCCTCGAGATGCGCTCGCGAGGCGATCTCCGGGACCACTCCCCCGAACCGCTCGTGCTCGGCCATCGACGTCGCGAGGGCGTCGGCCAGCAGCGTGTGCCCGCGGACCAGGCCGATCCCGGTCTCGTCGCAGGAGGTCTCGAACCCGAGAACCAGTGGCTGGTCAGGCACGGCGACCCCCCAGCGCACGCACACGCTTGCGCTTCATGACGACGGCGTCGGCGCCGCTGGGCTGGTAGTAGCCACGGCGCCGCCCGATCTCGGTGAACCCGCGCCGCAGGTAGAGCTGCTGGGCCGCGTCGTTGTCGGCCCGCACCTCGAGCAGCACGACGGGGCTGCGCCTGTCCGCCTCGGCGAGCAGCGCATCGAGGAGCAGCGATCCGACACCCTCGCCCTGCAGGGCCTTCGTCACCGCGAGCGTGGCCACGTGGGCCTCGTCGTCGTAGGCGATGAGACCCCCGTAGCCGACCATGACCGGGTCACCCTCCGGCTCCTCGTCCTCGTCTCCGTCCAGGTGGAACTCGGCCACGAGGTAGTAGCGGGTGTCGGCGCGGGAGAGCTCGTCGCGGTACATCTCCGCCGTCCACGTGTCGGGGGCGAAGAGCTCTTCCTCCAGCACCATGACGCCGGGCAGGTCGTCGACGGTCATCGGCCGCAGTCGCACCGTCATGCCTTCGACACCGCCTTGATCGTCGTCGGTGGGGTGGCGTCGGGGCGGCGCAGGTACAGCGGGACCAGCGGACGCGCCGACGACCGATCGGCCAGCTGCGGTGCGGCCGCGCGCACCAGCCCCGCCGTCGTCACGTCCGCCCGGGTGACCGGCGCGCCCAGCCGATCGGTGAAGGCCGGATCGCCGACGAACGGGCCCGGCCGGTCGAGCTCCTCGGGCCGGACGACCCCGGGCCCCTCGACCCGGTCGCCGTCGGCGCCGTAGGCAGCCCAGTAGACCTCCTTGCGCCGGGCGTCGGTGACGACGGTGCGGGCACCGGAGCCGATCGCGTCGAGGGAGCACACCCCCACGACCGGCAGTCCGCGGGCATCGGCCAGGGCAGCGGCCGTCACCACCCCCACCCGCAGGCCGGTGTACGGGCCGGGACCGAGCCCGGTCACCACGGCGTCGAGGTCGGCCATGGTGAGGCCCGCATCGGTGAGCGCGTCCTGGATCGAGGGGGTCAGCAACTCGGCGTGCCGGTTGCCGGAGGGGACGGCACGTTCGGCGAGCACCTCGGTGTCCTGCCCCGCGGCCCACCGCGCCACGCCGGCGACGAGCGTCGGGGTGGCGGTATCGAGAGCGAGGACGAACACGACGAATCAGCCTAGGCGGGCGACGCCGGACCGTCGCCGACGGGCACCTCGTAGACGATCTCCAGCCCGTCCTCGTCGTCCCACTGCGTCCCCACCTCGGTGAACCCGTGCGACAGCACGAGGTCCCGGGAGGCGACGTTGGCCGGGGAGATCGAGGCCCGCACGGTGGTGACGCCCGATTCGCGCGCCGCCCGCTCGAGCAGCACCAGCAGCGCAGCTCGCGCGTAGCCCCGGCGGCGGTACGCGGGGTCGATCGAGTAGCCGACCTCGACCATGCCGGTCGCGTCCGCGGGCCCGTGATACCCGGCACGTCCGACGGCGATCTCGCGCTCCGGGTCCCACACGATCCGTGTGACCCACGCCGCGCTCGGCGGGTCCTCGACGACCTGCACGGCGCGCACTCCCCACACGCCCCGGCACTCGGGCCCGGCGAGGTAGGGCGTGAGCGGCACGGGAGCACGCGCGTTCGCCGCGGCCAGATCGCCGTCCGCCAGCGCGCGGAGGACGGCGGCATCCACCTGCACGAGCTCGACCCGGGGAGTCATGCGGGCAGGCGCGCTTCCCAGCTCGGGCCGTGCGGCACCAGGACCGCGGTGCGGACGTCGTCGTCGCGCCGCTCGAGCCGCACCTCCAGGTGCTCGTCGGTCAGCCGCTCGACCAGGCCCTGACCCCATTCGACGACGGTCACGGAGTCCGCCACCGTGACGTCCAGGTCCAGGTCGTCGACGTCGGCGACCGAGCCCAGCCGGTAGGCGTCGACGTGCACCAGCGGCACCCGGCCGTCACGGTGCACGCGCGAGATGACGAACGTGGGCGAGGTGACCGGTTCCCGGACCCCGAGGCCCGCGCCGATGCCCTGCGTGAGCGCCGTCTTGCCGGCCCCCAGCGGGCCCACGAGGACGACGAGGTCGCCCGCGCGCATCACCTGGGCCAGGGCGCGCCCCAGCGCGTGGGTGTCCTCCGGCGCCGGCAGCAGATGGTCCCGCCTCACCGGAGGCTCTCCGCCACGGCGGTCAGATCGGCCAGCAGGCCGGCTCGCGGCGCACCGTTGGGACCGAACCGGATGGCGGCCGACGGGTGGTAGGTCGCCCACACGACCCGGCCGTCCACCTCGTGCGGCCGCCCGCGGACCTGTGCCAGCACCGTCCGCGGGCCGAGGAACCACTTCGCGGCCGACAGCCCGAGCGCGATCACCACCGGAGGGTCGAGCAGCTCCAGCTGGCGGTTCAGCCAGCCGCTGCAGCGGACCACCTCGAACGACTTCGGCGTGCGGTTGCCCGGCGGGCGGCACTTCACGACGTTGAGGACGGCGGCGTCTGCCCGCGAGAGACCCGCCTCCGCCAGCAACTGGTCGAGCAGCGCCCCGGACCGGCCCACGAACGGCCGGCCGGTCTCGTCCTCGGTCGCGCCCGGCGCCTCGCCGACGAGCGCGAACCTCGGCCGGCCGCTCTCCGGGACGTCGCCGACGACGACGTGCCGCCGGCTGGCTGCCAGCTCCGGGCAGGCGACGCAGGAACGGGCGGCGTCAGCGAGCGTGGCCCAGTCGGGGGCGGCAGCCGCCGTCCGGGCCACCGCCTGCGCAACCGGGTCGGGTCGGGTCGCTACCGGGCTCATCGGTGTGCCACGCGGACCGGCCGGTCTGCGGCCACCCGTCGGAGCAGGCGGGTCAGCGCGTCACTCACCTCGGCCGGCTCCTCCAGCAGCACCATGTGCCCGGCGTCGGGGACGACGACGAACTCCGTCGAGCTCTCCCCTCCCCCGCCGAGGTGCTCGACGATCAGCTCGCTGTGCTCCTTCGGGATCATCTTGTCCTTCTCGCCGGTGAGCACGAGCGTCGGGATGCGGCGCAGGGGCTCCAGCGCTCCGGTGTGGTCCATGCCGGCCAGCGCCGGATAGAACTCGGCGATCACGTCGACCGGGGTGCCGGCGATCATCGCGTCCACGTAGTGGCCGAGCGCCGGGTCGACGTCGGTGGAGGCGAACGACAGCGACCGGGTCACCGTCGACACCAGGTCGGCCGCCAGCCGCCGGGTCCGCTCGGCCAGGAGCGGCGTCCGGCGCATCGTCCACGCCGCGACGGGGAACACGGCGGCGCGCACGCGGGTCAGCAGGTCGGGCAGCCCGAAGTCCAGCTCGGCAAGGTTGCCGCTGGACGTCGAGATCAGCGCCGCGCCGACGATCCTCGAGCCGAACAGGTCGGGGTGCAGCGCGGCCAGGCCCATGATGGTCATCCCGCCCATGGAATGGCCGACGAGGACGACGGGGCCGCGGGGCACCCTCGCCTGGAGCACCGCGGCGAGGTCCTGCGCCAACTGGTCGATCGTGGCGTGCTCGGCCGAACCGCGGCCCGACGTGCCGTGTCCGCGCTGGTCGTAGAAGACCAGCCGGGCGCTCGGGCGGTGCCCGTTGGCGGTGGCGACCTCCGCGGCCAGGGTGCGCCGCTGGAAGGTCCACGCCGCCATCGACAGCGTGTAGCCGTGCACGAAGACGATGGTCAGCGGTGCGTTCCGGGGGCCGATCTCCTCCACCGAGAGCACGACGCCGTCGCTCGCCTGCACCAGCGCGGTCCGGTCGGCCGGGCGCGAGGCATGGCCGAGCGGGTCGTCCTCGCGCAACGTGGCGTCGCCGGCCCCGGACGTGAGCTCGGCGTGCACCCGGCGTGCCGCCAGGCGGCTGACCGCCACCCCTGCGGCGGTCCCGGCAGCCGCCAGGCCGACGACGGCTCCGACGATGCCGACCTTCCGCCCGTGGGACGGCGGGGCCGTGGAAGGCGCGGCGCCGGCCTTGCCGACAGCCTTCCGGGCACGCTTCGAGGCGGGCTTCCCGGCGCGCGCCATCAGATCGCCCCCGCCGAGCCGACGTAGCGGCGGCTGAACCGGCCGCCGACCCGGGTGACGAGCTCGTAGTGGATCGTGTCGACCGCATCGGCCCACTGCTGCGCCGTCGGCTCTCCGCGGTCGCCCGGGCCCCAGAGGACGACCTCGTCCCCGGCCGCTACGGGCGCGTCGCCGACATCGAGCACGAACTGGTCCATGCAGACCCGTCCGGCGATCGTGCGCTGGCTGCCTCCGGCGAGCACCGGCGCGCGGTTTCCCGCGGCGCGCGGCACGCCGTCCGCATAGCCCACGGGCACCAGCGCCAACGTCGTCTCCGTCTCGGGGAAGTAGGTGTGGCCGTAGGAGACGCCGACGCCGGCGGGCACCCGCTTGGCCAGGGCGACGGTGGCCCGCACGGTCATGGCCGGGCGGAGGCCGTAAGCGGCCGGGTCGCCGCCCAGCGGGTCGAGGCCGTAGAGCGCGACGCCGGGGCGCACGAGGTCGTACCAGGTGTCGGGCAGGGCGATGGTGGCCGCCGAGTTGGCCAGGTGGCGGCGCGCGTCGGTCAGCCCGGCATCCCGGGCGATGGCGACCGCCTCGTCGAACACCCGCACCTGCGCGGCGATGGTCGGGTGGGTCGGCGCGTCCGCGTAGGCCATGTGACTCCACAGCCCGGTGACGACGACGTCGTCGTCGGCCTGCGCACGGGCCGCGGCGCCGACCAGCCCGGGCCATCCCGCGGTCGTGGCCCCCTCGCGGGACAGACCGGTGTCGGCGAACAGGTGCACCCGTGCGGTGCGGCCCGTGGCGCGGGCGGCCGCGACGACCTCGTCCAGCGCCCATTCCGCGCTCACCGAGACCTCGACGTCGGCGGCGAGCGCGGCCGCGTAGTCGGTGCCGGGGGTGTGCAGCCAGGCCAGCAGGGGGGCGGTGATGCCGGCCGCCCGCAGGGCCAGCGCCTCGTCGAGGACGGCCACCCCGAGCGCGTCCGCGCCGCCGGCCAGCACCGCCCGGGCCGCCGGGACCATGCCGTGGCCGTAACCATCGGCCTTGACGACAGCCATCAGCGGACGGCCGACGCGCTCGCGCAGCACCGCGGTGTTCGCGGCGATTGCGTCGAGATCGACGACGACCTCCGCCCGGGGCAAGAAGGGCGGGGCAGGGTTGGTCACGACTCCCAGTCTCCCAGGCGGTCTCCCGCATCCCCGCGAACCCGGCTGATCGTCTCGGGGAGCCGCCGCACGAGGTCGCCGGCGATGAACGGCCCTCGTCGGGCGGCGAGCTGGCCGGTCCGGCCGTGCAGGTGGGCCGCCACCGCCGCAGCTTCGACGGCGGGGAGCCCCGTGGCGCCCTGGGTGGCCAGCAGGGCGCCGGTGATGCCCGCGAGCACGTCGCCCGTGCCCGCGGTGGCGAGCCAGGGTGTGCCGGTCCCGTTGACGAAGGCGGTGCCGTCGGCATCGGCGACGACAGTGGCGTCGCCCTTGAGCAGGACGACCGCCCCGAGGTCGGCCGCGAGCCGCCGCGCCGCCCCCACGCGGTCGGGGCCCGGCTCGCTGCCGAACCGGGCGAACTCGCGGTCGTGCGGCGTGAGCACGGTCGGGCCCTGCCGGTGCCGCACCAGCGCCGGATCCTGGGCCGCCATGGTCAGCGCATCGGCGTCCACGACCACCGGCAGATCGGTACCGAGGACCTCGGCGAGCACACTGCGCGCGTCGTCGTCGGTGCCCATGCCCGGGCCGACGACCCAGGCCTGCACCTGGCCGGCGTCGGAGGGTCGCCCGTGGGTGACGATGGCTTCCGGCCAGGCCGCCCGGACGCCGTCCGCGGCGGTGCCGGCGTAGCGCACCAGCCCGGGCCGGGTGCGCAGGGCCGCGCCCGTGCACAGCACGCCGGCGCCCGGGTAGGCCGCCGATCCGGCCACGATGCCTACGACGCCCTGTGAGTACTTGTCGTCGGAGCTCGAGGGGGGCTCGAGGCGGGCCGCGACGTCGGCATCGGTGAGCTGCCAGGCTCCCGGCGCCGGCAGGTGCGGCCCCAGTCCGATGTCGACCAGGTGCACCCGACCGGCGTACCCGCGCCCCTCCCCGACGACGAGCCCGAGCTTGACCGCGCTGAAGGTGACGGTGTGCATCGCCGGGAAGACGACGCCCTCGACGGCACCCGTCGAGGCGTCGATCCCGCTGGGGACGTCGACCGCGACGGTGATGCCCACGCCGTCGGCCGCTGCCCGGGTGAGCTCGACGGCCTCGCCCCGGAGCCCCCCGCGACCGCCGATGCCGAGCATCCCGTCGAGGACCATGTCGGCCCGGGCGATCGCCGCGGTCGCGTCGCCGTCGCCGGCCTCCAGCACGCGGCCCCCGTTGCGCCGGAGTGCGGCGAGCCCGGCCTGGTGCGCGCGGCCAGGGTCCAGCAGGACGGCGGTGACCCGCGCTCCCCGCCCTGCCAGCGCCGCGCCGGCGAAGAGCGCGTCGCCGCCGTTGTTGCCCGAGCCGACGAGCAGCGCGACCCGTCGTCCGTAGACCCGGTCGAGCAGGCGGGCGCACACCGTGGCCAGCCCCATGGCCGCCCGCTGCATGAGCGTGCCCTCGGGCGTGCCGGAGAGCAGCGGCTCCTCGGCCGCGCGGATCTCGTCGGCCGTGTACAGCCCGATCATTGCTGCTCCGGCGTGAACAGCCCCTCGGCGACGACCACGGCCGAGGCGATGCCGCCGTCATGACTCAGCGACACGTGCCAGGAGGAGACGCCAAGTTGCGCGGCGCGGCCGGCCACCGTGCCGCGGACCTCGAGGTGCGGCCGACCGTGCTCGCCGACGGTGACCTCCGCGTCGTGCCAGTGCAGATCTCCGGGCGCGCCCAGCGCCTTGGCCAGCGCTTCCTTGGCCGCGAAACGGGCAGCGAGGGACTCGCCGGTTCGCGGGCTCCCCGAGGGCGTGCGCTGCTCGGCGGCCGTGAACAGCCGGTCGCGCAGGCCCGGAGTGCGGGTCAGCGACTCGGCGAAGCGCTCGACCGGCACGACGTCGATCCCCACCCCGATGATCACCGCGTCAGTCTGCCCTCCCGATGCTGGAACGGCCCCTCTGCAGGGAGAAACACCCCCTGCCCCCCACCCCGCTCGCAAGCTCACGGCGGGACCCTGCAGGGGGCCGGTGGGGGGCAGAGGGGTCCTATTACTCGACGGTGACGGACTTCGCCAGGTTGCGGGGCTGGTCGACGTCCAGGCCCCGGGTGGCGGCGATCTCGCAGGCCAGGACCTGCAGCGGCACGGTGGTGACCACCGGCGCGAGCAGCGTGGGCGTCCGGGGCACCCGGATCAGGTGGTCGGCGTAGGGGACGACGTCCTCGTCGCCCTCCTCGGCGATCACGATCGTGCGGGCCCCGCGGGCGCGCACCTCCTGGATGTTGGAGACCACCTTGCCGTGCACCGACCCGCGGCTGCGCGGCGACGGGACGATGACGACGACCGGTGTCCCCTCCTCGATCACCGCGATCGGCCCGTGCTTGAGCTCACCGGCCGCGAAGCCCTCGGCGTGGATGTAGGCCAGCTCCTTGAGCTTCAGTGCGCCCTCGAGCGCGACCGGGAAGCCCACGTGCCGGCCGAGGAAGAGGATCGTGTTCGCGTCAGCGAGCGAGCGGCCCAGTTCGCGGACCGAGTCCATACGGGCGAGCACCTCGGCGACGGCCTCCGGAAGCCGCCGCAGGTCTGCGACGATCGACGCGATCTCGTCCTCGAACTTCATGCCGCGCACCTGCGCGAGGAACAGCCCGACGAGGTAGCAGGCGACCAGTTGGGTGAGGAAACCCTTGGTCGAGGCGACGGCGATCTCCGGGCCCGCGTGCGTGTAGAGCACGGCGTCGGACTCGCGCGGGATCGTCGAGCCGTTGGCGTTGCAGATCGCCAGCACGCGGGCCCGCTGGTCCTTCGCGTGCCGCAGGGCCATGAGCGAGTCCATGGTCTCGCCGGACTGGCTGATCACGACCACCAGCGTGGAACGGTCGAGCACCGGGTCGCGGTAGCGGAACTCGGAGGCAACCTCCACCTCGACCGGGATGCGGGTCCAGTGCTCGAGGGCATACTTGGCGATCAGCCCCGCGTGGTAGGCGGTCCCGCAGGCGACCACGAAGATCTTGTCGATGTCGCGCAGTTCCTGGTCCGACAGCCGCACCTCATCGAGCGCCAGCTCGCCCTGGGGGCCGAGGCGGCCCAGGAGGGTGTCCGCGATGGCCTGCGGCTGCTCGGCGATCTCCTTGAGCATGAACCAGTCGTAGCCACCCTTCTCGGCGGCGGCGGCGTCCCAGTCCACGGTGTAGGACGTCGGCTCCACCGACCCACCGTCGAAGTCGGTGACGGTGACTCCGCGGTCACGGTTGATCTCGACGACCTGGTCCTGACCGAGCTCGCGGGCCTCACGGGTGTGCGCGATGAAGGCGGCGACGTCGGACCCGAGGAAGTACTCGCCGTCTCCGACGCCTACCACGAGCGGGCTGCTGCGACGGGCGGCGACCAGGGTGTCGGGCTCGGCCGCGGAGCTGGCGACGAGGGTGAAGGCGCCTTCCAGCCGGCGGCAGACGGTGCGCATGGCATCGGCGAGGCGGCTCTCGCCCTCCGGCGCTGCCGCGTACGCGGCGGCGAGCAGGTGCGCGGCGACCTCGGTGTCGGTGTCCGAGGCGAACTCGACCCCGTCGTGCTCGCACTCGGCGCGCAGCGCGGCGAAGTTCTCGATGATGCCGTTGTGGATCACCGCGACCGACCCGTCGGCCGACAGGTGGGGGTGGGCGTTGCGGTCGGTCGGGCCGCCATGGGTCGCCCAGCGGGTGTGCCCGAGGCCGATCGTGGCGGCGGGGAGCGGACGGTCGGCCAGGACCTTCTCCAGGTTGGCGAGCTTTCCGGCCTTCTTCGCCGTGGTCAGCGCGCCGTCGGCGACGACCGCCATGCCGGCGGAGTCATAACCCCGGTACTCGAGTCGCCGCAGCCCCTCGAGGACCACCTCCCGGGCATCCTGATGGCCCACATAACCCACGATGCCGCACATTTCACCGAGGGTACCGGGGGGTGGCGCCCGCACCCCCTGCACGCTCCGCGTCGGTCAGGCGACGGCGGCGACGACCGATGCGAGTCGATGGGCGATCTCGTCGGCCTGGCTCTGGGTGGGCGCCTCCACCATGACCCGGACCAGTTGCTCGGTGCCCGAGGGGCGCAGCAGCACGCGGCCGGCGTCGCCGAGTTCCTCCTCGACGGCGTTGACGGCCTCGGCGACCTGGTCGCTCTCGGAGACGGCGAGCCGGTCGCGGACGGGAACGTTGACCAGGGTCTGGGGCAGCCGCTGCACGACGGAGGCGAGCTCGGCCAGTGACGTGCCGGTCGCGACCATCCGGGACAGCAGCGCCAGCCCGGTCAGGAGACCGTCACCAGTGGTCGCGTGCTCCAGGAACACCAGGTGCCCGCTCTGCTCGCCGCCCAGGCTCAGGCCACGGGCCCGCAGCGCCTCCAGGACGTAGCGGTCGCCGACCGCCGTCGTCTGGACGGCGATGCCGGCGTCGCGCATCGCGTGATGGAAGCCGAGGTTGCTCATCACGGTGGCGACCACCGTGTCGTCCTTGAGCGCGCCACGTTCGTGCAGCGCCAGCGCGCAGACGGCGAGGATGGCGTCGCCGTCCACGACCGTGCCGTCGGCGGCGACCGCCAGGCACCGGTCGGCGTCTCCGTCGTGCGCGATGCCGAGGTCGGCACCCTGCCGCTGGACCGCCTCGATCAGCGGGCCGAGGTGGGTGGAGCCGATGCCGTCGTTGATGTTCCAGCCGTCGGGCTCGTTGCCGATGGCGTGGACCGTCGCACCCGCGCGGCGGTAAACCTCCGGAGCGCAACCGGCCGCTGCGCCGTGGGCACAGTCGACGACGACGCTCAACCCGGTCAGCGAGTGCTCGACGGTGCCGAGCAGGTGACCGACATAGTCCTCGGTCGCGCTCGGCAGGTCATGGATCCGGCCGATCTCGGCACCGGTGGGCCGGTGGTCGTCCGCCGCGCCGCTGGCCACGGTGCGCTCGACCAGCGCCTCGTCGTCGTCCGGAAGCTTGTGGCCACCGCGGCTGAACAGCTTGATCCCGTTGTCCGGCATCGGGTTGTGGCTCGCCGAGATCATCACGCCGAGGTCGGCGTCGTTGCGACCGGTGAGGTAGGCCAGCGCCGGCGTCGGCAGCACACCGGCACGCAGCACGGTGGCCCCGGCGCTGGTCAGGCCTGCGACGACTGCGGCCTCCAGCATCTCCCCGCTGGCGCGCGGGTCGCGACCGACGACCGCGACGGGACGATGAGTCCCGTCGCGGTCGGCGAGCACACCGGCAGCGGCACGCGCCACCGAGAGGGCCAGTTCCGGCGTGAGGTCGGAATTGGCCCGACCCCGGACGCCGTCGGTCCCGAAAAGGCGACCCACGGACGTACCGGTCAGCGCTTGGAGTACTGAGGAGCCTTGCGGGCCTTCTTCAGCCCGTACTTCTTGCGCTCGGTGACCCGCGGGTCCCGGGTGAGGAAGCCGGCCTTCTTCAGCACCGGACGGTCGTCGGGCTCGATCTCGATGAGGGCCCGGGCGATGCCCAGCCGCAGCGCACCGGCCTGGCCGGAGACACCGCCACCGTGGAGCAGCCCCACGACGTCGTACTGCTCGGCCTTCTCCAGGATCACGAACGGCTCACGGATGAGCTGCTGGTGCACCTTGTTCGGGAAGTAGTCCTCGATGGTGCGGCCGTTGAGCGTGAACTGGCCGGTGCCGGGGAGCAGACGCACCCGGACGATGGCCTCCTTGCGGCGGCCGACGGTCTGGATGGGACGCCCGTCGGCGTCGGTCACGGTCAGTGCGCTGGTCACTGGGCCACCTGCTTGATCTCGAAGGGCTGGGGCTGCTGCGCAGCGTGGGGGTGCTCAGGACCCGCGTAGATCTTGAGCTTGGAGAGCATCTGCCGGCCGAGGGTGTTGTGCGGCAGCATCCCCTTGATCGCGCGCTCGACGACGCGATCCGGGTGCGTGCGCAGCTGGTCGCCGACGTTGATCGTCTTGAGGCCGCCCGGGTGACCCGAGTGCCGGTAGGCGACCTTGTCCTCGCGCTTGGAGCCGGTGAGGGCCACCTTGCCCGCGTTCACGATGACGACGAAGTCACCGACGTCGAGGTGCGGGGCGTACTGGGGCTTGTGCTTGCCGCGCAGCAGCTGCGCGGTCTGGCTGGCCAGTCGACCGAGCACCACATCGGTGGCGTCGATGACAAGCCAGGCCCGGTCGATCTCGCCGGGCTTGGGTGAGTACGTGCGCACGGCGCTCGTGTCCTCCGTCGTCGTCGGGAGGCTGGTGGAATCGCCTCACCGAGCACGGGAGACGTTGCGACACGCGGGCACCAGCCAGCTTGCGCGCGCCAGCCCGTCACGATACCAGCAAGAGGGACCCCGTCCTTCTCACCCCTCGCCAGCTCGGGGGAAGCCCCGGGACGGGGCCTCAGACCACTTCGCGGAGCCGACCGGTCTCGACGTCGTACACGGTGCCGCGCACCTCGCGCGAGAGCAGGTAAGGGCTCTCCTTGAGCAGCCGCATCGACTCGCGGACGTCGTCGTCGACATCGGTGAACGCACGCGCGGCCCATGGGGGACGCCGTCCCGTTGCCTGCTCGACGCGGTCGGCGAAGGAGATGTCGTCGGTGGTCTGCAGTCCACAGTCGGTGTGGTGCACCAGCACGATCTCGCGAGTGCCGAGCAGGTGCTGGGAGATGGTGAGCGAGCGGATGGTGTCCTCGGTGATGACGCCACCGGCGTTCCGGATGACGTGGGCGTCACCGATCGAGAGGCCGAGCAGGCCGAACAGGGGCATGCGGGAGTCCATGCAGGCCACCACGGCGACCGCCCGGGCCGGGCGTACCGGGTGCGCGTCGGCGAAGTCCCGCGCCCACTCCTCGTTGGCCACCAGCATGCGATCGATCTCGGCCACGTCCACCCTCCGTCCCGCCGTCCCTTTGTCCGCCCGACCCTAACCGGAGCCCCGCCGCGACCCATCGGCCAGGATGTCCCTCGTGCGCACGGTTGAGGAACACCAGGCGGTGGTCGCGGCGCTGCTCCCCCCGCTGTCCGAGGAGGACGTCGACCTCGCTGCGGCGCACGGTCGCGTGCTCGCAAGGGACGTGCGCGCGCGGGTGGCGCTCCCGGGCTTCGACAACTCCGCGATGGACGGCTACGCGGCGCGGTGGGTCGAGGTGGCAGGTGCCGCGCGGACCCCGGTGCGACTGCCGGTCGCCGACGACATCCCCGCCGGCCGCACCGACGTCGGCCCCCTCGCATCCGGCACCGTCCAACGGATCATGACCGGCGCTCCCCTGCCGGCGGGTGCCGACGTCGTCGTCCCTGTCGAGCTGACCGACGGCGGCACCGACGTCGTGGAGATCCGGGACGCACCGCCGGCGGGCACCCACCTGCGGGCCGCCGGCGAGGACATCGCCGAGGGCGCCGTGGCGCTGTCGGCGGGATCCCCGCTCGGGTCCGCCCAGCTCGGGCTGGCCGCCGCGGTCGGCGTCACCACGCTGCCGGTGCGCCGCAAGCCCCGGGTGCTGGTGCTCTCCACCGGCAGCGAGCTGGTGGCACCCGGGCTGCCCCTGCTGCCGGGCCAGATCTACGAGTCGAACTCGGCCCTCCTGGTGGCAGCGGTCGAGGAGGCCGGCGGGGAGGCCCGGCGGCTGCACTTCGTCCCTGACGACGTCGGCCAGTTCCTCGCCACCGTCCGGGCCGAGCTCGCGACCGCCGACCTGCTGATCACCAGCGGCGGGGTCAGCGCGGGCGCCTACGAGGTGGTGAAGGACGCCTTCCGTGAGCTGGGCACCGTCGAGTTCACCAAGGTCGCGATGCAGCCGGGCGGGCCGCAGGGCTCCGGCACCGTGGACGGCGTCCCCGTGGTCACGCTGCCCGGCAACCCGGTGAGCTCCTTCGTCTCGTTCGAGGTGTTCGTCCGCCCCGCCCTTCGCCGCGCCCTGGGCCACGCCGCCCCCGCCCGGCTTCGCGTGCCCGCCCGGCTGGCCGGCGCGCTGACCTCCCCCGCCGGACGCCGCCAGTACCTGCGCGGCCGCTACGACGACGGTTCCGTCTCGCAGGTCGGTGGCCCTGGCTCGCACCTGGTCGCGCACCTCTCGCGGGCCAACTGCCTGGTCGTCGTCCCCGAAGACGTCACCGAGCTGCCCGCCGGCGCCGAGGTGGACGTCGTGCTCATCGAAGGAGCCCTGCAGTGAAGAGGACACGCACATGAACGAACCCCGGCTGACCCACGTCGACGAGACCGGGGCCGCCCGGATGGTCGATGTGTCCGCCAAGCCGGTCACCGCACGGGTGGCCACCGCGGCCGGACGGGTGCTGGTCAGCCCGGAGGTGGTCGAACTCCTCCGCGGTGCCGGGGTGCCGAAGGGTGACGCGATCGCAGTGGCGCGGATCGCCGGGATCGCGGGAGCCAAGCGGACGCCGGACCTCGTCCCGCTGTGTCATCCGATCGCCCTGCACGGCGTCACCGTCGATCTCGAGGTCACGGACGACGCCGTCGAGATCACCGCGACCGCCCGGACGGCCGACCGCACCGGTGTGGAGATGGAGGCGCTCACCTCCGTCGCTGTCGCCGGGCTCACCGTGATCGACATGGTGAAGGCCGTCGATCCGCGGGCCACGATCACCGATGTCCGGCTGCTGACCAAGTCCGGTGGGAAGAGCGGGGACTGGACCCGATGAGCGAGCTTCCGGACGGCGCACGCGCCGTCGTCGTCACCGCCTCGAACCGTGCCGCCTTCGGCGTCTACGAGGACACCAGCGGGCGCGTGCTGGCCGAGGGGCTGCGGGAGCTCGGCTTCACCGTCGAGGGTCCGCACGTCCGACCGGACGACGCCGCCGAGCTGGAGATCGTCCTGGAGGAGGCGATCGTCGGGGGGGCCGACGTCGTCCTCACCACCGGCGGGACCGGCCTGTCCCCCACCGACGTCACGCCGGAAGCAACCCGCGCGGTCCTCGAACGGGAGGCCCCGGGCATCGCCGAGGCGATCCGTCGGTACGGCGCCGGGCACGGCGTGCCGACGTCGGTGCTGTCGCGTGGCCTGGCCGGGATCGCGGGCCGCACGCTGATCGTGAATCTGCCGGGCTCCACCGGCGGGGTGCGCGACGGTCTGGCCGTGCTCGGCCCGCTTCTCCCGCACGTCGTGAGCCAGCTGCGCGGAGGGGATCACTGAAAGAGGTCACTCCGGGAGGACGATCCGCTCCTGGTGCGTGTAGACGTTGCAGCCGTCGCCGCGCAGGAAGCCGACGAGGGTGATGCCGACCTCACGGGCCAGCTCCACGGCCAGGGACGACGGCGCCGAGACCGCGGCCAGCACCGGGATGCCGGCCATCACCGCCTTCTGGGTGAGCTCGAAACTCGCCCGGCCGCTCACCATCAGCACCCGCCCGGCCAGCGGCAGCCGCCCCTCGCGGACGCCGTCCCCGATGACCTTGTCGACGGCGTTGTGCCGGCCGACGTCCTCCCGGAGAGCCACCAACTGCCCCTCCGCGGTGAACAGCCCCGCCGCGTGCAGTCCGCCGGTCTTGTCGAACACCTCCTGGGCCGCCCGCAGCCGGTCAGGCAACGCGAACAGCACCTCGAGCGGCAGTCGGGTGGCGTCACCGGGGACGTCGTAGGAGGTCTTCGTGCGGATCGCGTCGATGCTGGCCTTGCCACAGACGCCGCACGAGCTCGACGTGTAGAAGTTCCGGTCCAGCGCGGTGTCCGGGGCCTCGACTCCGGGGGCCAGGTCGACGTCCACCACGTTGTAGGTGTTGCGGCCGTCGGCGTCGGCGGAGTCGCAGTACCGCAGCCCGGCGATGTCGGCCGGTCCGGTGATCACGCCCTCGGTGGCCAGGAACCCGTGGACCAGGTCGAAATCGTGGCCCGGCGTCCGCATGGTCACCGCGAGCGGCTTCCCGTCCAGACGGATCTCCAAGGGCTCCTCCGCCGCGACCGTGTCGGGTCGCGTGGTGTGCTGCCCCCCTCGGATGCGCAGCACCGGTGTCCGGCTGGTCACTCGTCCCACGTTCAGGACGGTACCCACGGTTGCGGCTTACGGTCTGTACATGGATCCGCTGCCGCCCTACACGGCCGTCGTGCTGGCCGGCGGAAAGGCCGCACGGCTGGGGGGCCAGGCCAAGCCGCAGCTCGTCGTCGGCGGCCGGACGATGCTCGCCGCGGTCCTGGCCGCCGTCGCCGACGCCCACCAGCGGGTCGTCGTGGGGCCGCGGCAACCGGCGCCCGACGACGTCCTCCTGGTCCGCGAGCACCCGCCGGGCGGTGGCCCGGTCGCGGCCCTGCGGGCCGGGCTGCCCCACGTCACCACCGACGTCGTGGCGGTCCTGGCCGGCGACCTCCCCTTCCTGACCGCGGTGCTGATCAGCGAGCTGCGCAGCCAGCTGTCCGGTGACGGCGTCCTCGTGGTCGACGACGGCGGCCGGGATCAGCTGCTGCTCGGCGTCTGGCGGACCACCGCGCTGAACGGCGCGATCGCCGGGGCCCGCGAGCCGACGTCGATGCGACGCGTGCTGGCGGGTCTGGCCGTGCGGCGCGTGCGGCCGGTGACGGTCCCCGGGCAGCCGCCGCCGTGGCTGGACTGCGACACCCCTGCCGACCTCGCGCGCGCCCGGCAGGTAGTCGACGGCAAACTGGGGTAGGCCCCTCCCATGCGCGTCGCCATCGCTGGAGCCCACGGGAAGATCGCCCGCCGCCTCAGCCGCCTCTTGACCGCCCGCGGCGACACCGTCGTCGGCATCATCCGCAATCCCGCCCACGAGGCCGACGTGCGGGACGACGGCGCCGAGCCGGTCGTCCTCGATCTCGAGTCCGCGTCGGTCGAGGACGTCGCCGCTGCCGTCTCCGGCGCCGACGCCGTGGTCTTTGCGGCCGGGGCGGGCCCGGGCAGCGGTGCGGAGCGCAAGCACACCGTCGACTACGGCGCCTCCGTGCTGCTGGCCAAGGCCGCCGAGCGCGCCGGGGTCCGCCCGTACGTATTGATCTCCGCGATGGGTGTGCCGCAGGCACGGCAGGGAACGCCCCGCGGAATGGACCCGGTGTTCGCCGCCTACCTACAGGCCAAGCTGCGCTCCGAGGACGAGATCCTCCCCGATCCCGCGCTGGACACCACGATCGTGCGGCCGGGGCGGCTCACCGACGAGCCGGGCACCGGGCGGGTCACCCTCGGGCACGGCATCGAGAGGGGGGACGTCCCGCGGGACGACGTAGCGGCGGTGCTGGCCGAGGTCCTGACCGACCTGAAAACCAATGACGTGGTCGAGGTGGTCAGCGGGCCGACCCCGATCCCGGAGGCTGTCGCCGCCCTCCCGTGAGCTCAGCCGCGCCGGGCCCGGGTGACCTGGGCGCGGGCGGCGAGCTCGGCATCGGCGGGGTAGTCCACCCGGACCAGGGTCAGCCCGTGCGCGGGTGCGACCGGCACGTCGTTGGCCCGCTCTGTCCGGCTCAGCAGCCCGGCCGGCCATTCGGGGGGACGACGGCCCTCGCCGACCGCCAGGAGCGCCCCCACCAAGCTTCGGACCATGGAGTGGCAGAACGCGTCCGCGGAAGCGGAGACGGTGATCAGGTCACCGTCCCGGGCGACGTCGAGAGCCAGCAGTGTGCGGATCGTCGTGGCACCCTCGCGCCGGCGACAGTAGGCGGCGAAGTCGTTCTCGCCCAGCAGGAGTCCGGCGGCCGACGCCATCGCATCGGCGTCCAGGGCGCGTGGCCAGCCGACGGTGTCGGCGCGGCGAAGCGGTGGCGGGCCCGACGGCGCGTCGGTGAGCCGGTAGACGTAGTGGCGGCCCAGCGCCCCGAAGCGGGCGTCGAAATCCGCCGGGGCCACGACCACCTCCGGCACGGCGATGTCGGCCGGCAGCACGCCGCGCAGCCGGCGTACCAGCCGGTGCTCCTGCTCCTCCCACGCCGCCCGCGGGACGTCGCAGTGCGCCACCTGCCCCGTGGCGTGGACGCCGGCGTCGGTGCGGCCGGCCACGGTCAGCTCGACCGGGCAACGCAGGACCGTGCCCAGAGCCTCCTCGAGGTCTCCCTGCACGGTGCGTAGCTCCGGCTGCCGCGCCCAGCCGTGCAGGGCGGTGCCGTCGTAGCTCACCGCCAGACGAAGACGGACGAGCCCGCCACCGGTGTCGGTGGCGGGCTCGTCCGTCTGCTGCTGGATGCTCAGCGAAATTACTTCGGGTCGGGCTCGGCCTCGCCGCCCGGCGCGTCCGCGCCGGCGGTGGCCGCGTCGGTCACCTCGGCCGCGTTGACCTCGGCCGCCGCGGCGCTTGCCAGCTCGGGCGAGAGCTCGGGGTCGTCGACCACGGCGGTGTTCTGCGCCGTCGGCTCCGGGGTGACGTCGCCGTCGTCCTGGCGCTCGCCGTCGGGGAGGAACACGTCCTCGGTGATCTCCTGAGCGTCGTCATCCCCGCCGGCCGGGGCCTCGGCGGTCTCCACCGCGTCAGCCGTGACCTCGCCCGCCGCGGACGCCGCGCCGGTGCCCGAGGCGAAGCGGGTGCCACGGGCACGCTCGGCCTCGCCGACAGCCTGCTGGCTGACCGTCAGGGCCTCGACGAGCTCGATGACCGCCATGGGGGCGTTGTCGCCCTTGCGGGAGCCCACCTTGGTGATCCGGGTGTAGCCGCCGGGCCGGTTCTCGTACCGCGGACCGATCTCGGCGAACAGGTGGTGGACGACGTCCTTGTCACGGATGGTCTCCATGACCTGGCGACGCGCGTGCAGGTCACCACGCTTGGCGAAGGTCACCAGCTTCTCGGCCAGGGGACGCAGCCGCTTGGCCTTCGTCTCGGTGGTGGTGATCCGCCCGTGCTCGAACAGCGAGGTGGCCAGGTTGGCCAGCATCAGCCGCTCGTGCGAGGGGGACCCGCCGAGACGGGGACCCTTGGTGGGGGTGGGCATGTCGGTCCTTCCTCAGGCGGCCGGGCGGTGCGTGCCGGGCTGCGTTCCGTGGTGCGCTGTTCAGTGTGGCGGGCCGGGAGGCCCGGCCGGACGTCGGGGTGTCCGACGCCCGGCCGGCACAGCTCAGAGCTGCTCGGTCTCCTGGTAAGAGGTGTCGCTGTACTCGACGTCGGCGTACTCGGTCGCACCGTGGTACGCGTCGGTCTCGTAGCCCTCGTCGTAGCTCTCGACCGAGGTGGGGATGAATCCGGGCGGGCTGTCCTTGAGCGCGAGGCCCATGGCCGCCAGCTTCATCTTGACCTCGTCGATCGACTTGGCCCCGAAGTTGCGGATGTCGAGCAGGTCGGCCTCCGAGCGGGTGACGAGCTCACCGACGGTGTGCACGCCCTCGCGCTTGAGGCAGTTGTAGGACCGGACAGTGAGGTCCATGTCCTCGATCGGCATCGAGAAGTTCGCGATGTCGGCGGCCTCGGCCGGGCTCGGCCCGACCTCGATGCCCTCGGCGTCGACGTTCAGCTCGCGGAGCAGGCCGAACAGCTCGACGAGGGTCGACCCGGCGCTGGCGATCGCGTCACGAGGAACGATCGACGGCTTGGTCTCCACGTCGACCACGAGACGGTCGAAGTCGGTGCGCTGCTCGACACGGGTCGCCTCGACGGCGTAGGTGACCTTGAGCACCGGGGAGTAGATCGAGTCCACGGGGATGCGGCCGATCTCCTGGCCGGGCTGCTTGTTCTGCGGCGCCGGGACGTAGCCGCGGCCACGCTCGACGACCAGCTCGATCTCGAGCCGGCCCTTGCCGTTCAGCGTCGCGATGTGCAGCTCGGGGTTGTGCACCTCGACGCCGGCCGGGGGCGCGATGTCCGCCGCGGTCACCTCACCGGGGCCCTGCTTGCGCAGGTACATGGTCACCGGCTCGTCGGAGTCGGAGCTCACGACCAGGCCCTTGAGGTTGAGGATGATCTCGGTGACGTCCTCCTTGACCCCCGGCACGGTCGTGAACTCGTGCAGGGTGCCCTCGATCCGGATGCTGGTGACAGCTGCTCCGGGGATCGAGGAGAGGAGCGTGCGGCGCAGGGAGTTGCCGAGGGTGTAGCCGAAGCCCGGCTCGAGGGGCTCGATGACGAACCGCGAGCGCGACTCGGTGATCGTCTCCTCGGCGAGGGTGGGGCGCTGTGCGATGAGCATGGTTCTTCTCCTTCAGGTCCTCCGGCGACCGCCATATGACGCCGTGAGGGTGGTGCAGGCGGGGTGGACATCTGTCCGCCCACCCCGCCGTCGGCCCCCTGCAGGGTCCCACCGCGAGCGTGCGAGTGGTGGGGAGCAGGGGGTCCTTCTATTACTTCGAGTAGAGCTCGACGATCAGCTGTTCCTGCACGGGGGTGTCGATGATCTGGCGTGCCGGGATGTTGTGCACCAGCACGCGCAGCTGGCTGCTGATCACCTCGAGCCACGCCGGGACCGGACGCTCGCCGGCCCGCGCCTGGGCGACCTCGAACGGCAGCATCGTGCGCGACTTCTCGGCCACCTCGATGATGTCGTTCTGGCTCACCCGGAAGGACGGGATGTCGACCTTCCGGCCGTTGACCCGGATGTGGCCGTGGCGCACCAGCTGGCGGGCCATGTCGCGGGACTCGGCGAAGCCGGCCCGGTAGACCACGTTGTCCAGCCGCGACTCGAGGATCTGCAGCAGGACCTCACCGGTCTTGCCGCTCTTACGGTTGGCCTCTTCGTAGTACCCACGGAACTGCTTCTCCAGCACGCCGTAGATGCGGCGGGCCTTCTGCTTCTCACGAAGCTGGAGCAGGTACTCGCTGTCCTTGGTGCGGCCGCGGCCGTGCTCGCCCGGCGGGTACGGCCGGATCTCGATCGGGCACTTCGGGGACTCGCACTTGCTGCCCTTGAGGAACAGCTTCATCTTCTCGCGCCGGCAGAGGCGGCAATCGGCTCCGGTGTAACGGGCCACGTCAAATACTCCTGTTTCGTCTCGTCAGTGACCGGTCAGACCCGGCGGCGCTTCTTGGGCCGGCAGCCGTTGTGCGGCTGCGGCGTCACGTCCTGGATCTGGCCGACCTCGAGGCCGGTGGCCTGCAGCGACCGGATGGCCGTCTCACGACCCGAACCCGGGCCCTTGACGAAGACGTCGACCTTGCGCATGCCGTGCTCCTGCGCCTTGCGCGCGGCGTTCTCGGCAGCCATCTGCGCCGCGAACGGCGTGGACTTGCGCGAGCCCTTGAAACCGACGTGGCCGGCGGAAGCCCAGCTGATCACGTTCCCGCTGGGGTCGGTGATCGACACGATCGTGTTGTTGAACGTGCTCTTGATGTGCGCGGCGCCGTGGGCGACGTTCTTCTTCTCCTTGCGGCGGACCTTCTTGGCACCAGCCGCGGTGCGAGCCCTGGGAGGCATGTCTCTCCGGTCTGTGTCTGTGTTCGTGGCCTTGTCGTGCAGGTCGTGCAGGTCGTGCTCAGGCGCCCTGTCGGTCCGGCCCTACGGACCCGCGACGGTGCGCCGGCGTGCTCGGATCAGCGGGCCTTCTTCTTGCCCGCGATGGTCTTGCGCGGGCCCTTGCTGGAGCGCGCGTTGGTCTTGGTGCGCTGCCCGTGGACAGGCAGTCCACGACGGTGACGCAGCCCCTGGTAGCAGCCGATCTCCACCTTGCGGCGGATGTCGCCGGCCACCTCCCGGCGCAGGTCACCCTCGACGCGGAAGTGCTCGTCGATGTAGTCACGCAGCTTCAGCAGGTCCTCGTCGCCGAGGTCCTTGACCCGCAGGTCGGGGCTCACGCCCGTCGCCTCGAGGGTCTCCTGGGCGTGGTGCTTGCCGATTCCGTAGATGTACGTGAGCGCCACCTCCATCCGCTTGTCGCGGGGGAGGTCGACGCCGGCCAGTCGTGCCATGTTCAGGTACTCCCTCAGCCCTGGCGCTGCTTGTGCCGGGCGTTGTCGCAGATGACCATGACCCGGCCGTGCCGGCGGATCACCTTGCACTTGTCGCAGATTCTCTTCACCGACGGCTGGACCTTCACCGGTGCCGCCCCTCATTCCTCAGATCGTGCGCCGGCCCGCGCTCCCTGTCGGGTAGCCGCGGACCGAGCGGTTACTTGTAGCGGTAGACGATGCGACCGCGGGTCAGGTCGTAGGGCGAGAGCTCCACGACCACGCGGTCCTCGGGCAGGATGCGGATGTAGTGCTGACGCATCTTGCCGCTGATGTGGGCGAGCACCCGGTGCCCGTTCTGCAACTCGACCCGGAACATCGCGTTGGGCAGCGGCTCGACGACGCGACCCTCGACCTCGATGGCCCCGTCCTTCTTCGCCATTCCCTACACGCGCTCCCTGACTCGGTGGTGCTCGGTCACCGTCGCTCGGTGCCCCTGGTTCGGTGCACCGTGCCCATGGGAGATCCCGGGAGGGCACGCTCGGTGGTTGCAGAACAGGTGGTGCAGGCGCTCTCGCGAGGGCGTCCCAGGTCATGCGGCCACAGCACGACGAAGGAACGGCGCTAGCGCCAACGACAATCGTACCCCGTGGCCATGCCGCTCACCAACCCGCCCCGGATGAGAGAAAGGACCCACCTGCCCCCACCACTCGCAAGCTCGCGGCGGGACCCTGCAGGCGGCCCTCCACACCTAGGTGCGGGGGGTGATCCCGAACGGTGCCAGGCCGGCGACCCCGCCGTCCTCGGCGGTCAGGACCCAGGGGCCCTCGGGGGTGATGGCCACGGTGTGCTCGAAGTGGGCGGCGCGGGACCCGTCCTTCGTGACCACGGTCCAGCCGTCCTCCAACTCGGCCGTGGCCGGGTCGCCGATCGTGACCATGGGCTCGATCGCCAGCGCCAGCCCGGGGACGAGCTTCGGGCCACGGCCCGGTCGGCCGTAGTTGAGCACGTGGGGGTCCTGGTGCATCTCGGTGCCGATGCCGTGGCCGCCGTAGTGGTCGACGATGCCGTACTCGTGCGACTCGGCGCTGATCGTCTGCTCGACGGCGGCACTGATATCGGTGAGCCGCCCGCCGGCGATCGCCCGCGCGAGGCCGGCCCACATCGACCGTTCGGTCACCTCGAGCAGTGCGGCGTCCTCGGGGGACGGGTCACCCACCGTCACCGTGACGGCCGAGTCACTGTGCCAGCCGTTGAGGATCGCGCCGCAGTCGATGGAGATGTTGTCGCCCTCGGCGAGCCGGCGGTCGGGGTTCGGGATGCCGTGGACGACCTCGTTGTTGATCGACGTACAGATGGTGCCGGTGAACCCGTGATAGCCGAGGAAGTTCGGCACTGCCCCCTGCGAGCGGATGTGCTCCTCGGCGACAGCGTCGAGCTCGCCCGTGCTGACCCCGGGGCGAACCACGGCCTTCACCGCCTTGATGGCCCCCGCGGTCACCAATCCGGAGGCGCGCATCAGCTCGATCTCGTGAGCGGTCTTGATCTGGATCATGCGTCCACTCCACTTCGCGAGCAGCGGGAGCCGGGCAACGAGACCGGTGAAGCCCCCGTCCACGACCGCTGTACCCGCCCCTCAGTCCGAGCTCGACTGCCCGGGTTTGTCGACGCCCAGCGCCTTCATCGCGCGGGCGGTGACCTCCTCGACCGAACCGATCGCATCGATACGGGAGAGCCGGCCTTCCGAGTCGTAGAACCCCGACAGCGGGGCAGTCTGTTCCCGGTAGACCCCGAGGCGGTGCCGGACGGTCTCGGGCTTGTCGTCGTCGCGCTGGACCATCTCGCCGTCGACCAGCATCCGGCGACCGGAGAGCCTGCGGACGAGCTCGTCCTCGTCGACGACGAGCTCGATCACGCGGTCGAGCGACTGCCCCAGCTCGCCCAGGGACGAGCGGAGCTGCTCGGCCTGCGAGATCGTCCTCGGGAAGCCGTCGAGCAGGAACCCCTCCTCGGCGTCGGGTTCGGCGAGACGGTCCTTCACCATGGCCACGGTGATCTCGTCGGGCACGAGGTCGCCGGCGTCCATGTAGGCCTTGGCCTTCTGGCCCAGCTCGGTCTGCCCGCTGACGTTCGCCCGGAAGATGTCACCGGTCGAGATGGCCGGTACGCCGAGCTGCTCCGCGATGAGCTGTGCCTGGGTTCCCTTTCCCGCTCCGGGCGGCCCCAGCAGCACGACGCGCACTACTTCAGGAACCCTTCGTAGTTGCGCTGATTGAGCTGAGTCTCGATCTGCTTCACCGTCTCCAACCCCACTCCGACCATGATGAGCACCGCGGTCCCGCCGAACGGGAAGTTCTGGTTCTGCCCGTTCTGACTGATCGACAGGAACAGGTTGGGGAGGACCGCCACGAGCCCCAGGTAGATCGACCCGGGCAGGGTGATCCGGGAGAGCACGTACTGCAGGTACTCCGCGGTGGGCCGGCCGGGGCGGATGCCCGGGATGAAGCCGCCGTAGCGCTTCATGTCGTCGGCCCGCTCCTCGGGATTGAACGTGATCGACACGTAGAAGTACGTGAAGAACACGATCAGGCCGAAGTAGAGCGCGATGTGCACCCAGCTGTTCTGCTTGATCACGTAGTTCTCGAAGAACTGTCGCACCGGGCCGGTGCTGTTGCCCTGCAGCTGGGAGATGAGCTGCGGCAGGTAGAGCAGGGACGACGCGAAGATCACCGGGATGACGCCGGCCTGGTTGACCTTCAGCGGCAGATAGGTCGACGTGCCGCCGTACATCCGGCGCCCGACCATCCGCTTGGCGTACTGGACCGGGATGCGGCGTTGCGCCTGCTCGACGTAGACGACGGTGCCGATGATCACGACCGCGAAGACGCACACGATGGTGAAGACCAGGCCACCGCGGGACTGCAGGATGGCGCCGCCCTCGGCCGGGATGCGAGCCGCGATCGAGGTGAAGATCAGCACGGACATGCCGTTGCCGATCCCCTTCTCGGTCAGCAGCTCGCCGAGCCACATGATCAGCGAGGTGCCGGCCGTCAGCGTGATGACCAGGACGATGGTCGTCCACACCGAGTCCGACGGGATGATCTGCTGCGTGCAGCTGGGGAACAGCTGGCCACTGCGGGCCAACGCGATGATCCCGGTGCTCTGCAGGATCGCCAGCGCGATGGTGAGGTAGCGGGTGTACTGGGTCAGCTTGTTCTGACCCGACTGCCCTTCCTTCTTCAGCTGTTCGAACCGTGGGATCACGACCACCAGCAGCTGCACGATGATGCTCGCCGTGATGTACGGCATGATCCCGAGGGCGAAGACCGAAAGCCGCAGCAGCGCGCCGCCGGAGAACAGGTTCACCAGCGAGTACACGTCTCGCTGGCTGGAGTTCTGAGCCTGCGTCAGACAGGCATTGATGGCCTTGACCGAGACGCCGGGGCCGGGGACGGAAGCGCCCAGCCGATAGACGGCGACCATCGCCAGGGAGAACAGCAGCTTGCGCCGGAGATCTGGCGTCCGGAACGCCGCGGCGAACGCCTGCAGCACGTGCCCTCCCCTGCTCGGTCCGATGAGATTAGCAATCAGCCCGGCCCGCGGACTCGCGAGCCGGGCCGGCCGCCGACCTCCGGGAGCGCGAATCGCGCCCCCGGCGGTCGCCGGTGTCAGATGCGGTGCGTGTGCCCCCCGGCAGCCGCGATCTTCTCCGCGGCCGACGTGGAGAACGCGTGCGCGTGCACATCCACCTCGA
The DNA here is from genome assembly GCA_025465355.1 of Blastococcus sp. Taxonomy (GTDB): domain Bacteria; phylum Actinomycetota; class Actinomycetes; order Mycobacteriales; family Geodermatophilaceae; genus Blastococcus_B. The sequence goes on along the minus strand of JAODNN010000178.1, from coordinate 6,923 downwards.
CGCCGCCGAGGTCCCCGGTGCCGAGGATCTTGACCGGCTGGCCGCGCCGGACGGCACCGGCGTCGGCCAGGTTGTCCGGGTTCACCACCCCGCCCTGGGGGAACAGCGCCGCGAGCCGGTCGAGGTTGACGACCTGGAACACGACCTTGTTGTTGTTCTTGAAGCCCGAGAGCTTGGGCAGCCGCATGTACAGCGGGGTCTGCCCACCCTCGAACCGGGCGGAGGTGTTACCACGCGCCCCGGTGCCCTTGGTGCCGCGACCGGCGGTCTTGCCCTTGGAGCCCTCACCACGGCCGACTCGCGTCTTCGGGGTGTGAGCGCCGGGGGCCGGCCGCAGGTGGTGGACCTTGAGAGTCATGAGATGTCCCTACTCAGCTTCAGCTGATCTCGTCGACGGTGACCAGGTGCGGCACCGTCGCGACCATCCCGCGGATCTCGGGACGGTCCTCGTGCACGATCGAGTCGTGGATGCGCTTGAGACCGAGCGAACGCAGCGTCTCCCGCTGGTTCGGCTTGGTCCCGATCCCTGACTTGATCTGGGTGACTTTGATCTGCGCCATCTCAGACTCCCTGGCCCGCACGCGCACGGAGCATGGCGGCCGGGGCGACGTCCTCGAGCGGCAGCCCGCGGCGGGCCGCGATCTCCTCGGGGCGGACGAGGTCCTTCAGCGCCTGCATCGTGGCGTGCACGATGTTGATCGGGTTCGACGAACCGAGGCTCTTGGAGAGCACGTCGTGGATCCCGGCGCACTCGAGCACGGCACGCACCGGACCACCGGCGATGACACCGGTACCGGGGCTGGCGGGCTTGAGCAGCACGACACCGGCCGCCGCCTCACCCTGCACCGGGTGCGGGATGGTGCTGGCGATGCGAGGCACCTTGTAGAAGTGCTTCTTGGCCTCCTCGACGCCCTTGGCGATCGCCGCGGGCACCTCCTTGGCCTTGCCGTAACCGACACCCACGGTGCCGTCGCCGTCGCCCACGATCACCAGAGCGGTGAAGCTGAAGCGCCGACCACCCTTGACCACCTTGGACACGCGGTTGATGGCCACCACGCGCTCGATGTAGTTGCTCTTCTCGGCGGGCGCGCCTCCGGGCCCCCGCCCGCCGTCACGACGGTCGCGGCGGTCATTACCGCCGCCGGCGCCGCCGCCGCGTCGCTGTGGTCCTGGCATCAGAGGTCCCTCTCGATCTGCTTGTAAGTCATCAGAAGTCCAGCCCGCTCTCGCGAGCCCCGTCGGCGAGGGCGGCGATGCGCCCGGCGTACCGGTTACCTCCGCGGTCGAAGACGACCGCGGTGATGCCGGCAGCCTTGGCGCGCTCCGCCACCAGCGTGCCCACCTGACGAGCGAGGGCCTTCTTGTCGCCCTCGGCGCCGCGCAACGACGGGTCCATGGTGGAAGCACTCACCAGGGTGCGGCCCACCGTGTCGTCGACGACCTGGACGTGGATGTGGCGCGAGCTGCGCTTCACCACGAGGCGCGGCCGCTCCGGCGTGCCGTTGACACGCTTGCGCAGCCGGTTGTGGCGGCGCAGCCGCGAGACGCGACGCGCGGTGCTGACGTCGGTGCCGACAGGCTTGTGTGCCCCGGCCTTGCTGCTCTGTGCCTGTGCCTGAGCCATCACTTGCCCGTCTTCCCGACCTTGCGCTTGACGACCTCGCCCTGATACCGCACGCCCTTGCCCTTGTACGGGTCGGGCTTGCGGATCTTGCGGATCTTGGCGGCGACCTCGCCGACCAGCTGCTTGTCGATGCCGGTCACCCGCAGGCGGGTGGGGGCCTCGACCGTGAAGGAGATCCCCTCGGGGGCCTTCACCAGAACCGGGTGGCTGAAGCCCAGGGCGAACTCGAGATCCGAGCCGCGCGCCTGGACGCGGTAACCGACACCGACGATCTCGAGGGTCTTGGTGTACCCCTCGGTGACGCCGGTGACCATGTTCGCGATGAGAGTCCGCGACAGCCCGTGCAGGCTGCGGCTCTCCCGCTCGTCGTTGGGCCGCTGCACACGCAGGGCACCGTCCTCGCCGCGCTCGACGGTGATCGGCGCAGCGACCGTGTGGCTCAGTGAGCCCTTGGGTCCCTTGACGCTGACCGTCTGACCGTCGATGGCGACGTCCACACCGCCGGGCACGGCGATCGGGAGTCGTCCGATCCGTGACATCTCTGCTCGCTCCTCTTACCAGACGTAGGCGAGGACTTCCCCACCCACGCCCTTCTTGTTCGCCTGCTTGTCGGTCAGCAGTCCGGTCGAGGTCGAGATGATCGCCACACCGAGGCCGCCGAGCACCTTGGGCAGTGCGGTGGACTTCGCGTAGACCCGCAGTCCGGGCTTGGAGACCCGGCGAACACCGGCGATGCTCCGCTCACGGTTGGGGCCGTACTTCAGGTCGACCACGAGCTGCTTGAAGGTGCTGCCGTCCTTCTCGACGTCGTTGACCTTCCAGCCGGCGATGTAGCCCTCCTGCTGGAGGATCTCGGCGATCTTGGTCTTCAACTTCGACGACGGCATCACCGCTGCGTCGTGATACGCCTGGTTGGCGTTGCGCAGACGCGTGAGCATGTCTGCGATCGGGTCGGTCATCGTCATGGCGTCGTGTCGTGCCTCTCTCGCCGCGGTTCCGCACGCTTCTCGTGCGCGGGCCTATCGGCGATCAGTGGTGCATCGAGGTGGTGCAGGGGGTGGTACGGCTTACCAGCTGGACTTGCGCACGCCGGGGAGCTCCCCCGCGTGGGCCATCTCCCGCAGGCAGATCCGGCAGAGGCCGAACTTGCGGAAGACCGAGTGCGGGCGACCGCACCGCTGGCAGCGGGTGTAAGCCCGGACGGCGAACTTGGGCTTGCGGTTCGCCTTCTCGATCAGAGCCTTCTTGGCCATGTGGTTGTCTCCTACCGGCTCAGCGGGTGGTGGTCACGACGGTCTGGCCGGCGAAGGGGAAGCCGAGCTGGCGGAGCAGCTCGCGACCCTCGTCGTCGGTGGGCGCAGTGGTGACCAGCGTGATGTCCATGCCGCGCGGCCGGTCGATCCGGTCGACGTCGATCTCGCGGAACATCGACTGCTCGTTCAGCCCGAACGTGTAGTTGCCGTGGCCGTCGAACTGCTTGGGGTTGAGGCCGCGGAAGTCACGGATACGGGGCAGTGCCAACGACAGCAGCCGGTCGAGGAACTCCCACATGCGGTCGCCGCGAAGGGTGACCTTCGCGCCGATCGGCATGCCCTCGCGGAGCTTGAACTGGGCGATCGACTTGCGGGCCTTGACGACGGCCGGCTTCTGACCGGTGATCGCGGTCAGGTCGCGCACGGCGCCGTCCATGAGCTTTGCGTCACGGGTGGCCTCGCCGACGCCCATGTTGACGACGATCTTCGTCAGGCGCGGGATCTGCATGACGTTGGAGTAGCTGAACTCCGACTGCAGCGCCGGCGCGATGTTCTCGCGGTAGTGGGCGAGCATGCGGGGCAGCTCGCGCGTGGGTGCACTCATGACGTTCAGAGGTCCTTACCGGTACGCCGCGAGACCCGGATGCTGCGGCCTTCTTCGTCCTTGCGGTAGCCGACCCGGGTCGGCTTGTCCTCGGAGTCGATCACCATCACGTTGCTCACGTGGATGGGCGCCTCCTGAGTGACGATCCCGCCCTGCTGGGCGCCGCGCTGGGTCGAGCTGATGCGGGTGTGCTTCTTGACCCGGCCGACGCCCTCCACGAGCACCTTCTGGAGCTTCGGGTAGGCGGCGATCACCCGGCCCTTCGCACCCTTGTCCTTGCCGGCGAGAACGACGACGGAGTCGCCCTTCTTCACCTTCATGGACGGCGTCTTGCCGCTGGTCGCAGCCTTTTTGTGGGTGCCAGCCATGATCACAACACCTCCGGGGCGAGCGAGATGATCCGCATGAAGCGCTTGTCGCGGAGCTCGCGGCCCACCGGGCCGAAGATGCGCGTCCCGCGCGGGTCGCCGCTGTCGCGGATGATGACCGCGGCGTTCTCGTCGAAGCGGATGTAGGAACCGTCCGGACGACGACGCTCCTTCACCGTGCGGACGACGACGGCCTTGACCACGTCGCCCTTCTTGACCCCGGCACCGGGCAGCGCGTCCTTCACGGTTCCGACGATGATGTCGCCGATGCCCGCGTAGCGTCGCCCGGAACCGCCGAGCACCCGGATGCAGAGGATCTCCTTTGCTCCGGTGTTGTCGGCGACTCGCAGCCGCGACTCCTGCTGGATCACGTCCCTACTCCCAAATCTCAGTTTTGCGACAGCCGGGCCGGATCGGTGAACCGGCTGTCCGGTACCCACGTACGGACAGCCGACGGCATGCGCCGTCGGCCGTCCGTGCACGGGTACCGGGATGCGGCGCGCACCCGTGGGGCGCGCCGGTATTCAAGGGTACTCGTACCCGTGCGGCCCCGAAGGGCCGCCTCTTACTTGGCCTTCTCGACGACCTGGACCAGCCGCCACCGCTTGGTGGCCGACGTGGGCCGGGTCTCCATGATCTGCACCCGGTCACCGATGCCCGCGACGTTCTGGTCGTCGTGAGCCTTCAGCTTGCTGGTGCGACGGATGACCTTGCCGTAGAGGCCGTGCTTCACGCGGTCCTCGACCTCGACGACGATGGTCTTCTCCATCTTGTCGCTGACCACGAGGCCCTCACGGACCTTGCGGTAGCCACGCCCGGCCAGACCGGGGCCGCTGGAGCTCTGGGTCTCCTGGGTCTCGCTCATGCCACACCCTCAGTCGGGGCGACCGAGAGACCCAGCTCGCGCTCGCGCATGATCGTGTAGATCCTGGCGATGTCGCGGCGGACGGTCTGCAGTCGCCGGTTGTTGTCCAGCTGGCCGGTGGCCACCTGGAACCGCAGGTTGAAAAGCTCTTCCTTGGACTCACGGAGCCGGGTGGCGAGCTCGTCAGCGGAGAGCTCGCGGAGCTCGGGAGCGCTCAGGCCGGCGGCCATCACACTTCTCCTTCACGCGTGATGAAGCGGCACTTCATGGGCAGCTTGTGGATCGCGCGGCGCATGGCCTCACGGGCCACGGGCTCCGCGACACCGGACAGCTCGAACAGCACGCGGCCGGGCTTGACGTTGGCCACCCACCACTCGGGCGAGCCCTTACCGGAACCCATGCGTGTTTCGGCCGGCTTCTTGGTCAGCGGACGGTCCGGGTAGATCGAGATCCACACCTTGCCGCCACGCTTGATGTGGCGGGTCATGGCGATACGAGCGGACTCGATCTGCCGGTTCGTCACGTACGCCGGCTCGAGGGCCTGGATGGCGAACTCACCGAAGTTGATCTCGGTACCGCCCTTGGCCTTCCCCGAGCGGCTCGGGTGGTGCTGCTTGCGGTGCTTGACGCGCCGTGGGATCAGCACGTGTCAGCCCTCCTCAGGCGACGGGGTGCTCTCCGTCGCGGTGGTGTCGGCAATCGTGTTCTCGGCAGCGGCCGTCTCGGCCGCAGTGGTGGCCTCGGGGCCGGCGACCTCGGACACGGTCTGCTCGGGAGCCGACTCGCCGGAGGTGGCAGCGACGGTGGCCTCGGGGACCGGGCCGGTCGACGACTCGGCCGCGGCGCGACCGGCCTCGGTCCCGCCCGCCGTCGTGCCGGTGGAGCCCGAACGGCGCTGCGGGCGCTGGGCCCGCTCGCGACGCTGCTGGCGCTGGGCGAGGGCCTCCAGGGCCTCGCGCTCCGCCCGCGAGCCGCTGACGTCACCCTTGTAGATCCACACCTTCACGCCGATGCGGCCGAAGGTGGTGCGGGCCTCGTAGATGCCGTAGTCGATGTTCGCGCGGAGCGTGTGCAGCGGCACCCGACCCTCGCGGTAGAACTCCGACCGGCTCATCTCGGTGCCGCCCAGGCGACCCGAGCACTGCACCCGGATGCCCTTGACCTGCGGGCTGCGCTGCGCGGACTGCATCGCCTTACGCATGGCACGACGGAAGCTGACGCGGCTGGAGAGCTGTTCGGCGACACCCTGGGCGACCAGCTGCGCGTCGGACTCGGGGTTCTTGACCTCGAGGATGTTCAGCTGCACCTGCTTGCCCGTGAGCTTCTCCAGCTCACCGCGGATGCGGTCGGCCTCCGCACCACGACGGCCGATGACGATGCCCGGCCGGGCGGTGTGGATGTCCACGCGGACACGGTCACGGGTGCGCTCGATCTCCACCTTCGAGATCCCGGCACGCTCCATGCCCTTGGACATGAGCTTGCGGATCGCGACGTCTTCCTTGACGTAGTCCGCGTAGAGCTTGTCGGCGAACCACCGGGACTTGTAGTCGGTGGTGATGCCGAGCCGGAACCCGTGCGGGTTGACCTTCTGACCCACTAGCGGGTCCCTCCCCTCGTGTTGGTCTTGACCTGCTGGGTCGCCGGGCCGGACTGACCGGTCTCCCGGCGAGCCTTGCGCGACTTCTGCGCGAGGACGTCGCTGGTGGCGACCTCGCTCACCTCGATGGTGATGTGGCTGGTCCGCTTGAGAATGCGGAACGCCCGGCCCTGCGCACGCGGACGGATCCGCTTGAGCGTGGGGCCCTCGTCGACGTAGGCAGCGCTGACGACCAGTGCGGCCGGGTCCAGCTGCAGGTTGTGCTCGGCGTTTGCCACCGCGCTGGCGACCACCTTGGCCACCGGCTCGCTGGCGCTCTGCGGCGCGTAGCGCAGCAGGGCGAGTGCCTCGTCGGTCGGCAGGTAGCGGATCAGGTCCACCACCCGGCGGGCCTTCATAGGGGTCACGCGGACGAACCGGGCCGTAGCCCGGGCGACCGGTGCCTCCTGTCCCAACTGGGAAGTCATCTGAATCTCTCTCTACCTGGTCAGCCGCGCCGCGACCGGCGGTCGTCCTTGATGTGCCCACGGAAGGTGCGCGTGGGCGCGAACTCGCCGAGCTTGTGCCCGACCATCGCCTCGGTCACGAAGACCGGGACGTGCTTGCGGCCGT
>JAODNN010000155.1 GCA_025465355.1 Blastococcus sp. | reverse complement strand
ACTACCGGGCGGTCTGACCGGCGCGCAGCTCCGCGTACCGGGCCGCGCACTGCTCCATGGTGGGCAGGAGGCCCTGCTCCTGCGCCTCGGCGAGCGTGGGGGCGGCCTGGTCCTTGGCCGAGAGCTCGAACTCGATGTCGGCCGGCCACGGCAGGTCCAGCGCCGGGTCCAACGGGTTGATGCCGAACTCGCGGCCGGGCGAGTAGCCGGTGGACACCAGGTAGGTGACCGAGCTGCCGTCGGCGAGCGAGACGAACGCGTGACCCAGGCCCTCCGCGAGGTACACGGCCCGGGGCTGGTCGCTGTCGAGCAGGACGGAGTCGTGCACGCCGAAGGTCGGTGAGCCCTCCCGGATGTCGACGATGACGTCGAGGACCTTGCCGGAGGGGCAGTACACGTACTTGGCCTGCCCGGGCGGGACCAGGGCGAAGTGCACACCGCGGAGCACGCCGCGGGCGGACACGCTGTGGTTTGCCTGGGCGAGCGTCAGGCCGAAGCCCGTGGCGCCGGCCAGCACGTCCGACCGGTACCACTCGGTGAACCGGCCGCGGGGGTCGCCGTGCGGGACGAGGTCGAGGACATAGCTGTCGGTGACGGCGAGCTCGCGGATCTCCACCCCCGGACCGTATCCGGGGGTCCGGGCGCCCGCGCGGGAGGGCCGAGTGGCGGACTCGGCCCGCGACGGTCTCAGGCCGCGGAGGTGCCGATCCACAGCCGCCCGACCAGTGAGGAGCCCCCCGGCGTGGCCACGGGCTCCCACCTGGTGACCCACCCGTCGGCATGCAGCTGCACGATCGCCGCACCGAGCAGGGCCCCGAGGTTGACCGCCGTCGTCGTGGTCACCGCGTCGACGAGGTGGACGTCGACGACACCCGTCTCCTCGCCGCCGTAGCGCAACACCACCGGGAACTCCGGCAGCGCGGTGCTGGCGATCCGGAAGGCCTCGGCCACCGCCGCCAGCTCCCCGGCGCGCGGCACCAGGTCCTCGCCCGGCTCGCGCGCGGGCAGCAGATCGCGGACGCCGTAGGGGAAGAGGTCACCGGCGCCCAGCCGGACCAGCGGCCGGGTGCCCTCGTCGTCGTCCGTGGTGCGCAGGGTGAGGCCGCGCACGACGGCCACCGGGACGCCGGCGAGCTTGCCCTTCACCAGGTCGGCGGCCGAGGCCAGCTCGTCCACGAGAGCCACCTGGGTGGTCTCCAGCCGGTTGCCGTGCGGGTCGACGTCCCCTCGGTGGTCGATCAGGGCGGGGATGCCGGCCGAGCCGACGGCGACGTCGGTGAGCCCCTCGCGCCAGGTCCGGCCGAACGTGTCGCTGACGACGACGGCGACCTCCACGCCGAGCAGCTCGCGCAACCGGCTGCGCAGCCCGCGCGCGGAGGCGTCGGCGTCCTCGGGAAGCAGGACGAGGGAGTCGCCGGGCACGTTCGAGGCGTCGATGCCCGCGGCGGCCACCACCCAGCCCTGCCGGGTCTCCACGATCTTCAGCGGGCCCCGCCGGGCGACCACCCGCACCGTCTCGTCGTCGATCGCCTGCTGGCGGGCGGCCTCCCGGTCGGTGCCCGGCGGCACGCGGACCAGCCGGCCTTCGACCTTCGAGACCACCTTGGAGGTGACGACGACGACGTCGCCGTCGGCCAGCCAGGGCGCGGCGCCGGCGATCGCGGCGGCCAGGTCGTCACCGGGGGAGAACTCCGGCAGCCCCGAGACCGGGTGCACCGAGATCCCGGGCGGGACTTCAGACACCTGCGGCGTCCAGTGCGGCGCGGGCCAGCGCCGCTGAGGTCCCCGGGGAGGACATCAGGAGCGGGACGGCCCGCACGTCGACGCCGGGGACGTCGGCGGTGTCGCCGGAGTGCACCAGCCAGGCGTCGAGCAGCCCGCCGGAGGCGCGCGCACCGTAGTGCCGGCCGACCCCTTCCGCGCTGACCTCGATGCCGAGCACCGGCAGGCAGCGGTCGGCCATGCCGCGGACGACCTCGCCGCCGACGATGGGGGAGACCCCGACGACGCGCCCCGGCGCGGCCAGCAGGGCCTCGCGCATGCCAGGCACGCCCAGGATCGTGCCGATGGAGACGACCGGGTTGGACGGGGCCAGCAGGACGGCGTCGGCGGCGGCGAAGGCCTCCACGACACCCGGCGCGGGACGTGCGGCGTCGACGCCCACCTGGACGAAGGCCGAGGCCTCGAGAGCGGCACGGTGGCGCACCCACCACTCCTGGAAGTGGATCGCCTGCTGCCGGCCGGTCTCCGGGTCGCTCACGACGACGTGGGTCTCGACCCGCTGGTCGCTCATCGGGAGAACGGTCACGCCGGGCTGCCAGCGGTCGGCCAGCGCGGCCGTGACCGCGGACAGGGGATAGCCGGCGTCCAGCATGCGGGTGCGGATCAGGTGCGTGGCCAGGTCGCGGTCACCGAGGCCGAACCAGTCGGGGTCGGCGCCGTAGCCGGCCAGCTCCTCCTTGACCGTCCAGCTCTCGCCGGACCGGCCCCAGCCGCGCTCCTCGTCGATGCCGCCGCCCAGCGTGTAGACGACGGTGTCGAGGTCCGGGCAGATCCGCAGCCCGTGCATCGTCACGTCGTCCCCGGTGTTCACGACGGCCGTGATGTCCACTCCGGGGGCCGCGGCACGCAGGCCACGCAGGAAACGAGCCCCACCGGTGCCTCCGGCCAGCACCACGATCTGCACAAAACGCATGGTGCCTGATGAGCATTTGTCGACTGTTCGCCGGGTGTGTCGTGGTACGGAACGACATGTGACGAAGCGGGTGTGACAGATGGGACGTGTGTGGCGTGTCGCTTACACGGGGCGAAGTTGACGGCCGGGCAACGACACGCGTGTAATTCCGGCGATGTCATCGAGTGCTGAGCGGATCGGGAACCTCCCGGGAACCGCGCACCGGGACGACAGCGAGAGGGGACGCATCGTCATGAACGAGGTGTCGTGGTTGAGCGATTACGTCAGTGCCACCCAGCGGACGAGCGACCGGCCGGGGGCCACCGCGGGCCAGGGCATCGCCGGGCTGATGGGCATCGGCCTCGAGGCCGACGCGCAGTCGTGGCAGGAGCGGGCGCTGTGCGCCGAGACCGACCCGGAGGCGTTCTTCCCCGAGAAGGGCGGCTCGACCCGCGAGGCGAAGAAGATCTGCACCGGGTGCGAGGTCAAGGCCGAGTGCCTGGAGTACGCCCTGTCCAACGACGAGCGGTTCGGCATCTGGGGCGGCCTCTCGGAGCGTGAGCGCCGCCGGCTGCGCCGCCGCGCCGTGTGATCTGGATCGCCTGCTGACCCCTGCACTCAGCCACAGCCGCCGACGGTTCCCGTCGGCGGCTGTGGTGCTATTCGGGTCGTGGCCGCCCGGTTCCTGTCGTCGAGGGTCGCGGTCGGTCGCGCCCGCGTGGTCCGGGAGGTGCGGGCCGCCGCGCCCCTGATGGCCGCTCTGGCCGCCCCCGTGACCGCCCGCGGGCCCTGGCTGACCGCCGTCCTGAACGACCAGGCCGCGCGCGGTTCCACAGGCCCGTGGGCCCCACGCCCCGTCGCCGTCGTCGTCGAGGCCCATCGGGAGGGCCGTCCCGAGGGGGTGGCGTTCCTGTCGTTGCGGCGGCGCCGGCTGGTCACCGAGGTGACGTTGCTCGGTGACGGGACGGCGCCGGTACCCGGAGGACGGCCCCCCGCCCGGCTGCTCGCCCGCGACGAGGCGTCGGCCGAGCTCCTGGCCGCCGGGATCGTCGACCTCGTGGGCGCCCTGCGCGGGCCCTGGACCCTGCGGCTGGCCGGCCTGCCCATGGGTGACCCGGCCTCGCGGGATCTGGCCGCCGCGCAGCCCACCGGGGTGCTCGCCAACGTCCGCAGCCGGCGCCTCGTCGACGAGCTCGACACGGTGGGCGACGTCCGCCGCAGCCGCGAGCCGCATGAGCTCGAACGCTGGCTGCCGGCGCTGCTGGCCCGCGAGCCGGATGCCCGGGCGCGGGGCTTCCTGCGTGCCGCTGCCCGGCTGCACGCCGCCATCGGTCAGGTGGAGCTCGCGGTCGTGGCCGACGGCGACCGGCTGCGTGCCGGGCTGCTCACGCTGGTCGACGGCGCGGACCGCTGGCCGTGGTGGGCCTTCAGCGAGATCAGCGGGCTGCGCCGCGAGATGGGCGCGCCCCTGGTCGGGCTGACGATTCCGGCCCGCGGCTGGCCCCGGGCAGCGGCACTCAGTCGCCGGCGCGGAGCACGCTGACGCCGGTCGTCCGGGCCCGGTCAGTGCCCAGGCGGAGCTCCCCGGTCGCCGGAACCTGCCCCGTCCCCGATCGGCCGGCCGCCGGACCCACGGTGATCAGGAGCTCGTAGACCCGCCCGGTCCGTTCCGGCGGGGAGCCGTTGGGCCGGGTGTAGGTCGGGAACCGGCCGCTGATCCGGACCTGCCCGTCCCCCGAGCGCTGCAACTGCAGGGCCGGCGTCGCCACGTCGGCGTACTCGGGCAGCGTGCGGCTGCACCCAGCGGCCACCGGGTCCGCCGGGGCCTCGTCGGCCAGGCAGTTCCAGGTGGGCAGCTCCACCTGCGCCAGCGCGGCGGTGCCGTTGCTCGTGAGGCGCACGCGGGGATACGTGGCGGTGACCCCGACGGCGTGCCGCTCGAAGACGATGCCCTCGAAAGCAAGGTCCGCCGACAGGTGCTGAGGGCCGCGCTGGTGGGCCTGGCCGCGGTCGGGTCCGCGGGTACCGGCGCCGTCGCGGCGCGCGGCCGCGACCCCGGCGGAGACGCCGGCGCCGAGGAGGAGGAGGGCGGCGACGACGCCGGCGGTGGTCAGCACGGGGAGGCTCCAGTCGCGGCGTCCGGCGGGGGCCGGTGGCGTGGACGCGACCGCGGGCCCTGTTGGACCGCTCAGCACGGTCCAGCCGTCGAGCGGCGCGTCGGGCCGCCCGGCGGATCCCGGGGGCCGCTCGAGGAAACCTGGCAGGTCGTCCTCCCGGAACGGGCTCTCCGCCGGGTCCGGTGCCGCCGCGGGGCCGGCGGCCCTCCGCCGCCGCAGAACGTGCCGGGCCACGACCGCCGTGAGCGCCAGCCCGCCGATCCCGAGCGCCACGGCGACGACGAGCCAGGGGCCGGCGGCCGCCGCGGGGATGTCCATCGTGCCCAGCATCGCAGGCGCGGCGTGCCGGGCCGTGGCGCCTCCCGGTGCGGGGCGGGGGCCGCGCTGTCACCATCCGGGCGATGAGCGATCCGGGAACGTTCGCATCCGCAGCCGGCGGCCACGCCCGCGTGGTGGCCCTGCTGGCCGAGCTCGGCGTCCAGCAGCCGTTGGTCGGCGTCGCTGACCACACGGCGCGGCTGGGCGTGCTCCAGGGCGTGCTCGCCGACCGGGTGGTCGACCTGGCGATGACCGAGAGCGGGCGGCTGCGGATCCTCGCGGAGCTGCGGGGACGGCGCTGGGCCGAGGAGCGCGGGATCGGCGTGCCGGAGGTGATCGGGGCGGCCGACGACGGCCGGTGGCTGCTCTCCCACCGGGTGCATCCTGCGGCCGCCGGCGGCCCGCGCTGGACCGAGGCGGCCGTCGACGCGGCCGTCCGCATGGCGCCGCTCCCGGCGCCGTCGGGAGAGCCCTGGGCGCCGCCCGGGGGAGGGCGAGGGGGCCGTGCCCTCTCCGCTGTGGAGGACGGCGGCCGGCTGCTGCGCGCCGGTGTCGGGCTCGGTGAACTGCGCGCGGTCCGCGCCGCGGCGGGCCGGCTGCCGCTGTCCGACGTCGGCCACGGCGACTACCGCGCGGCCAATGCCGTCCTCGACGAGGAGGGTGGCCGGCTGGTCGTGCTCGAGTGGGCGGGCGTGCGCGCCGTGCCACGGCACCTCGACCTGCTCACGCTCTGGGCGACCACGGCCGACGGCGACGACCGCCGGGCCGTCGCCGAGATCGTGCTCGAACGCACCGCCGGCTGGGAGGCGCCGGACGTCGGGCTGCTCTGGCACGCAGTGGCGCTCGAGCAGCTGGTGGAACGGGTCACCCGGCCCGGCCGCGGCGACGGCCTCGACGTGGACTTCGCGCGCCGGCGACTGGCGGGGGCGCGCCGGATGGCCGCCCGGCTCGGCAGCCCGGTGACCGTGCGGTCCTAGGGTCAGCCGGTCGGGTCGATCTCCTCCGGGTCGCGGCCCAGCAGGACGGCGACCTGGTCGACCACCACGTCGCGGACCAGGTCGGCCAGGTCGTCACGGTCGTGCGCGCGGATCTCCAGCGGACGCCGGTAGACCACGATCCGGGGCGGCACTTCGCGGCCGTTCTCCCGGTGCGCGGGCAGGACGCGGGCCAGTGGCACGCTGCCGTCGTCGAGCACGTCGGAATCCAGGACGACGTCGTCGGGGCTGGTGTGCTCGACCCACGGCACGTCCTCGACGGCGAACTCCACGCCGGCCAGCTCGCGCTCCCAGCGGCGCTCGATGTCCTCCACGGCATCCAGGACGAGGTCGTCGAACTGCTCGGCCCGGCTGCGGGCGAGCGGCACCTCGGCCGGTACCAGACGTCCGCGAAGGCCGCGGCCGTGTCGGTCGCGGCGGGATCGGCCGGGGTGGCGAGGGGGGTGGGTCATCTCGGCGGGAGCCTACGGCCGCCCCGCTGACCCGGCGCGAATCCGCGCACGGACGACGCCGGCTCGGCGCCGGGACCGGCGCCGAGGCCCACGGGGTCATCGTGCAGGATGGGGTTACCGCTCCAGAATTCCGGTGTGCCTGCTGCCGCCGACCGTCGTGCAGGATTACTGTGCGGAGCGTGAGGAACCGGTGGTGAGGCAGTCACGTCGCTGCTCGCGCAGCGGCTGCGCGCAACCGGCAGCGGCGACATTGACCTACGTCTACGCGGAGTCGACCGCCGTCGTCGGCCCGTTGGCGACATTTTCTGAACCGCACAGCTATGACCTCTGCGAGTTCCACGCCGAGCGCCTGACGGTGCCGCGTGGCTGGGAGGTCGTCCGGCACGAGATCGACATCGAGGACTCCGGCCCCACCGGTGACGACCTGCTGGCGCTCGCCGATGCCGTCCGCGAGGCGGCCCGGCCCGAGCCGCCGCGTGACCCGGCGGACGACGGCAGCGGCACGCGCCGCGGGCATCTGCGGGTCCTTCCCGACCTCACCTGAGGAAGGACCCCGCTGCCCACCGCCGCTCGCAGGCTCGCGGCGGGACCCTGCAGCGGGCCCACTAGGGTCGGTGCGTGCCCGATCTGTCGTCGCTCATCAAGGCCTATGACGTGCGCGGGGTCGTGCCCGACGAGTGGGACGAGGACGTGGCCCGCTCGATCGGGGCAGCCTTCGCCGAGTTCGTCGTCGCGGACAGTGGCGCGACCGCGGTGGTGACCGCGCACGACATGCGTGAGTCCTCGATCCCGCTGTCGCGCGCGTTCGCCGAGGGTGTGATCGGCCGCGGCGTCGACGTCGTCGAGGCGGGTCTGGGGTCCACCGACCTGCTGTACTTCGCGGCCGGCTCCCTCGACATCCCCGGCGCGATGTTCACAGCCAGCCACAACCCGGCGCGCTACAACGGCATCAAGATGTGCCGCGCCGGCGCCGCGCCGATCGGACAGGACTCGGGCCTGGCCACCATCCGGGAGTGGGCCGAGAAGGGCAGCTTCGACCGCGAGCCCGGTCGCGTGGGAACCGTGACCCAGCGCGATGTCCTCGCCGAGTACGCCGCCTACCTGAGGTCGCTCGTCGACCTCTCCACGATCCGGCCGCTGAAGGCGGTCGTCGATGCGGGGAACGGGATGGGTGGGCACACCGTGCCCGTCGTCCTGTCGGACCTCCCGCTGAAGATCGTGCCGCTGTACTTCGAGCTCGACGGCTCGTTCCCCAACCACGAGGCCAACCCCCTGGACCCGGCCAACCTCGTCGACCTCCAGGCCGCCGTCGTCGAGCACGGCGCCGACATCGGGCTGGCCTTCGACGGCGACGCGGACCGGGTCTTCGTCATCGACGAGACCGGTGCGCCCGTCAGCCCGTCATCGATCACCGCGCTGGTCGCGGTCCGCGAGCTGGCCAAGGGCCGGGGCACCACGATCATCCACAACCTGATCACTTCCCACGCGGTGCCGGAGATCGTGCGGGAGCACGGCGGCGACCCGGTGCGCACCCGGGTGGGGCACTCGTTCATCAAGGCCGAGATGGCGCGCACCGACGCAGTCTTCGGCGGTGAGCACTCCGCGCACTACTACTTCCGCGACTTCTGGCGGGCCGACACGGGCATGCTCGCGGCGATGCACGTCCTCGCCGCCCTGGGTGAGCAGGGACGCCCGCTGTCCGAGCTCACCGCGGCCTACAGCCGCTACGCCGCCTCGGGCGAGATCAACTCCACCGTGGCGGACGCCGCGGCGCGGGTGGCGGACGTTCGCGCTGCCTACGCCGAGCAGGACGGCGTCACGGTCGACGAACTGGACGGGCTGACCGTCGAACTGCCGGACGGCGCGTGGTTCAACCTGCGCGCCAGCAACACCGAGCCGCTGCTGCGGCTCAACGTCGAGGCGCCGGACGAGGCGCGGATGACCCACCTACGGGACGAGGTTCTGGAGATGGTGCGCGCATGACGGGGACGACGTCGGGCCCGCTCGGCCTCGACCCGCAACTGCTGGAGCTCCTGGCCTGCCCGGACACGCACCACAGCCCGCTGACCGTGGACGAGGAGGCGGGCGAGCTGCTCTGCACCACCTGCGGTCGCGCGTTCCCGGTCCGGAACGGGATCCCGGTGCTGCTGCTGGACGAGGCCCGGTACCGGAACGGATGACATCGGAACCCATGGCTGTATCCTCGTGACCGGCCCCGAGTTCGCGGAGGAGGTCCTCGACGACCTCGAGGTCCTGCGTGCCCGCGATCCCCGGGGCCTGCTACCGGCGGTCGCCGGCTCCGGCGCCCAGGTGCGGGAGACCGCCCAGCTGACCCAGGAGGCGGGCCTCGGCCGGGTGACCGACGGCGGCCGGCCGCGCGGGCTGGTCATCGTTGCGCGCCGTGAGGGTGCGGTGGCCGCGTCGGTGCTGCGTGCTCTCCTCGGGCCGGCGAGCCCGGTCACCGTCGACGTCGTCCCCGGCCCCGACCTGCCGGTCTGGACGGGACCGAGCGACGTCGTGGTCGTCGCCACGCGGACCGGCGCGGGCCGGTACGCGGTGACCCCGGCGTACGAGGCGGCCCGTCGAGGTGTGGCGCCGGTGGGCATCGGTGCCGAGGGGGCCCCGCTGCAGGCCGCCTGTTCGGCGGCCCGGGCGCCGTACGTGCCGCTGCCCCGGTCGCGGGTGCGGCACACCACGCTCTGGTCCCTGCTGACGCCGATGCTGGTGCTGGCCACGGAGCTCGGCCTGCTCCCTCGCGGGGTGACCGACCCCGAGGCCATCGCGGCGGCGCTGGACGAGGTGGCGGGGGAGTGCGGGCCGGCTCAGGAATCGTTCGTCAACCCGGCGAAGACCCTGGCGCTGGAGCTGCTCGGTGCGCTGCCGATCATCGCTGCCGAGGGTCCCCTCGCCGGCGCCGCCGCGGATCGGGTCGTCGACCAGATGGCCACCCTCGCCGGCCTGCCGGTGAGCGGCTTCCGGCTGCCGGACCAGCGGGTCGCCGCCTGCGCGGTCCTGTCGGGGCCGCTCGCGCCACGCGACGCCGACGATTTCTTCCGTGACCGGGCCGACGACAACGGTCGGCGGCTGCGGCTGCTCACCATCCGCGACACTGACGCCGTCGACGACGGGGCGGGGGAGCGCGAGCCCCGCTCGGCGGCCGAGGCCATGCAGGAGGTGCTCCGCTCGGCCGCGGCACACACCGTGCCGGTGAGCGCGCTGGCCGAGCACGGCGACCCGGAACGGTTCGCGCGGCTCCCGCGGCTGGCCCGCCAGCTGGCGGTCGCCGATTTCGCCGCCGTCTACCTGGCGCTGGCACTGGACAACGAGAGGGCACGCCGCGGGTGAGCAGGCGGCGACACACGTTCTCAGCGGATCGTATGACTCAGTCCTCGGCCGCCACCCGGGGGCCGACAACACTCGTCACGTGTAGTAGCCCGGACAGGTTCGGGTCGAGCGCTGTCGCACGAAACGCTGGAGCCCGGTGCAGAAGGGCAAGGGACAGCTGGTCTGGAGATTTACAACCTCGGGCAGATTTCCTCATGGCCAAACCGGCGCTAGTCGCCTGGCGTGACCCACGAGGCGCGGCGGGCCCCTGGGAGAAGGACCGGCAATGCCCCCGGTTCGGTTGACGCGTTCCCCGAGCGCTTCTGCCTCCCTGGAGGGCTCAGGCAGGACAGATGTGGGAGCGCTGCCACTCGGTGACGGTCCGGCCGTCCGGTAGCGGCCAGCTGTTGACCGCCTGGAAGCCCTCGGCCTTCGCGGCCGCAGTCATGGTGGCTTCGGTCGTCAGCGGCTCGAACTCGTTCTTGCTGCCCGAAGCGGTGAGCAACAGGCACGAGGTCGCGGCCGTCCCGTCGCGGAGCCACGTTCGATACGCGTCGATCGTGTCCTCGGTCGACTCACGCTGGACCATGACGAGCGGCAACGGACGGTTGCCGGCCGCCATCTGGGCGAGGTTGACGGAGTTCGGGTTCAGATGGCGGTGCCGGAAGCCCATGGCAACGAGCGCACGGTCGCCGTACCGGCCCTGCAGGTGATCCGCGGTCAGTCGGTTCTCGGCCGCCCACTCCCGGCCGACTGCCACCAACCCCGGATCACGAACCGTGAGCGCAGCACTGCCCGCACGCCCCTGCTGCAGGTACTGACTGATCACGCCCTGACCGCTGGCAACCGCGACAGTGCCGACCTCAGGCAGGGCCACCGTCCACGTTCCGGTGAGGGCCCAGGGGATCGGCAGCAAGGGCACAGTTGCGATGACAGCCGCGATACCGATCGCTATTGACACAGTCCATCGGAGCCGGTGGAAGACCGAGCGCAGCGCCCACACCGAGAGGATGCACATCGCAGGGACCAGCGGCGCCCCGAATGCCGAGCCGTGATTCGCCGACGACGTCAACGCCACCAGGCCCAGACCCACCACGGACGCCATCGGCAACAAAGGGGACAGGGCGATCCTGCGGATGTTCCCGGCGGAGACGAACCGACGGATGCCGCCGCTCGAGAAGAGGAGTCGCAGAACCACGGCCACCGAGGCGATGGCGCCTGCCATGAACAGCAGCAGATGGGGCAGCAGGACGTAGTTCCCCATGACCTGCAGGGTCGTGAGCCAGGCGCCGAAGCTGAACAGCGGCTGGTCGGTGCCGTACTGGGTGCTCGCCGAGCCGTAGCCGAAGCCGGTCAGGTAATTCCAGACGGCCTGACCGTTGCCGTTGGGGCCGAGCCACAGGGCGGCCACGCAGATGGCCGTGACACCGGCCAGCACGGCGTTGGCGAGCCTGCGCAGACGTTCTCCGTTGGCGATCAGGATGACGATGACAGCGGCAGCGAACCCGGGGATGAAGGCGACGGTCATCGTCCGGGCCAAGGGCAGGAGCCCGATGGCCACCCCGAACGCCACCGACCATCGTCGGGAAGACATGCCGTCGGACCTGGTCAAGAAGTACAGGGCGGCAGCGGTCACCGCGGTGGCAGCTGCCGCGAAGTGGTAGTCCCGGGAGTACTGGATGATCACCGGCACTGACGCCGTCAGGACCGCCGCGCCCCGTGCCACCGATTCGCCGGCCACTCGCCGGGCGAGCCCGTATGTGGCGGCGATCGCGATCAGCGAGAAGAGCAGCGGGACCATCAGCGCGGCCAACGGTCGCGGCCCCAAGACGAGGTACACGGGCGTCGTCAGCGCCGTGGTCAACGGTGAGAAAATACTGGGTGCGACCACCTGCTCGGCCCAGGCGAGGAGACCGCCGCGACCGAGCGACTGGAAGTCCATCAACGAGAAGCCGAGGTACCCGGACTCGTCGATGTCGTAGGGCTGTCCGCGTCGGTTCAGCAGGTCCCAGATGACACTCGAGAGCGCGAAGCCCACGAGTAGCAGAACGAGGAAGCGATTCTCAGCCAGGCGGCGTGCCCACGGCCGCCGCGTCGAGACGTTTGCACCTCCGCCCGACGTGATCCGCGAGAGTCGAGTCGTTCCCCCCGCCCGGGAGGCCCCCGACTGTGCGATCGCCGGGGGCGCCGCCGCCGAATTGCGTGACGAGGCCGCCTCGGCTCGGTTTTCCTGCTCGATCAACATGCCTGGCCTTCGCGCATAGTCACCGCAATCGTGCGGGGGGAATTGTGGAGAGAGGTCGTTGGGTACGAGGTGGGAGGGTCAGCCTCAAGCCGCGTTCAGTTCCTCGAGGAGAGCGACCTCGGCCGGGGCTGGGAGCCGGACGCCCCACCACGGGCGAGTCGTCCGGTACACGACTCTGCTCATGAAGAGGAAGCGGGCCACGAAAGCAAGGGCCAGCATGGATGCCTGGATCAGGACGGCGTCGATTCCCGTCACCTTGACCAGGAAAGCGAGAATCGGCAGGCGAATGAGGACTTCTGTATTGTTGTAGATTAGGCTGCTGGCGATCCGTTTGGCGCGGCTGTGGACGCCGTCGGTCATGTCTCGGAAAACGAACCGCTCCTGCATGGTGAAGTTGAAGAGTATGGAGACCTCCGCCGCGATGACGGCGGCAAGTAGGTAGTGAAGTCCATGCACCTGGATCAGGAGCGCCATCAGCGCGAGGTTCACGATCGTCCCCAATAGCCCGACGGCGGCGAATCGGCTCATCCGCCCCATGCGAAGACTAAGCATCTGGTAGCAGAAGTGCACGCCATTGCGCCAGTCGGCCTTGCTCTCACCCGAATGACGTGTGCCGAAGGCGAAGGGGAGTTCCACCACGTCGAGGTCGTGGCGAGAGAGGATCTCCAGAAGAATCTTGAATCCACGCGGTCTCAGACGCGTCAGGTCGACCGCATCCCGCCGGAAGCAGAAGAAGCCGGTCATTGGATCTGTGCACACCTTGCCCACCCGTCGTGGGAAACAGGCCTTCGCCAGGGTGGTCGAGCTGCTGGAGATCAGGTGACGATAGGCACTGGACAGGCCTTGGGCGTCACCCTCAGCGGTGTATCTGGAGGCAACCGCGAGGTCGGCGCCCGCGGCGGCATCTCGAACCAGGGGTGCCATCTCCGGCGGGTGCTGCAGGTCGCCGTCCATCACGAGGACGTACGTTGACCGGGAGTTGCGGATGCCCGTGGTGACCGCGCCTGCAAGACCACCCGCGCGCTCGTCGCGGGTGCGGTGGATCATCCTCACCGGGATGGAGGATGTCCGGGCGGTGTGCTGGATCACGTGAGGCGTGTCGTCCGTGCTGTCGTCGACGAAGAGGATCTCGACTGCTCGACCCGAGAAGGCGCTACTCAGTCGACTCACCAGGAGTGGGACGTTTCCGCCCTCGTTGTATGTGGGAATGATGATCACCGTGTCCGCAGGCGTGGGCTGACCCGTCTCGGCGGGCGCCGGTTCCGCGTGAAGCAGCCGTCCTGCCTGGTTGTCACTGGGTGACATTGTTCGATCGCAAGTCATGGACGCCGCCATCTGGGGAGGTCGATATCTGGTCGAGGCACCGGGAGGCCTGCTTCTCGGTGTGACGTAAAAGGCCGTCGAACAACGGAGAGTCAGGTTTACAGCACTCTGAGCCACTAGGCTGCCTGATCGTAACTGGAGGCGAGCGGAGCGTAGGGGCAGGCGGGACGTCTGTGCCTCAAGCGTCAGAATGTGGGCGTTGCAGTCTCGAGATGGGTTTTCCCTCTCTGCTGCTCGCAGGTTCGCGGGCCGTCCAGCGGCTCGTCCGACATGGATGCGTCCGCTGTTGCCCAAGGCTCCGTGCGCCAGCCAGTCACAATGCCCAGTCGGCGTGACAGGACAAGAGTGGTCCAGTACTGGTCGTGAGCCCGCACTAGCGTAGGAAGGGGAGCCGTGCACCCGGGGGACACTGACCGTCCGCTGCTGCGCGTACGCGACCCGCGCCGTCTGTCGGTCTCCGGCTTCCGGCTGCCCGACCAGCGGGTCGCCGTCTGTGCGGTCCTGTCGGGGCCGCTCGCGCCACGCGACGCCGACGATTTCTTCCGTGACCGGGCCGACGACGACGATCGGCGGCTGCGGCTGCTCACCATCCGCGACGCCGTCGACGACGGGGCGGGGGAGCGCGAGCCCCGCTCGGCGGCCGAGGCCATGCAGGAGGTGCTCCGCTCGGCCGCGGCACACACTGTGCCGGTGAGTGCGCTGGCCGAGCACGGCGACCCGGGACGGTTCGCGCGGCTCCCGCGGTTGGCCCGCCAGCTGGCGGTCGCCGATTTCGCCGCCGTCTACCTGGCGCTGGCACTGGACAACGAGAGGGCACGGGGAACATGACTGCGCAGTCCACATCGCCCCACGGCGCCGCCGAGAGCGGCCACGCGGCAGGCGGAGGCGGCACGACGGCGATCCTCGCCGCGCTCGGAGCCAACCTCGGGATCGCTGTTGCGAAGTTCGTCGCCTTCCTGGTCACCGGCGCCTCGTCGATGCTCGCGGAGGCGATCCACTCACTGGCCGACTCGGCCAACCAGGTGCTGCTGCTGGTCGGCGGACGGCGCGCGGGCCGCGCGGCCACCCGGCAGCACCAGTTCGGCTTCGGCCGGGACC